>JAFOMZ010000012.1 GCA_017421125.1 Solobacterium sp.
CTGTCGTACGTAAAAGAAGGTACAGAAGATGAAAAAACTATTAATGGCAGTTGTCCTGGCTGCTGTATCACTGACCGCCTGCAGCAAAGGCGGAAATAAAGATTCGGAACCCACCCCGGTAACCATTACCAATCCCGTGGAGTTTGAAACGCTTCCCCTGGTCATGGACGGATATGAATTCCTGGAAGACGATGATCCGGCATTTATTGAGATCACCCTGGCGGAATCCGTAAAGATGTTCTCGGAAAAGGGAAGCGGGATCCTGTATTACGGAAGGGAAGGCTGCTGGTGGTGCCAGCGCGCGGTACCGATCCTGAATGAAGCTGCGAAGCAGATGGGTGTTACCGTGTATTACATCGATGTCAATCTTCCGACATCCAAGGAATCCTATGACACTCTGGAATCATACATCAACAGCATTTTTGAGAAGGATGCCGAGACAGGCAATCCTGTCTTCAAGGTTCCCGAAGTTATCGGCGTCAAAGAGGGAGAGATCGTCGGACATCATCTCTCACTGGTCAAAAGTTTTGACCCGGAAGACAATGACGCAATGATGAACGATGAGCAGAAAGCAGAACTCAAAAAGATCTATCTCGATATCATCGCAGCCGCTGCAGATTGATCAACAGCGGCTTTTTCTTCAAATCAGGAGTATGATTAATTCATCGGAGCCATATGAACTTACTGTTTTTCAAACCAAAGGAACGCATTCCGGGTGAACGGATCGATCTGGTCGTCATCCGCAAGGTCAAAGGAAACGCAGAAAACCATTTCATTCCTTCCGTGCTGTATCACATCGTGCTGCACGACACGAATGAAGTCATCGGCAACTGTGACCTGAGGATCGGAATGGACGAAGAACTGTACTACGCCGGGAATATTGGATACAGGATCCATGCGCCATGGCGCGGTCATTCGTATGCCTATGACGCAAGTCTGCTGATGATGCAGCAGGCAAGGGATGTCTATCACATGGAATCGCTGCTGATCACATGTTCCCCGGACAATCCCGCTTCAAAGCGCACACTGCAGAAGCTTAACGGAACACTGCTTGAAACAACAGATGTGCCTGCCTGGCACTGGCTGTATAAACGGGGAGAAACAGTAAAGGAAATCTACCGTTATCAACTCATTTGAGGTATGATGTCTTCATATGAATCGTACCTGGCGAAATGCACTATATTATCTCTTGACCATTTGCATGGTATTTCTTTGCGGATACGGTGTTTATGGTTTTTTTGTTGCGGCACCGAAGGCACACGCCAATCAGGAAGCGATCGAGGAAATGCTGAGGAAGAACCAGGAAATGGCAGAATCCAGAAAGCAGAACCAGAACAATTCACACGCGGCACCTGCCCAGGTCAAACCGGAGGATCCATGTGCAAAGCTCTGGAAGGAAGCAGAGAGCGCTTCCTGGAAATGGTACGAAGACTCAACGACAATGAGCCTGACGATCGAAGGGGACTCCGTTGTGACTGCTGCGCTTCCGCAGCTGTATGAACGGTTCCCGAACGCGTATATCGACGCAAGGTTCGGCAGGACGATCTTTGAAGGCGAACAGTCGCTGGCACAGCTTGAACAGCAGCACCAGATCGGTGATGTACTGGTGATTGGGCTGCTGACGAATGTCGCTGAGATCAGTGTCGCGGATTGTGAAAAGGTTTATTCCCATGCGGGTGACACACCGACATTCTGGCTGAATACATTCGGTGTGGCAAATAATGCGAACGCGGTATTTGAACAGTTCAGGCAGGGCAAGGACAATGTCTATATGGTCGACTGGAACAAGCTGGCTACGGAGCATCCGGAATACATGCTGTCGGACTGGCTTCATCCGAATGAAGAAGGTTCCAGGGCACTGGCGGATCTGATCGCGGAAACGATCAATAACGAACTGCTCATTCCATACAGAGAGAAGAACGGATTTAAGGGTTGCAGATATGAAGGGCCGAAAGAAGACCAGACGGGTAATTTCAGGTTTTAACGGACTCAGGACGCTGGCACTGCTGGGTGTTCTGCTGTACCATACTTTTCCTGCGGTCGTCAGGGGAGGCTTTTTCGGTGTGGTCATATTCTTTGTGATCAGCGGATTCCTGACAGCATATTCCACTGTGACGAGACCTTCATTCCGTATCGGTTCATATTATGCAAGAAGATTTGTCAGGATCTACCCGGCACTGCTCATCGTACTGTTCAGTACGATCGGCGTGCTGACGCTCAAGGATCCTTCCAGACTGTCCAATACCCAGGCGGAAGTGACCAGCGTCCTGCTCGGATACAACAACTACTGGCAGATCAGTGCCAACGCGGATTACTTTGCCAATCTGGCAAACCAGTCCCCGTTCACGCACCTCTGGTATATTGCGATCCTGATCCAGTTTGAACTGGTATGGCCGGTTCTGTATGCCGTGACCAGAAGACAGCGGGTAACGGAAGCGGTACTGCTGTTGCTGACAGTCATTTCAGCACTGATCATGCCCGTGTGTACATTGCTGGGTGTGAATATTACGGCGGTCTATTATGCAACGCATATCAGGGTCTTTGCACTGCTGGCAGGCGCACTGCTGGGAATCCTGCAGGCAAAGGGAAGACTGCGTAATCCTTTGAAAAGGATCAACCCGTTCCTGCCGGTTCTTCTGTTTGTGATCCTGACCATTGTCATGTATGCCATGGTCAGCGGTACGGACAGGTGGATCTACCTGATCGGCATCAATGCCTATACGGTCCTTGTATGTGTGATCGTCTGGCTGCTGTCCTCCGGTACAACAACGACCGGCAGGCTGCTGGACAACAGCATCAGCAATTTCTTCAGCAAATACAGCTATGAGATCTATCTCTGGCAGTATCCTGTTATGTTTGTGGCAGCACTGTTTATCCCCGGTACTGCATCAAAACTGATCCAGATCCCGGTCATTATGATCCTGAGCATATGGCTCAATATGTTTACGAACAGGCCGAAGAAACGTACTTCACAGAAGAAAAAAGCTTCTGCATAAATACAGAAAAAGAAAAAACCGCATTTCTGCGGTTCCCTTAGGTCGGGATGACGGGATTCGAACCCATGACCTCTTCGTCCCGAACGAAGCGCGCTACCAAGCTGTGCTACATCCCGCTTTTGCGGCTAAGACATTATAGCAAAGACAAAACAAAAATGGAATAGTTATTTTGAAAATCTTACAGATCTGATCTTCGTTACAGAAAAGGTGGATTCCCAGATGAAGAAAAAACGTAAATTACGGGCTGACCGTTTGCTGATCCTGATCATAGCTGCGGCACTGATCATCGGCATTCCCGCCAAAGTGATCGCTTCACTTGCAGGCAGAGGAAAAGAACCGGCACCGCAGCAGACAGCAGAGACTGCCGAAACAGTTCCCGCAGAGAGCGCAGAGCCCGTCGTTGAAACATATCAGGCAAAGCTGTTCATGGCAGGAGATGCCCTCATCCATGGTGCCGTATATTACTGTGCCCAGCAGCCCAACGGGACGTATGACTTCCATGAGATCATGAAAAACATGAAGACCCTGGCAGAGGACTATGATCTGCGCTATTACAACCAGGAAACGATCCTGGGAGGTACGGAGATGGGACTGTCTTCATATCCCCGCTTCAATACACCGCAGGAATTCGGCGATACGATGGTAGACTACGGCTTCAATCTGGTGTCGACAGCCAACAACCACAGCCTGGACATGGATGAAACGGGTATCCTGAGATCGACTGCCTACTGGAAAAGCAAAGAAGATCTGGGCGTCCACATGACAGGTACGTTTGACAGCCCGGAAGCCCAGCAGGCGCTTCCCGTATATGAAGTCAACGGCATCACCTATACATTCCTGGCCTACACCTATGGCTGCAACGGTCTGGAACCGCCTGCCGGCAAGGAATACCTTGTCAATCTGTATCCAGGACATGAAGAAGAAATGCTGGAAAAGGTGAGACAGGCAAAGGAAGTCTCGGATGTCGTGATCATATGCATGCACTGGGGCACGGAGTACAGCATGGATGTCAATGAAGAACAGCTCTCTCTGGCACAGCAGCTGTCCGATGCGGGGGCGGATATCATCATCGGATGTCATCCGCATGTCATCGAACCGATCCAGTGGCTCAATGACGGAAAGACGATCGTCTACTATTCACTCGGCAACATGGTCAGTGCCCAGGACCAGCTGCCGCGCATCATCGGCATGATCGGCGGCGTTACCATAACAAAGACGGTAACGGACGGCGTCAGCGAGATCTCATTATCCGATGCCAGAGCCGATCTGATCTATACCAAGTATGACATCATCGGTGGTCATTTCTACAACTTCAGGGTATATCCCTTCAGCGATCTGACAGAAGAACTCCTGCCGGATCATGAAGCGATCTATAATGAATTCTCATCCAAGATCACCGAACTGGATCCAACGATCCTTGTCGGCGGATTCTGAAATCAAATGACAAATGCGGAATGTGTGTCCAGCATTGTTTATTCGTCCTGGCAGACAGCTGAGGACGGACAGGAAGAAAAGAAGAGGCAGTCTGACCGGTTCTGAAACTTCCAATCAATAATGATTGCTTGAAGCGCTGACACTAAAGTGTTAAATTGCTTATTGTAAAGTCTGGAGGATATTATCATGCCTATTACTGAAGAAGTTAATCAATTTACCGCTTTTCTGAAACAGATTGAGCCGATGGCTCTGGAGTTCCTGATTCACCTTGTGATCAGTATCGTAATCTTCTTGGTGGGGAAGAAACTCATTAAGATTATTCAGGGCGTGGCACAGAAGATGATGGAAAGGGTGAAAATGGACGTCAGTATCATGCAGTTCCTGCTTTCACTTCTGACGGCCGGACTCTGGGTCATACTGGCCTTCATGATCGCCGGAGAACTCGGC
>JAFOMZ010000117.1 GCA_017421125.1 Solobacterium sp.
GCGACATGAAGGCACTGCTGAAAGACAGATGCCCTGTCGAATTCTGCTGTGAGAATGATGCGAAGGCTGCAGCACTGGCAGAACTCTGGAAAGGATCCATGAAGGGTATTCAGAACGGAATCGTCATGACGCTCGGTACCGGGATCGGCGGCGCGCTTATCATCGATGGTCATCTGTACAGAGGTACGACATTTGCGGCAGGCGAGTTCTCAGGTGTCAGTACGCTATGGACGGAAAAGTACACAAGTAAGGTCGTCTGGGCCAGGGCCGGAAGTACATCCGCATTGATCGGCCGCTATGCACAGGTAAAAGGGATGGACCCTGATGAGCTGAACGGACGTATCTTCTTTGCAAACGCGAATGCCGGTGAAGAAGAGGCATTGCAGGTACTGGACGAATTCTGCACAGCAATGGCAACTTCACTCCATTCACTGCAGCTGATCCTGGATGTACAGAAAGTTGCGGTCGGCGGCGGCATCTCCAAGCAGGATCTTCTGATCGATACACTCAACAAAAAGATGGATGAGCTGTATGAAGAAGCATATGCGCACAGGACCCCCGCAACACGTCCTGAAGTCGTCAGATGCACGTTCGGCAATGATGCCAATATGATCGGAGCTCTGTATCATTATCTCTACGAAATAAAAGGCTGAAAGAAAACAGACTGTATCATATGAGCGATACAGTCTGTATTTTATTTGGAAAGCAGGGATTTATCATCCGAGAATTCTTCACCGCTTGCCTCTTCGAATTTATACATCAGATCTTCGACAGTCAGGTTCTTCTTTTCCTCACCGCTGATATCATAGAGGATCCTTCCTTCATACATCATGATCAGACGGTTGCCTGTCTGGATCGCGTCACGCATATTATGTGTGACCATCAATGCGGTCAGGTGATCTTTTTCGACGATCTCACGTGTGATCTCAAGGACCTTTTTTGCTGTTTTCGGATCGAGCGCTGCTGTATGTTCGTCAAGCAGCAGAAGCTTCGGTTTCCTGAGGGAAGCCATCAGCAGGGTCAGTGCCTGACGCTGACCGCCGGAGAGAAGTCCGACCTTCTGCGTCAGCCTGTCTTCCAGGCCGAGCCCTAGGATCTTCAGGCGCTCACGATATTCTTCGCGTTCCTTGTCTGTTACCTGCCATCTCAATGTTCTTGTTTTGCCGCGTCTTGCGGCAAGCGCCAGGTTTTCTTCGATCTGCATGGTCGTTGCCGTACCCATCATCGGGTCCTGGAAAACTCTGCCGATCAGGTGCGCACGTTTGTAATCGGGCAGGGCGGTCACGTTTTCGCCGCCGATAATGATCGAACCGGTATCGATCGGCCATACACCTGCAACTGCATTCAGCATCGTCGATTTGCCGGCACCGTTGCCGCCGATCACAGTGACGAAGTCACCGTCTTCCATTTTCAGATTGATATCCAGAAGCGCCTGCTTCTCATTGATCGTTCCGGGATTGAATGTTTTATTGACTCCCGTAAGTTCCAGCATCGTACTCATGATCAGTTCTCTTTTCCGTTCACGTATTTCAGTGAATTCTTACCTGCTTTGCTGAAGGAGTTCTTGGAGTAGCTTGTGATATTGGGGATCGCAAGGAATACTGCAACGATGATCGCCGTAAAGAACTTCAGCATGTTGGAATTCAGACGCAGCCAGAGGACGATCACAACTGTCAGATAATAGAGGATACCGCCCACGACTACAAATGAGAGACGGCCTGCAAAGTTCAGTTTCTTGCCGGCAATGGCATCACCGGCAACTTCACCGATGATGACAGCTGCCAGGCCGATGACGATCGCGCCTTTACCCATATTGATATCCGCAAATCCCTGGAACTGGGCCATCAGTCCGCCGGAGAATGCGACGATCCCGTTGGAAAGCGCAAGTCCGATCACCTTCATGACACTGATGTTGATGCCCTGAGCCTTTGCCATCTCGGGATTGCATCCGGTCGCACGCATTGCGGAACCGTGTTCCGTTCCGAAATACCAGTACATGATGCCGATCAGCACGACCGCAACTATGATGCCTGTGATGATCGCCATCTGGATATTTCTCGAACTGATCATCAATGTGAATTTGGATACGTTCAGCGCTTTGTTTGCGGCAAAGCCCATGATCGCAAGGTTGACTGACCATAAAGCAAACTGTGTCAGGATACCGGACAGGATCGCGGGGATCCCGAGCAGTGTATGAAGCAGTCCGGTACATGTTCCGGCTGCCATTCCTGCAGCGAATGCTGCGCACACTGCAGCGATCGGGTTCCAGCCGGCCAGGATCAGCATGACTGTTACAGCGCCGCCTGTTGTAAACGTACCGTCAACCGAAAGGTCGGATACCTGCAGCAGACGGTAGGTGATGTACAGTCCCAGTGCCATGATGCCCCATATAATACCTTGTGCAATACCGGCAGGCATATTGCCCAGCAGATCGCTGAATCTGAGCGCGCCTCTTGCCGCAATCATTACATTCATATTTCCTCCAAACAGTTATGTATCGTATATAGACAGAACAGGGGAGCAAGCAGCTCCCCTGGGTTGACCGGCTTTATAGTTATGTTACTCGATAGCAGTGTAGTCGGACGGAACTGTGATGCCGAGTTCTTTGCAGAGTTCGGCGTTGTATTTTTTGACCGGATTCTGATAATACTCGATCGGCATAGCAGAGATGTCTTCACCCTTGAGGACACGTACTGCCATTGCTCCGGTAGCTCTTCCGAGTTCATAGTAGTCGATGGAAAGTGATGCGATACCGCATCCTTTGCACAGACCTTCCTCACCGGCAATAATCGGTGTACCTGCCGGCAGGGCAACATTGTTGATCGCTTCAGCAGAGGAAGCGGCTGTGTTGTCTGTCGGGATATACAGCGCGTCGTTTTCATTGCAGGCTGTTGCCGTAACGCTTGCAACATCGTTGGAATCGGAGAATGTATAGACCGTTACAGTCTTACCGAGTGTTTCAAGTGCTTTTTTGACTTCTTCTGCCTGATATACGGAGTTTGCTTCCGCAGAGCAGTAAAGAATACCGATGTTCTTTGCGTCAGGCAGCAGTTCGTCGAACATTTCAGCCTGCTGGCCGAGCGGTGCGAGGTCGGATGTACCGGAAACATTCGTTCCGACTGTTCCGTTGAAATTATCGATGCCGAGTGCTACGCCGTATTCTGTAATGGATGTACCGAGAACAGGAATACTGTCGGTAGCGGAAGCAGCTGCCTGAAGGGCAGGTGTAGCGTTGGCAAGCATCAGGTCGACCTTTTCACTGACAAACTGATTGGCGATCATCGTGCATGTTGCGGGATCACCGGAAGCGTTCTGCTTGTCGAATTCGACTTTGTCGCCGAATTCATCGGTCAGCGCATCCATAAAACCCTGGGTTGCCGCATCCAGGGCAACGTGCTGTACAAGCTGGCAGATACCGACCAGATATGTATCGCTTTCTTCTCCTCCTGAATTACTGTTGCTGCCTGAGGGACTGCCTGATGAGCACGCAGTCATACTGACTGCAGCTGCTGCAGCAAGTACCATTGAGGTTAATTTCTTCATATTTTCAACTCCTATATGTAAATTTTTCACGGCTTTTATTATATTTCAAGTACTTGAAAGGGTCAATCTTTATCAGGCTTATTATTCTTTAATTAGTGATCGGCAGTATATGCAGAGCGATTAATTTTTACATTATTTTCGGATGATTTTATCATTCCACGCATTTTTAAAGTTTATGCTATCATTCGGTCTTATAATAAGTGCAGTTCTGCAGCATTCACAATTTTACGCACATCGTTTATGATAATATAAACAGGTCAATTTACGGATGTAAAATATTTCATTGAATGAAAATGTTTCAGAGGTGCATTATGGAACAGAATGAAGATATTAAAGTGATCAAACTGGTAAAAAAAGTCCCCAAGATCGGCAGGATCCTGTTCAGCTGGACATCGATCATACTTGTACTGCTGCTGATCAGTGTATTGATCGTTATTTCGCTGATGCAGCAGTTCTATAACTGGCTTTCTACGCTTACGGCTGGCATCTTTATATTTGATGTCCTGGTGATCATTTACCTTGTTAATTC
Organism: Solobacterium sp.; assembly: GCA_017421125.1. Lineage (GTDB taxonomy): Bacteria > Bacillota_I > Bacilli_A > Erysipelotrichales > Erysipelotrichaceae > Bulleidia. The sequence goes on from JAFOMZ010000117.1 coordinate 4,073, forward strand.
CAAAATGGACTCCTCCGGTAAGATCACCTGGCTGCTGATCATTTCAGCGATCCCTGTGATCGGTGCGCTTCTTTATCTTTATACGAGACTGGATTTCGGGTTTATCGGGATCAAGAGCTATTTCAGAAACGAGCGTGATATCAGCAGGGATTATCTGAATGAGGAAAACAATGCCCAGAAGGAACTGAGACAGCTTGATTCAGACGCAGGCGGCACGGCTGCTTATGTCAGCAGTACCGGCAACTATCCCGTCTTCCAGAATACTTCGGTAAAGTATTATCCGCTTGGGGAGTATAAATGGAAGGATATGCTGAAGGATCTTGAAAAGGCACAGAGATTCATCTTCATGGAATACTTCATCATTGATGAAGGACTGATGTGGGGCAGTGTCCTGAATATCCTTGCTCAGAAGGTAAAAGCAGGTGTTGAAGTCAGGGTCATGTATGACGGTACATGTGAGTTTTCAACGCTCCCGCATAATTATCCCGAGAGGCTCAGAAAACTTGGTATCCAGTGCAAGATGTTCTCACCGCTGACGCCCGTGCTGTCGACCAGCTATAACTACCGTGATCACCGCAAGATCCTGGTGATCGATAACCAGATCGCGTATAACGGCGGCGTCAATCTCGCGGATGAATATATCAATCATATCGAACGGTTCGGTCACTGGAAGGATACGGCGATCAGACTGGAAGGCGATGCTGTTCAAAGCTTCACCCTGATGTTCCTTGAAATGTGGAATCTGACAGAACGTGAAAAGAAAGTCGCTGATTATCTCAGGGAAAAGCCTGTTCCTGTCACATCCGACGGTTACGTGATGCCGTATGGCGATAATCCGTTCGATGATTTCAGGGCAGGACAGTCGGTCTACATGGACTTTCTGTATCAGGCAGGCAGATATGTGCATATCATGTCCCCGTATCTGATCCTGGATGATGAGATGATCATGGCCCTGCGCACTGCTGCCCTGAAGGGCATCGATGTCAGGCTCATCCTGCCGGGCATCCCTGACAAGAAGGTCGTTTACCAGCTTGCCAAGACATATTTCAGGATACTGAAAGAGGCGGGTGTCAGGATCTACACATATACACCGGGCTTCGTTCATGCAAAGGTCTTTGTCTCTGATGACATCAAGGCTGTTGTCGGAACGATCAACCTGGACTTCAGAAGTCTGTACCACCATTTTGAATGCGCTACATATCTGTATGGTTCTTCATGCATCGAACAGATCGAACAGGACTTCATGGATACGCTTGCTGAATGCCATGAGGTTACGATGGAAGAGATCAACGGACAGAAGCTGTTTGAGCGTATCGTCGGAAGATTTGCGCGAATGGTTGCACCGATGCTGTGATTTTTCTTTCTGTTCCGGATAATTTGTGTTATCATAGCGTGGAAATCGCAGACGAAGGTTAGTAATGATCTCCAGGTCACTTCAGAGAAAGGGCGGCCGGTGAAAGCCCTGTGGACGGGATCATGAAGCTGCTTCCGAGAGTGCCTAATCAGCACCGTTCCCCACGTTACGGGTCAATTAAGAGCGTATCCCATGCGGATACGAATCAGGATGGTACCGCGCACAAGCGTTCCTGTGATATTTTCACAGGAATTTTTTATTGGAGGATAACAAAAATGACTGACAAACAACTGACAGGAAACCAGGTTAGACAGATGTTTCTGGACTATTTCAAGTCCAAAGGCCACATGATTGAACCTGGCGCATCCCTTATTCCGGTAAACGATCCTACTTTGCTATGGATAAATGCCGGTGTAGCTGCCCTGAAGAAGTATCTGGACGGCAGAGAAAAACCGAGATGCAACAGGATAGCCAATGCCCAGAAGTGCATCAGAACTAACGATATCGAAAATGTAGGCAGGACTAGCAGACATCACACTTTCTTTGAAATGCTTGGAAACTGGTCGATAGGCGACTATTTCAAGGAAGAATCACTTAAGATGTCCTGGGAGTTTCTGACTTCTCCGGAATGGATAGGATTTGACCCGAAAAGGATCTATGTAACGATATATCCGGATGATGAAGAAACATATAAGATCTGGACGGAAGAGATTGGTCTTGATCCTTCTCATATCTTAAGGTCATATGACAATTATTGGGAGATTGGTGAAGGACCATGCGGTCCCGACTCTGAGATCTATTACGACAGAGGTCCTAAATACGATCCGGAAGGTATCGGTGAAAAACTGTTCTTCGATGAAATGGAAAATGATCGTTACATCGAAGTCTGGAACAACGTCTTTTCCCAGTATGATGCCAAGGAGGGTGTAGACCGTAAAGACTATAAGGAACTTCCTCAGAAGAATATCGATACCGGTATGGGACTCGAACGCCTTGTCTGCCTGATCCAGGATGGTGAGACAAATTTTGATACTGATCTCTTCCTTCCTATCATCCATGAAACGGAGACATTCTCAAAGCATCCGTACAGTGATCCGGAGTACAAGATGGCTTACCGTGTGATCGCTGACCATATCCGTACTGTTACGTTTGCCCTGGCGGACGGCGCGACGTTTTCAAATGAAGGACGCGGTTATGTCCTGAGGCGTGTCCTGAGAAGAGCTGTCAGATACGGCATCAAACTTGAAATCCAGGGAAGCTTCATGTACAAGCTAGTCAGAGTCGTTGCCGAGATCATGAAGGATTATTATCCGTATGTTCTTGACAAAGTATCCCTGATCGAACGGCTGGTAAAGACAGAGGAAGAAAGCTTCCATAAGACACTGGTCAACGGTGAAGCATTGCTGAATGACGAACTGAAAAAACACGCTGAAAACAAGCTTCTGCCAGGCGATGTCGTCTTCAGGCTGTATGACACATACGGATTCCCGAAAGAACTGACAGCCGAGATCGCTGAAGACAACGGATATACGGTTGACCTGGAAGGCTTCGAAAAGGAAATGGCTGAACAGAAGAGAAGGGCACGTGAATCACGCGGTGACCAGCAGTCCATGGGCAAGCAGTCCAAGGATCTGATGGACTTTGAAGAAGAGAGCGTATTCACAGGCTATACGGACCGTGAATGCTTCAGTGAGGTTATTGGTCTCTTCAAGGACGGCGTCAAAGTCGAATTCCTCGAAGGTGAAGGCGATGTCATTCTGAAGGAAACATGCTTCTATGCGGAATCAGGCGGACAGTGCGCTGATACAGGTACGCTGTGGAACGATACATTCTCCTGCAGGGTCACCGATGTCCAGAAGGCACCGCACAAGCAGCCGATGCATCATATTGAGCATGTTGAAGGCACTCTGAGTATCGGAGACAAGGTACATGGTAAATATGACTTTGAAGCACGTGAGCGTACGAGGGCAAACCATTCCTCACTGCATCTGCTGCAGTCCGCGCTGAGACAGGTCCTTGGCAGCCATGTTGCCCAGGCCGGTTCTTACAACTGCCCGGATTACGCAAGATTCGACTTCACGCACTATGAAAAGGTCAGTGAAGAGCAGCTCAAAGAAGTTGAGCGTATTGTCAATGAGAAGATCCAGGAAAATGCAAAGGTAACAACTGAAGTCATGAGCCTGGAAGACGCAAAGAATACAGGCGCGATCGCACTGTTCGATGAGAAGTATGGCGACAGTGTCAGAGTCGTTTCCATGGGTGACTTCTCCAAGGAATTCTGCGGCGGCACGCATGTCAGTGAACTGAGCCAGCTTGGTGTATACAAGATCGTTTCCGAAGAATCGATCGGTTCAGGTATCCGCCGTATCACCAGCAAGACACAGATGGCAGCTTACAATGATTTCAAGCATGAAGAGGAATATCTGATCGAAACAGCACGCATGCTGAAGGTCCAGAACTGGCAGCTCCTGAAGGAACGCATCCAGTCCCTGGTTGAAGAAAACGCTGCTCTGAAGCGTGAAAACAATGAAGCAAAGCAGAAGGCAATGACTGCTTCCGCAGACAGCGCGCTGAATGCGGCTGAAACACTGAACGGCACAAAGGTACTCTTCATGAATACCGAGGGTATGGATCCTACAGCGCTCAAGAACTATGCCGATATGCTGAGAAACAGACTTGACGGCATCGTCTTCCTGACGAACAAGGACGGCGAGAAGATCACGTTTGTCTGCGCAGCCAACAAGGCATCCATTGCCAAAGGCCTCAAGGCAGGCGACCTCGTGCGCAAAGCAGCTGAGATCACCGGCGGCAAGGGCGGCGGACGTCCTGACATGGCTCAGGCCGGCGGCAGAGATGCTGCAGCACTGCCTGATGCATTGAACGCAGTGAAGGAACTGATCGCCAAAGCCTGAATAATTGTTTAAACAGAATGGACGGCAATATTAATAATTGCCGTCTTTTTGTGTAAGTTTTTTCATATACTTTTCAGAATGTTTGGTCTACAATAATTTCAAAGGAGCGTATCGATTATGGCAGTGAATGATATTTCGCCTACAGTTAGTTTTAATGCAGATGAAGTAAGGCGTCAGAACATCTGCAAGGTTCTTCAGCTGGTAGAAGAGGCACTTGATGAACGCGGTTACAACGCGATCAACCAGTTGGCCGGTTATCTGATTTCAAATGATCCGGCATATATTTCAAGTCATAAAAATGCCCGCGGCATCATACAGTCTGTTGAACGTCATGAGATCATCGAAGAGCTGGTACGTTTCTATCTGGAGGAACACCAGTAAATGCTGATGCGCGTCATGGGTCTGGATCTCGGTACGGTTACGTGCGGGATCGCTTTAAGTGACCCGATGGGCATTGTAGCCAGGGCAGTGGAAACTGTTCGTTTTGACAGCGAAAACTATGAAATGGCCCTGGATAAGGTAACTGAGGTTATCAAGCGCGAACAGCCCGGGAAGATCGTTCTCGGATATCCGAAGCACATGAACGGTGATATCGGCATCCGTGCTCAGGCATCCGAACAGTTCAAAGCGATGCTTGAAGAACGGACGGGACTTGAAGTGGACCTCTGGGATGAGCGTCTGACGACAGCGGCTGCTGAGCGGATCCTGATCCAGGCAGACGTCTCAAGGAAAAAAAGAAAAAAGATCATAGACCAGATGGCGGCAGTTCAGATACTGCAGAGCTGGCTGGATGCACACAGTTAAAGGCGTGATTATTTCCGCCTTTTGTTATGAGGTAAGAGTATGGATAATACACAGCTGACGATTATTGATGAAAACGGAAATGAATACGTGATGCAGATCCTGCTGACATTCGACGATGACAAAAACAATCACTTTGTTCTTGTCTACGATCCCGAAGATGAAGAAGGGAATGTTTACGCGTATCTGTATGACGATGAGGGAAACCTCAACGAGGTCGAGGATCCCGATATGGTCGAGATGTGCGCAGAAGTTCTGAGCGCATTTGAAGAGGAAGAAGAACCCGATGGCAAAGCATAAGAAACGTACGCTGAGGGTAGGCCGGATACTGGTCCTGCTGCTGGTCGTACTTCTGGCGGTATGCGGTATTCTCTTCCACAACTATAAAAAAGCGCTCAAGCCTGCGCAGGAGCTCGGTGAGAATGTCCTGTTCACCGTCAATGCCGGTGATTCGGCCAGAACGGTCGCTTCAAATCTTGAAAAAGCCGGGCTGATCAATGATGCGGGATACAGCTATCTGTATGTCAGGATGAATGAACTGACGGATGTCAAAGCGGGCGAATATCTGCTTGATCCCACATGGGATACCGACCAGATCTTCCGTACGCTGAATGATCCGCTGGCTGCTATCGTGGATGAAGCGATCGTAACGATCATCGAGGGTGACTGGGCAAAGCATATCGCGTCCAAGATCGGCGATCAGACCAAGGTGACTGCAGAAGAACTGCTTGCGCTCTGGAATGATGAGACGTATGTAAGGTCTCTGATGAACCGTTATCCGTTCCTGACAGAGGATATGTTTGACGACGATGTGAGGATCCTGCTGGAAGGCTATCTGGCACCGAATACATACCGTTTCTTCCGGGATACGACTGCTGAGGAAGTTACCGAGAAGATCCTGGATGAATCTCTGAATGTATACAATCAGTATGCTTCACAGATGAAGAAGTCCGACCTGAATATTCATGAGCTGTATACACTGGCATCTATCATCCAGTATGAATCGGGTCTGCCTGAGGATATGAAGAAGATCGCCGGTGTGTTCTACAACCGCATGAAAACGGATATGCCGCTGCAGTCCAGTGTAACGGTATGCTATGCGCTTGATATCACACAGGATGATAACTGGCAGGCATGTGAAATGAATCCGACATTTGATTCTCCGTACAATACATATATGTATATGGGACTGCCTCCGGGACCGATCGAGAATCCCGGTGCCGAGGCGATCAATGCTGTGCTGAATCCCGCGAAGCATGATTATTATTTCTTCATGGCTGATGTGTACGGGGATGGTACCGTCTATTATGCGAAGACATTGGAAGAACATGAGGCCAATGTCAATAAGTATCTGAGATGATCTATAGTACACAGGCCTACCTGATCCGGGACGGAAAGTGGCTGATGCTGCTGAGAAACAAAAAGCAGAATGATGTCAATGAAGGTAAATGGATCGGAGTCGGCGGCAAATTCGAACAGGGTGAAACACCCGAACAGTGTGTGAAGCGTGAGATCCTTGAAGAGACCGGTTATGAAGCAGGAAAGCTGGTTTATGCCGGTATGCTTGATTTCATCTATGAAGGTGTTGAGAGCGAACGGATCTGGGTCTATACATGCAGTGATTTCAGCGGAAAAGAGACAGAGTGTACCGAAGGTACGCTTGCGTGGATCGACGAAACAAAGATCATGGACCTGAATCTGTGGGAAGGCGACAGGATCTATCTCAGGCAGATGCTTGAGCACAGTCATGAGCAGTTTCATCTGCGGCTGACTTATGATTCATCCGGTCAGCTTACAGAAGCAGTGAACATAAAAACGGAGGTTGGTATGGAAAAGCCTATTATTATCGGTATTGCCGGAGGAAGTGCTTCCGGAAAAACAACGATCGCAAGAAGGATTCAGGAAACATTCTCCGACAGGAAATCCGTACTGATCATCCGTCAGGATGACTATTATAAGGACCAGTCGGAAAAGCCGATGGAAGAACGCATCAAAACGAATTACGATCATCCGTTCGCGTTTGACAATGATCTGCTGATGAAACATCTGACTGAACTTCTGAACGGCAGAACGATCAGCAAACCGACATATGACTTTGTAAATCATACGAGAAGTGATGTTACGGAACTGTGCCACCCGGCAGACGTTATCGTTCTGGAAGGATTGTTTGTACTGGAAGATGAGCGTCTGCGTGAGTTTGAGTCAATCAAGATCTTCGTTGATACTGCTGCCGATATCCGTTTCATCAGACGTCTCCTCAGAGATGTCAATGAACGCGGCAGAACGGTCGATTCCGTCGTCAACCAGTATGTCAGCACGGTACGTGTGATGCACGAACAGTTCATCGAGCCGAGCAAGCGCTATGCGGATATCATTATTCCGGAAGGCGGTTCAAATCAGGTGGCAATCGATCTGCTGGTTACAAAAATCAGTAGCATCATACATCACACAATGTTATAATGTTCGGGCAAAAAAGGAGTTAAAACATGGCAGAAGAGAAAATTTATGTAACCGAAGAAGGTTTGAAAAAACTGCAGGACGAATATGAGCATCTTGTCCACGTTGTCAGAGAAGAAGTTAAGGCAGAACTGAAGGAAGCACGCGCACTCGGTGACCTTTCCGAAAATGCTGACTATGATGCTGCCAGAGATATGCAGGCTCAGGTCGAATCCAGGATCCTTCAGCTTGAAAATATGCTTCAGCATTATGAACTGATCGACACAACAGCCAAGACAGGTTCCAAGACTGTACATATCGGTTCAGAAGTTACACTGCTGTTCCTTGACACAAAGGAAGAACAGACATTCCGTATCGTCGGTTCAACAGAAGCAGATCCGCTCAACGGAAAGCTTTCCAACGAGACACCGCTTGCCCAGGCGATCCTGGAGAAGTCAGTAGGCAGTATCGTTGAGATCCCGGCTAAGATCCCTTATGAAGTTGAGATCCTCAACCTGAAATAAGCGGAAATCATCAGAATCTGACGTAAATGATAAGCAGGAGGTTTATCCCATGAAACCACTGCTTATTTTTATTGTCCTGCTGTTCACGGCAGGCTGGGCGGGGATCAGGCCATATCATATATATGATCTCAAAAAAGACACGATCCGGATCACGGTAAACGGGGAAGTGGAAACACCAGGAGAAATGGAACTGCCGCTGTATTCCAGTGTTGGTGACGCACTGAAACAGGCAGGACTGCTGGATGATGCCGATACGGGAGCATTGAACCCTCAGACCATCCTGAAGGACCATGATGTGCTGAACATACCCGGAAAGGCCGATGAAGTATTATCAAAGGTATCGATCAATACCGCTTCTCTGGAACAACTGTGTATCCTGCCCGGGATCGGAAAGAGCACCGCACAGAAGATCATCGATTACCGGGAAACAAACGGCTTGTTCCGGTCGATCGATGAACTGACAAATGTGAAAGGGATCGGTCCGGCTAAGCTGGAGAAGATCAAGGCCATGATCATCCTGTGAAAACGATCAGGGAACATGCCTTATTTGCGGCATTTATCGTATTTGTGTTCCTTGTATTCTGCCGTCATATACCGGTACCCGCTGCGTTTCTGCTCGGCTGTATATGGTATGAACGTACTCATGATACTTCGTTCCTATTGATAACGCTGTTATTATTACTGTTCTGCATTCCTGTTTACCGGAAAGAGGTGCCAGAGATCACCTGCGGCAGGGTAACAGAGGTACACGGCTCCTATATTGTCGTTCAGAACGGAAGGTCCAAAGTGCTGGTCTATACGAAAGAAATACCTGTTCTTGATTCGGTCGTTTCGTTAGATGGTGAATTCAGGCAGATCTCATCGCATATCAGCTTTTACGGGTTTGATTTTTCAGAATACTGCTCTGACCGCGGTATCTATTGGTATGCAGACTGTGATCCTGTGGAGCTGAAAAGGTCATGGAGCGTACGCGGCTGGGTGCAGAAGCGGATCAGTATGATGGATGAAGAACAGGCGGTGATCCTGAACAGGATCATCTTCGGCATCCGTTCGGAACGTGACGGACTGAACGGCTGGCTGAATGATACTGGTTTCTCATTGTCAGGAATGATCGCTTATATCAGTGCTGTCCTGAAAAGGATCTGCAGTCCGGAACAGCGGAAAAAGATCATCCGTATCATCACGTTTCTGACAGCGCTGGTCTTTCATTTTCCGGTCATCCTGACAGTCAGGATCGTATTTGATCTGATCTGCACTGGACATGGCAGGGATGATCAGAGACTTGGTATGGCATTGCTGGCGATCATGATCCTGATGCCGTACTGTGTGACATCTGCTTCATTCCTGTTTCCTGTGATGTTCCGCCTTGTTTCATTTGAAGAGAAGGACCGGAAAGCGGACACGCTCTGGTATACATCACTGATGCAGTCTGTTCTCTACAGAAAGATCAATCCTGCAGAGATCCTGCTGTACCGGTTTCTGAGGCTTGTGTGCGGTTTTCTCTGGTGTGCCGCATTGATCACGGTATTCCTGCCGTTTCTGCCTCTGGCAGGCTGTGTCCGTCTGATCGACAAGGCATTGTCATGGATCGGGATAGCTGATATCAGGGGAAGCCTGCTGGGACCGGGACTGCCGTTTTTCCTGGCATTGCTCGTATCGCTCAGAAGTTCGGATCACTATGTACGCCTGCGGCCATTGTTGTTATGGGTGTGTCTTGCCTGCGGACTGATGCATCCGTTTGCCGAAGTTACGTTTATCAATGTCGGGCAGGGCGACAGTATTCTGATCCGGATGCCCCTGAATACACACAACATCCTGATCGATACCGGCAAGCCTTCCTACAGTGATGAGCTGGATACGATCCTGCAGGCGAAATCGATCCGTAAGATACATACTCTGTTCATCACTCATTCCGACCTTGACCACAGCGGCAATCAGGATCATATTGTCCGGAATTACCATACAGATCAGGTCATCACCCGGCACTTTGATGAAGTCATCTGCGGAAATGTGCGGTTTGCTGATCTGAACATGATCTCAAATGATGATGAAAACCAAAGCTCACTGGTGATCTATTATGAACTGAACGGATTGTCCTACCTGATGACAGGGGACGCTGATGAGGTGACCGAGAAAGCGGTCGTCAGGGATTACGGGAATCTGACGGCGGATATCCTGAAGGTATCGCATCATGGCAGTTCCACAGGCTCTTCGGAAGAATTGCTGGACCAGCTGAAGCCTGATCTTGCAGTGATCAGTGCCGGTGCCTATAACCTGTATCATCATCCAAGCGAACAGACACTTCAGAGGCTGCTTCAGAGACATATTCCGTATCTGAATACAAGGGAAGAAGGTGATATTACCATCGTCTGCCTGCCTGCAGGCAATCTGCTGGTCACGGCTTCAGGTAAATTTGCGCTGTTGTCATCCTGGAGGCATAAAAATTGATATAATGATTTCATGATTTATCTGTTGGATGGCACGGAAACATATCATCTTTCCGGAAAAAAGCATGAGCTTCTGAACCGGGATGATGTACTTCCTGAAAATATTATGACGATCGACGGATCGGTAAAGGATTTTTCACTGTCAAATGCACTGATGCACTGCAGTACAGTTTCATTGTTCAGTGAACACAGGATCGTACTTATACAGGATCCTTATTTCCTGAACCCGTCCGTGAAACGCGGTACAGAGAAGCCTGCGGGAAAGCGGAAAAAGAAAAGCACAGTACCGGATCATGCGGAGATGCTCGAAAACTATATCAGCCACTATAATCCTGACTGCGACCTGATCTTTTACTGCTTCGGCTTTGACGCGGATAAACGTACAAAGGAATTCAAGGTCCTTGATCCCTGGATCAAACAGGGGCGTGTCAAGCATCTGCATTACGGCAACCCATCACCTCAGGAACTGGAAAAATGGATCAGCCAGGATCTTGCGAGAAAAGGGATCAGAATGGATGCCGAAGCCAGAAAAGAACTGAACCTGCGCATCAACGGGAGCGCGACACAGTTCTACCAGGCAATGGATAAGATCCTTCTGTACGGTGAAAAGAACCTTACCCTGACGGATATCGAACATCTTGTACCGGTGAACCAGGAAGTGAATGTCTGGAAGATGGCTGACGGCTTCCTCTCGGGCAATACCGCACAGACATTCCGCAGCGTATATGAAATGACTGAGATCGCGCGGAACACATATCAGAATCTTGTCATGATGCTGGCATACAGGCTGAGAGCAGTCTATAATGCAGTCCGTCTGCGTGAGTGCGGATATACCGATCCCCAGATCTCCGCAAAGACCGGAAGAAAATATCCGGACCTGGATATCCGGTCGGCACATGGACGTTCTTCATTTGAAATTCTTACGATGATCAGTGAACTCGCTGATCTGGAACAGGGCATCAAAAGCGGCAGGATCAATGACCGTGAAGGTCTGGAGGCGTTCCTTTTGAGGAATCTGAATCAATATGCAGGCAATCAGAGAACTATATAAGATCGGCAAGGGACCGAGTTCATCGCATACACTGGCACCGGAGCGTGCCTGCTTGCTGTTTGTAAAGGAATTCGGCGCTTTTCCGTATTACAGGGTCCGTCTGTACGGATCGCTTTCACTGACAGGAAAAGGACACGGAACAGATACGGTCATCAAGGATACACTGCCCGGAGAAACGGAAGTGATCTTCTGCCTGAACTGGGAAGAGGAATTCCCGAACGGGTTTTATCTGGAAGCTTTGAACGAACAGAAGGAAACGGTCCATTTATGGACTGTGTTCTCGATCGGCGGCGGCAGTATCCAGATCAAAGAATTCCCCGTATCCTATAACGATGAGGTATACAGTGAAAAAAGCTTTGCTGAAGTAATGGAAGTGCTGAAGAACGAACATCTGAGCATTCAGGAATATGAATATACCCATGAACCCGGTCTGAAGGAATATCTGAAGCACATCGTTCATGCGGAAATACAGTGCGTACAGAGCGGTCTTTCAAAGCGTGGCTATCTCCCGGGACAGCTCAAGATGAAGCGCAGCGCGCATGAGCTGTATGCTGCGGCGATCGCTGCTGATGGTGATGAGAGAAAGCGCCTGCTTCTGATGGCATATGCTTATGCCGCAAATGAAGAAAATGCGGACGGCTGCACTGTCGTAACGGCTCCTACCCTTGGTGCCTGCGGCGTTATCGCGTCCATGATCTATTATTCCTATAAGAACCTGAAGATCTCCGAGGACAGACTGGCTGACGCGCTGGCTGTCGGCGGACTGTTCGGGAATCTTGTCAAAAGCAACGCGACCATCTCCGGCGCAGTCGGCGGATGCCAGGCAGAGGTCGGTACAGCTGTTTCCATGGCTTCGGCAGCCTTTGCTTTCCTGGACGGCCAGACGATCGACCAGATCGAATATGCTGCCGAGATCGGCATGGAGCACAACCTGGGACTGACATGTGACCCGGTCATGGGTTATGTCATGATCCCGTGTATTGAACGCAATGCTGTAGGTGTATTAAGGGCACAGGATGCCGCGCTGCTGTCACGGGCAATGTCCATGATCAAGCGTCATATGATCTCATTTGACATGGTCACGGATACGATGAACGCTACCGGCAAGATGATACCGATCGCCCTTAAAGAAACATCGGAAGGCGGTCTTGCGCAGGAATATATGGGCTCCAATAAGGATGCCGCATAAAGAAAACGACTATGATGAAACGAAAAGAAATAGAACTGCTGGCACCGGCCGGCAATATGGAAGCACTGAAGGCAGCAGTCGCTGCCGGATGCAATGCGGTGTATCTTGGCGGTACACTGTTTTCGGCACGTGCGTTTGCCGGTAACTTTGATCATGATGAAATGATCGAAGCAATACGCTACTGCCACATCAGAGGTGTGTCGGTATATGTAACCCTGAATACGCTTCTGTTTGAAACGGAATTCGAAAATGCCGTCAAGGAAGTGCAGTTCCTCTATGACCATGATGTAGACGCGCTGCTTGTACAGGATCTGGGCCTGTTTCAATATCTGAGACAGTGTTTTCCGGATCTGGGCGTGCACTGTTCTACCCAGATGCATATCCACAATCCCGCAGGAGTGCGTTACGTAAAGGAGATGGGTGCGGAGCGCGCGGTGCTTGCAAGAGAGACACCGCTTGAGATCATTGAAGAATGCTGCAAAGAAGACATCGACATTGAAGTGTTTGTATACGGTGCGCTGTGCATCAGCTACAGCGGTCAGTGTCTGATGTCCGCTTCACTGAAAAACAGATCGGGCAACCGCGGCATGTGCGCACAGCTGTGCCGTCTGAAATATTTCGCAGACGATATGCCGGAAGGAAAAAACAAAGACGGCGATTACCTGCTCAGTCCGAAGGATCTCAATACGCTCGACAGACTGCCTGAACTGCTGAATGCCGGTGTCAAGAGTCTGAAGATCGAAGGACGTATGAAACGTCCGGAATATGTATATATCGTCACAAAAACATTCCGTGAGGCGATCGATGCCTGGTATGAGGGCAGAGAATATCATGTCAGTCCTGAACGTCTCAAGCAGATGGAACTGATGTTCCACAGAGGCTTTACGGAAGGACATATCTTCCATGCCGGTGTGAAAGACCGCATGAATCCTTACAGACCGAACCATCAGGGACTGGAGATCGGCAGGGTGGTCGATTATAAAAACGGTAATGTATGCGTCAAGCTGTCCGATACCCTTAACCAGCATGATGGTCTGCGTATTCTGAATACACCTGCTGATACCGGATTGACGGCAGTCAGGATCGAGAAAAACGGGAAACTGGTCAACAGTGCAGGAAAAGGTGATACGGTCTGGCTGGACTGCAGAAGCAAGCCTACACCGCGCAAGGGTCAGCCGCTGCACAAGACCAGCGATGCATTGCTGATAGATGAGATCGACAGGATGATCGCAGGGACGGTCAGGCGGATCCCGATCGTGATCGGCTATGATGCCCAGCCCGGGCAGCCGCTACGACTCTACGCGGAAGACCGGGACGGTCACAGCGTTTATGCGGAAAGCGAAATGCACTGTGAAGAAGCGAAAAAAGCAGCGTTGAGTGAAGAACGCATTGAAGCGGCTCTGGCTAAGATCTCGGATGAGCCGTATGCCGCTTCATTCGGTGATCGTTCTGTCGGCAATGTATTCCTGCCGGTATCTGTGATCAATGAAACCAGAAGACAGCTGCTTGCGGCAATGAATGACACAAGAGCGCACAGATATGACCGGGCAGGCAGAAAGCCGTACCGGTGGTCTGTTGAACAGAAAGAAAGTGAACATCCGCTGCTGCTGAGTGTATCTGATGAAGCAGAGGATCCTGTTTATGAAAAGGAAGTATCCATCAGCAGGAAAACGATCGCTCCCGATCCACAGCATTACCATCTCAGAAGCCCTGTCAATGAACATGATGAAGGAACGGAACCGCTGTCATGGACCATTCTGTCATCTGTATCCGACCTTGCGCATCCCAAGGAGAATGCCATTGCCGGGTATACGATGAACTGCTGCAACAGCTACGCACTTGATTATTTGCTTTCACAACCGGGTATAACAGGTGTAATATTAAGCACAGAAGTACAGAATCTGCAGATTGGAAAGATGCTGGAAGCGTTCGAAAACCGCAATGGCTTTGTTCCGTGTACGTACCGTCTTGTCTATGGACGGAGAGTACTGATGTATATCAAAGAGGGGATCCGGATACCGGATGGAACAAAACAGCTGCGGGATATTCACGGAAACGTATTCCCGCTCCGTCGTGAAGGATCTCTGCTGGAGATACTGGAACAGGAAGCGTACACATCCGACAATCCGTTCTGTACCGGAAGCTGTCTGATCTTTACAACCGAAACTTCAGGGGACAGACAGGCAATTAAGGAGGAAGCATATGAAGAACTTTATCAACGAATTTAAAGCATTTGCGCTCAAGGGAAATGTCATGGATCTTGCTGTAGGCATGATGATCGGCGCTGCGTTCGGAAAGATCGTAAGCTCACTGGTCAACGATATCCTGATGCCGCTGATCGCTGCGATTTTCCGTATCGGAGATTTCACAGGTCTGAAGCTCCTGCTGATCGATAAGGGTGATGTTGAAGCGAATGTATATCTGAACTACGGACAGTTCATCCAGAATATCGTCGACTTCGTGATCGTCGCATTCTGCATCTTCATGATCGTCAAGGCAGTCAATAAGCTCAAGAAGCCTGAACCGGCTCCTGCTCCGGAAGCTCCCAAGAAGAGCGATGAGCTGCTGGCTCTGGAAGAGATCGTTTCGATCCTGAAGGAAAAGAAATAAGCTCCTGAAAGCATCTGTGTGATGCTTTCTTTTCATTTCTCTGATATTGTTTGATTACGGAGGATCGTCATGTTCGATAACTATATTTTCGACCTGTACGCAACGCTTGTCAGTGTCAGGACCGATCAGACAAAGCCCGGTCTCTGGAAGATGACTGCAGAACGTTATGCCCAGGCAGGGGCGATATGGAAACCTGATGAAATGCAGACAGCTTACCGCAGGATGATCAAAGAGGAAGAAAAGAAGCTGATAGATATGCTTGGCGTCAGTTATCCCGAGCCTGATCTGAGGATCGTATTCAGGAGACTTTATGATGAAGCACCCGGACGCGTGATCGGCAGCAGTACCACAGATACCTGGATCATTGAAACGATGCGTCAGTTCCGGCTGAGAAGCAGGGTCAGGCTGAGAAACTATCATGATACGCACGCTGTACTGAAGCGTTTGCGTGATGAAGGGAAACGGGTATATATGCTGACGAATGCCGAGCATGAATTTACCGCGCCGGAGATCGAAGAGATGGGTCTGAGTCAGTACTTCGATGAGATACGGATGTCTTCCGATCATCATATGAGAAAGCCAGAACCTCAATTTCTGATGGATATGATCAATGATCATGACATGGATCCTGATCGTACCGTCATGGTCGGCAATGACATCTGCAGTGACATCAAGGCAGCCGATGCCTGCGGGATCAGTTCTGTATATCTCAATACATGGCATTTCAACGATGAGCGTATACAGGAACTGCTGAAGAAAGAAATCATGCATCCGGAGCGTGTAAGGATCATTCGTTCGGGAAGACTAAACAAATTATAAACAGCTGATTAGGGACCTGTTTTGTTCACAGCAGGGTCCCTTTTTGTTATAATGTTCGAGGTATCAAAAGGAGATAAGATGTTTTTAAAGCGGATTGAAATGCAGGGATTCAAA
>JAFOMZ010000118.1 GCA_017421125.1 Solobacterium sp.
CGGTTTCAGGACACCTGTAACGACTTCCAGTGTAGCGCCTGTCATAGCTACCTGCCAGTTGGCAAGTCCGAGCTTGCTGGAGAAGATCAGTCCGAGTGTTGTCAGAGCGAACAGGAAGTAGCCGAGGAATTCTCTTGTCGGATCAAGCGGTTCCTGCTTGTTGGCACCTGTGTGTTTGGAAGAGGAAGCTGTGATCGGAACGGAAGGCTGATCCGGAGCGAACTTCGGAGCGATGAAGACTGCATATGCCAGGATGATGATCGCTGACAGGATACGGCCTTTGAAGGGATCCAGCAGCTGCATCTGGTAATCAGTATATCCATAGGATTCAAGATAGCCGTTCTGGGTAGCGAATGTCGTAGCGCCTGTACCGATCGGAAGGACGTTGCAGGTACCGACAGCGACAAGACCCATTGAGAAGATCGCTTTGGAAGGACTGACGCCTGCTTCTTCGCATGTAGCGCTGAGCATCGGAGCCATGATCGTGAATACAGCTACAGGGCTGGGAATGAGATTGGAAAGCAGGAAGGTAACTGCCATATAGCCTGCCATCATGACTGTGAAGTTGCCGCCTGCGATCTTATAGACAGCGCTGGAGAGTTTATTGACTGCCTGTGTGCGGTTGAAGCCGGCAGCGACGATGAACATGCCTGTGATAAGCAGAACGTTCTGGTTGGCAAAGTTGGCAAGAACGTTCTTGGCAGGAACGAGACCGGACCAGGCTGTAAGCATGATCGCGCAGAGAGCGACGACACCGTTGGTGGTGTGGAGCTTTTTGGCAAATACGTAGCCCCCGATCAGGAATACGAACAGGCCAAGACAGATGTACATTTGAGTTGTCATATGTTTTACCCCTTTCAGTCTTCTTGAGACTTTTCTCTTTACACACGCAATATAGCGGATGGAAAGGATCCCGCGAAGTTCGAATATTCGGGACTTGAAAGCGCTGTCATTGTATGAAAATTGAGCAAAGAATCACTGTTTTATTTTTTTGTACAGCAGGATTTCCAAATATTTTCCCTGTCAGAAATGATATTCTATTGATATACGATAAATGAGCACAGCGAAAAAGGCCGCGAACTGCTGAAATATCATTGAAATTGCTGATTGGGAGCAGTTATGTGAATCCGAATATTTTACAGGTGGAAAATGTTTGGATTCCGGGAGTAAAAAGATGACAAAATATCAGATGACATGGTCAAAAGATAATATCAGTGTGGAATGCTACGCGCATCAGGTCACGAATTTCCGCTATCATTGGCACCAGGATGACTTTGAACTGAATATTCTCCTGCACGGAAAACAGCATTTTTATCAGGGTACGGAGCTTTATGATCTGGATGAGAACGACGTGATCCTCATCAATCCCAATGTCGGCCATGCCTCCTATTGCGACCCTGAAGGTACGATTGCCCTGATCCTGCATTTTTCATCAGATTCATTGAAAAACGTGATGAAGAACGGACAGAAACTTCGTTTCCTGAACTGTCATTCTGATCGTGACACAAGAAATGATCTCTCATATAAACGGATCCGGATGTATACAGCGCAGATCCAGTATTACCTGTACCGGGGAGACCCCTTCTCAATGTACGCGGCAAAAGCAAGCATGGAAATGCTGATGGCGACACTGTGCACGATGTTTGATACACGGGAAGACAGATCCGGACAGGAAGTGGATGAAGAAACGCAGGAGATCATGAAAACAGTTCTCAAGTATCTGGACGTTCATTATCAGGAAAAGGTCACGCTTGAAGAGATCGCCGGCATGACAGGCTACAACCGTACCTATATTTCCACGCTGTTTCATCAGACGCTCGGCATCCGGTTCTATGATTATCTGATGCGTCTGCGTCTGCAGAAAGCAATCCGGGAACTTGTTACGACCGAAAAGCCGCTGACTGAGATCGCGCTGTACAACGGATTCTCCGATCTGAAATCGTTCAATAACCGATTCCGTGAAATGCTGAAGGTACTCCCTTCGGAATACAGGGCGAATCTGGATCAGAACCTTGTTTCTCCGGAGTACTATGAGATCCTGTCGATCCCCGCTTCAGACCCGCTGATCATGAGAAAACTGGAAGAATATATGAGGATATAAAAAAAGAGGATGCCGGATCTGAACAGACTGTTCAGGAACAGTATCCTCTATGATTTTCTGTCAGTGTTCAATCGATCAGTCCGAAATGCTTCAGCGCAGACACAACGCCGTCCTGCTCGCAGTCATCCGTAATATAATCGGCATGACTTTTGACTTTATCGTTTGCGTTGCCCATGGCAACACCGATCGCAGCGTATTCGAGCATGGAGATATCATTTCCCCCGTCACCGAAAGACATGGATTCTTCCCGGCTGATCCCGAAGCGGTCAAGCATTTTCTGAAGACCGACCTCTTTTCCTCCGTCTGCCGGAATGATATCCGCAAAGTCCGGCGTCCATCTGGCACTCTTGAGTCCCGGGGCATGTGAGATGAACTCGGCATCCATTTCCTCCGGAATATATGGACATATCATATAAGTAGGATGTGTCAGGGCACGGACGGGATCATCGACCGGCGGCATCCTGTCGGTCTTTCCGATGGAAGAAAGATAATTGTATGTACGCTGGTTGAATCTCAGGTCATAAGAGTATGTCTTTTCATGGAATGCACAGCAGAAGTCCGCATTCTCCTTCAGCCAGGGAACCAGTGATTCCAGTGCTTCAACAGGCATTGTTTTTTCATAAAACGGTACCCTGTCTGATCCCATGCAGCACTGTCCGTTGAACATGACATAGCCGTCCCACGGAAATGCGTTGAATGAGTCATCCAGGAGCTGCAGCTGTATGGGCGGTCTGCCGGAAGAAATAAACAGCTTGATCCCGTTTTTCTGTGCTTTATGCAGCGCTTCAATAACAGCGTCGCTGATCTTCCTGGTTTTCATAGAGACGAGCGTGCCGTCGATGTCAAAGAATATTGCTCTGATCATAGGTACCTCATCGGATCACATGTATATTGTTGACGGGCTCAAATGAAATATGCTTGTGTTCACGGATATAGTCTGCCAGGATGTCGATAATGGATTTCCGGATATCGTTTACCATCGGGCATCTGGATATGAAGTCGTACCCGCCTTTCCCGGAAGCACGATAACTGTTGATCGCCAGGGTGAATTCCATGTCGTCTGTAACAGGCTGGTTCTGATAAGTCAGGTCTGTGATCCGCTCACCAACGTCATTTGATACTTTGATCGTATAATCAACACCGTCGATCATGTCGTAGTTATAGTATTTCGGTGCCGGCTGATCAAAGGCGGGTGACACCACAACTGCATCATTGCGGATGCTCCAGAAGGCAGCGCTGTTCTCGAGCAGCTGTCTCAGGACTTTGCCATTGATCTTCTTTACGATCAGTGTATTCGGGAAGAGGTAGGTATTGACGAGATCACGCATACTGATCTCACGATGGAATCCTGACGCATTGGGAGGGAGTGCTGTCATTGACAGCTGTGCTCCGGTCAATTCCATCTGTACCTTATTAATAAAGGTAACGACCTGGGATTTATGGACCCTGGCATCCAGCTGGTCTGTGATCAGGAAATCACCGTCACATGTACCGAGCGGTTCATCCAGCCAGTTCTGACATTCATCCTCCTGTTTCCGGATCAGATCCAGGAGTTCTTCATCCGGCTCTGCGTCTGCTTTCAGCAGTCTCGGTTCGATCGTATGCGTATCGGTATAGATATCGATGCATGCCAGTTCTTTGCCGAAGGCAGCTGTCTGTGTATATACGGTATTGAATTTTGTTCCGCACATCGATCTGTGCTGATGACCGGTGATCAGGACATCGATGCCGCTGATCTCTTTCAGGATACGGTATCCTTCATTTTCACCGTTCAGTGACTCTGTCGGGTATCCCCCGGCAAGATCTCTTTCAAAACCTCCGTGATAAACACAGATAATATAATCCGGGCGTTCCATATCCTTCAGCAGTTCAACTGTCCGCTTCGCTGTGTCGAATGCGCTCTTGAATTTGCATCCTTTGATCGCCGCGGCATTCACCCATCTGGGAATGTTCTGTGTCGTCAGTCCGAAGATCGCGACCTTGGTATTGCCGAACTGCCTGATCACATATGTCGGACCGAAATGTTTGTTCCGGAAATCCATGTTGGAAGTGATACAGGGCACATCCACGTATTCCAGATGCTTTTCGAGTGCTTTCATACCATGATCAAAGTCATGGTTTCCGAGATTGACATAGTCATATCCGATCTTTTTCATCACGATCGATGCCGGAGAAACAGCATCGGAATGATAACGGCTGTGATGATATAAAAGAGCGGAGCCTTCCAGAACGTCTCCGTTGTCGATCACGAGCGTATTCTGGTCTTTCAATGCCTGGATCAGTGTATTCAGCCGTGCCAGTCCCAGTTCTCTGGGGATACCGTCAGCATAATTATGCGGAAAAATGTGTCCATGTATGTCGCTGGTAGCGAGGATCCTGATTCTGTCTGCCATAGAAACCTCCGTTTCTGTTGAGTGTCAATATTATAGAATGCGGCTCCGTGATTCACAAGAAATACATGAATGCACGATCAGTTATACTGATGAAAGAGCGATCTCTGTAAAAGAATTACTGTCTATCTCATTATATAATAGGGATGAAGAGAAAAGGCGGTTGATTATGAACAGTCAGGTATTGAAAGAGATCAGCATCAAAGAAATAGAAGGGTTTTCGATCGGAAACGCGGAAATAACAGAGGCAGGAACAGGCTGTACCGTGATCCTGGCAGAAGGAGGCGTGGTAACCGGTCTGGATGTCAGGGGCGGTGGTCCGGCTTCCAGGGAGTCTGCACTGCTTGACCCGCTGGCAGCCAACGACAGTGTCAATGCGGTCCTGCTCTCAGGCGGCAGTGCATTCGGACTTGACGCGGCAGCAGGCGTCATGAAATATCTGGAAGAGCGCAGTATCGGTTTTCCGACAGCATACGGAGTCGTGCCGATCGTGTGCGCATCGTGCCTGTTTGATCTGCCGGTAGGAAGAGCGGATGTCCGTCCGGATGCTGCGCTGGGTTATCAGGCATGTGAAAATGCAGGAAAGTTTGAAGAAGGAAATCACGGTGCCGGAACAGGCGCATCATGCGGCAAGGCCATGGGTATTGAATATGCGATGAAGTCAGGTCTCGGTATTTATGCCGTACAGGTCGGAGAACTGAAAGTAGGTGCGGTCGTAGCCGCGAATCCGTTCGGAACGATCTTCGATCACGAAACCGGCAGACCTGTTGCCGGGATCATGGACCAAGACGGCAGATTCATCGACAGTGAAGATGTTCTGTTTGCCATGGCCGGGAAATTCAATGCATTTACAGACAATACGACGATCGGAGCGATCCTGACGAACGGAATGTTCAATAAATCAGAACTATGCAAGATCGCCGGCATGGCACATGACGGTCTTGCCCGTGCGATCCGTCCGGTCCATACAATGTTTGACGGGGATTCCGTATATGCCATGAGCAAAGGCTCAGTCAAAGCGGATATCAATGTTGTCGGTGCGATCGCCGCGAAAGTCATGGCAGAAGCCATCAAGCGTGCAGCACTGACAGCTGAAAGTGCATATGGTTTAAGAGGAGCAGGACATGAGTGAATTTTATGAACGTGCAGTACAGCTCAGAGCGACGATCGAACCGCATTATAACTGCTGCGCATCAGTCGTCATACCGTTTGCCCTGAAAGCAGGGATCCCGGAAGAAATGCTCATGCGCATCACAATGAATTTCCGAGGCGGTATGAGAAACGGCGGAAGATGCGGTGCAATGTGCGGCGGGATCATGGTTCTTGGAATGTTCGGGATCACAGATGATGAAACGATCGGCAGATATTATGAAAAACTGAATCAGCTTCATCATAATATGCTGAACTGCAGTGAGCTTCTGAAAGACTATATTGAAAATGATATTCCCAGGAAACCGTTCTGTGACGGTCTGGTATATGAAGTGATCGGCATCGTTGAAGACATCCTGAGAGAAAAAGAAGTTCTGCAGATGATACAATAAATACAGAGGTGCGCCAGTTCGGCGCCAGTAATATAGCAGGGTGAAACTCCCTGTCCGGCAAAGCCGCAGCGGGCAGCCGGTACTCAGTCTTGGAGCCAAAGCCGTGAGGTGAGGTTTAAGCGTAGACAGAGAAGCATGCGGACC
>JAFOMZ010000119.1 GCA_017421125.1 Solobacterium sp.
CTGATGAGAGAAGAAGATCAGCTGGTCGAAGAAGGAAGGAGAGTTCTGCAATGACAACTCAGGATGAACGTTTCATTACACGTGACAGGATGAGATTTATCAAAAATTCGCAGTCATCCAACCTTTGCTATCTGGGAATTCTGTTCGATGTCTTATACTTCGTAAATATTTACAGATCAGATGTCGGCACTTATTACTACAACGTCAGTATCGGTATTTCCATCGTCTATAATCTGATCTTCCTCCTGGCAGCCTTCCTGGCATCCGAGGGAGTTAAGAACTATAAAAAATCATATTCATATGCATTATTCGTGATCGGTGCAATTCAGTTCGCAAGAATCTTCTACATTCCGATGAAAGCGCACAGTGCTACAACAGTCGTCAATGATGTTGCTGTTAAAGTAATGGGCGACGGACAGTTTATGAAAGTTGTTGCTTACCTGGCTCTTTCCGGTGCAGCACTGCTGATCGCAGGCTTCATCAACATGAAAAAATGCAATGAACTTGAAGAACATCTGAAGTCGATCGGCGAGCAGGCCGCATAGGAGATTAAGTTATGGCAACGTTAAGCTTACAGCATATCGATAAAATATACGATAACAATGTACAGGCAGTCTATGACTTTAATCTGGATGTTAAAGACGGTGAACTGATCGTTCTGGTCGGTCCTTCCGGATGCGGCAAATCTACAACGCTGCGTATGGTTGCCGGACTTGAAGATATTTCCAACGGAAAACTCATTCTTGACGGTAAGGACATTACAAATGCACCGGCTAAGGACAGAGATATGGCGATGGTCTTCCAGAGCTATGCCCTGTACGGTCATATGACGATTTATGAAAACATGGCATTCTCCCTTACACTTCGTAAAGAGAATCCGAATGTCATCCATAAGAAGGTTCTTGCAGCTGCGGAAGTTCTCGGACTGACAAGCCAGCTGAACAAGAAACCCGCACAGCTTTCCGGCGGACAGAGACAGCGTGTTGCGATGGGACGTTCCATCGTACGTAATCCGAAGGTCTTCCTGTTCGACGAACCTCTGTCAAACCTTGACGCAAAGCTCCGCGGTGCTACGCGCCGTGAGATCCTGCTTCTCCATAAGAGACTGCAGGCTACCATGATGTATGTTACCCACGATCAGACAGAAGCCCTGACCCTTGCGGACAGGATCGTATGTATGTCAATGGGCCATGTACAGCAGGTAGGTACACCGCTTGAACTGTATGATTCACCTGCAAACATCTTCGTAGCAAGCTTTATCGGTCTTCCTCCGATGAACTTCTTCGATACTGTTGTACAGGGTGACAAACTGATCGGTGAAGGATTCGAAGTAAACCTGACTCCGGAAGAGAAGCATACTGTAGCAGCATACCAGGGCAAGCAGATCGTACTTGGCGTACGTCCTGAAAACATCGTTCTCGGAAATGATGTTCCGGCAACTGTCACCATGAATGAAAACCTGGGTATGAATACTCTGGTCCATGGCAATATCGGCAATACCGGAGTTAAGGTTACAGCGAAACTGAAGGGCTGGACAGACTATAAGAATGGCGATACAGCATCGTTCACATTCGATAGAAAGCACTTCTTTGACAAGGAAACGACCCAAGCTATTCGCGGAGGTGAATTATGAGCACTAAGAAACAGGGTGGCTTCAGTGAACTGAAGAGAAAATTCTTTGTAGCACTGAAACGCAAGCCGTTTATGATCCCGGAAGTGGCACTGGTAATCACATTCCTGTATTATGCAATGCATCTGACATATGTATCTGATACAACAGCCAAGATCCAGGGCACAGGAATGGGACTTGCAGGATTCTGCACAATGCTGTTCTCGATGCTTTCATTCATGTGCTTCATTAACACATTCCAGTATCGTAAGCCGGTCAATAAACCGATGTTCATTATTATGACAGCAATGTTTGCAATCATCGCGTTTGCTGACATCTATTATCTCAACCAGATCTATGCTGCGATTCAGCGTCCGGTCAATCCGATCGTTGTCACAATGAACACAGTATATATCGCTTATGCCGAATATTATCTGAGAATACACCTGATCCTTCTCGCAATCACATTTGCCCTGATCCTGCTGCTTCCTGTTTATTCCAAGATGCTGCGTAAGGTCAAGACATCGATTGAAGTTGAAGACAACGGTTCACTCGGAACGATCGATATTTCCGGCGAAGCATAAGATTCATCATGCAGCGGACAGACAGCATGGCTTTCTGTCCAATGCTGTGTGAGCAGGAGTATTCATGAGTAAAAAGAACAGAAAACAGGCAGTCAAGCCGGAAGTTGAAAAAGAAACAGATTACTATGATCTGAAAAAAGAAGCGGTCCAGGCTCTTGTAGAGGCTGATGAATCCAATTCACCGGAAGTTTCGGAAGAGGAGATCAGAAAGTATACATCGGCTACGAAGTATACGCTTCCGCAATGGGCAAAGATGCTGCTGATCAAGTTCTGGTTTGCCGGAGCGGTATGTTTCTTCTTTATCTGGGGATTAGGGATCTACATGGCGGATGTACTGGACATGTTGGTCGTTACAGGTATTGCCATGGGAATCGTTACCGATCTTCTGACAAATAACGCGCTGCGTTTCATGGAAAAGACACGCGGTGAGAATGAACGCTTCATTATGGTAACGAAGCGGGGGTATGTCAGTTTTATATTAAACATCCTGTATTCCTGCTTTGTTCTGTTCTTTGTCTACACGCTTTACTCATTTATTAACGGTGCAATTGCATCAGCTACCAATCAGCCGGACCGGGTCGTACTCGGTGTAGAGCCGATCCTGTTCGGAGTCTTCTATCTTGCATTTGATCTTCTGTTCATTGAGATCAAGCATTTTATCACAGATAGATTTATCAACACAAAAAAAGCATGATGAGGTAACTGTATGATTAAAACTCTATACAAAGGAAGCAGTTCTGCCTGTTTCGAAATTCAGAATCATTCACCGTATTACAGTCCTGAGGAGTATTCCGTCAGACTGGCAGGGCGTGAAGTTTATCGCGGACATGAAAACGTGTTTTCGGTATTTGAACTGAAACCTGATACTGAATACGAGCTGAGTGTTTGTTTTTCCGAATCAGAGGAAACTGTCAGTTTCCGTACGGAATCTGAAAGCTGCTGCATCAATGTCCGCAGTTTCGGAGCTGTTGGCGACGGTGTTCATGAAGACACAATCGCGATCCAGACAGCGATCAACATGATTCCGGAAAAAGGACGTCTTTACTTCCCTGAGGGTACATATCTTACACTGCCCTTAACACTCAGAAGTCATATCACAATTGAACTGAGTGAAAAAGCTGTACTGCTCGGATCAACAGATCGTGAAAGGTATCCGATCATTCCGGCCATCATTAATGATGAGAACGGAAAAGAAATACCTTTCGCAGGATTTGAAGGGATCGAGCAGGACGCATATCAGTCATTAATTCAAGGATCTTATGTCAGCGATATCCGGATCGTCGGCAAAGGCAGGATCGACGGAAACGGTCAGAACGGAGACTGGTGGAAAAACTTCAATGAATTCCCGGCAAAACGTCCCCGTGCGGTATTCCTGAACCGCTGCCAGAATGTAACACTTCATGGTGTTACTGTAGCCAACAGCGCGTCCTGGCATATACATCCTTATTTTTCACAGAATATCTCGCTGCTGGACTGCTCGGTTTCAGCACCGAAAGTATCGCCCAATACAGATGCAATCGATCCGGAGAGCTGTGACTATGTCGATATTATCGGCTGCAAGTTCTCAGTAGGAGATGACTGCATCGCTGTCAAATCCGGCAAGATCGATATGGCAATGAAATATCATGTTCCGGCAGATCACCACACGATCAGAAACTGCCTGATGCAGTTCGGACATGGCGCGCTGACACTGGGAAGCGAACTGTCCGCAGGAATCAGGAATGTGTCCGTAACACAGTGCCTGTTCCGTGAAACAGACCGCGGCCTGCGCATCAAGTCCAGAAGGGGCAGAGGTAAGGAAAGCGTCATTACGGATGTCCTGTTTGACAATATCCGTATGGAAAAGGTAAAGACTCCGATCGTCATCAATATGTGGTACAACTGCGTAGATCCTGACAGATATACAGAGTATGTCTGGAGCAGGGAACATCTGCCGATCGATGACCGTACACCTCATCTGGGACTGTTTGAGTTCAAGAATATGGAGTGTGTCGATGCTGAAGTTGCCGCATGCTATATTGACGGACTGCCTGAAAGCCCGATCGACCGTGTCGAACTGGAAAATGTTTCTGTATCATTTGCTTCCGATGCAAAGCCGGGAGTACCTGCTATGCAGAACTTTGCGGAAGAACGCTGCCGTCTGGGTATCTACCTGGACAATGTCAGAGAGATCTCTGTAAAGAACGTCCGACTGAGCGGAGTTGTCGGTGAATCCCTGATAGCGGATCATTATGAAAAAATCACTACGGAGGGATTTGAATAATGGAAGACTATGGAAAGTTTGATGCCTTTGTACTTCGCCTGGTTGAAGAGTCCACACCTGAAAGAACGATGTGGAACCTCGAAAAACTGAGAGAAGGAAAAAAGGGAACCTGGAACTATATTGATGGCTGCATGCTCACAGCATTGATGGAAATGACAAGGATCACTGGTGATCCGCGTTATGCAGATTTTGCTGAGACAGTTGCTGACTATTATGTTCAGGAAGACGGAACGATCCTGACATTGGAGCCTGATAAGGCAAACCTTGATGACATCAATGAAGGAAGAGTCCTGTTTGAACTGCACAGAAAAACAGGAAAAGAAAAATACCGTCTTGCAGCAGACCTGCTCCATAGGATGCTTGAAGCACAGCCGAGAACATATGAAGGCAATTTCTGGCACAAGGCGATCTATCCCAATCAGGTATGGCTTGACGGAATCTATATGGCTCAGCCGTTCTACGCTATGTATGAAAAATACTTCGGAACGGGTGACTACAGCGATATCGTCAATCAGATCAAAAATGTACACAAACGCATGTACTCGGAAGACAAGGGATTGTATTTCCATGGGTATGATGCGTCGAAAAAAGCATTCTGGGCAGATCCTGAAACAGGATGTTCAAAGAACTTCTGGCTCAGATCACTCGGATGGTTCATGGTTGCCCTGGCAGACCTCGCAGAGATCCTGCCGGACGGCGAACAGAAAGACCAGCTGATCCCGATCTTCAAAGAGCTGATGGGAAATATGCGCAGATATGCCGATGAAGAGACCGGCATGTACTGGCAGGTTCCGGATCAGCCGGGAAGAGAAGGCAACTACCTTGAGACAAGCGGAAGCGCTATGGCAGCCTACGCTATGCTGAAGGGTGCCCGCCTCGGAATCCTGACGGAAGATTATGCTGAAGCAGGTGAAAAAACATTCAACGGAATCGTAGACAAATATCTGACATTTACCGATACAGGCATTGATCTGGGCGGTATCTGCCTGGTAGCGGGTCTGGGACCTGAGAATAACCGGAGACGCGACGGTTCTTATGAATACTATATTTCGGAACCGGTCGTAGAAAACGACGCGAAAGGCGTTGCTCCGCTGATCCTTGCTTATACAGAGATCAAGCATAAACAGACATTATCGGAGAAAGCAGCATGAATGACATCATTTATGTCGGCAAGCACACTATAACCTATAATGTCACGAAACATATCCACAACAACTGGGAACTCATCTATTGCACAAGCGGAAAAGGGGAAATCATTTTTCACAACAGGTCACTTCCATATGAGGAAGACAGCGTAGCCTTGATTCCTCCGAAGGAACCGCATATCAACTACGGTGAAGAAGGATTTACCAATATTCATGTAATTCTCGATGATCCGTCATTCAATGTGACAGAAGGAACTGTTATATCCGGACTGACCAATGGTTTTCTCCGCGATGCATTCGCTGCAGCGTTCTACTATTATTCAACAACAGAGCCTGAGAGCAATGCGCTGCTGCCAATCTATGGAACCTTGATCGGTACTCTGATCGAATCAATGGTTACAGAAGGCACTGAGCATAACAGTGTGGTTACTCAGATCGTTGATATCATCCTGAAAAACTATCCTGATGCGAATTTTGACCTGAACGCTTGCCTGGAGTCATTCTCATTCAGTACTGAATATCTCAAAAGAGTGTTCAAGCAGGAACTCGGGATGACACCAAGGCAGTATCTGATGGAGAGACGCCTCGAAAATGCCGCAAGGAGTCTTGCAATCGGCGGTGAAAACCACAACATTTCACAGATCACAAGACAGTGCGGTTTCAGTGATCCTCTGTATTTCTCTAAACTGTTCAAAAAAAGATACGGAGTTTCTCCGAAGAATTATTCGCAGAAACAGCCGTTGGTTGCTGATTCAGACAGCACCAAAATATATCTGTAAAAGGGTTATTCCCTTTAGGTCATACATACATACGCTAGGAGGCGATATTCTATGGCATACATAACTCTGAAAAACATCAATAAGATTTATCCGAACGGTTATCATGCTGTTCATGATTTTAACCTGGAAATCGACAAGGGTGAATTCATCGTATTTGTCGGACCTTCCGGCTGCGGAAAGTCCACAACACTGCGAATGATCGCCGGCCTTGAAGATATTTCCAATGGTGACTTCCTGATCAACGGGAACCGTGCAAATGAACTCGGTCCGCGTGAACGTGAGGTAGCAATGGTATTCCAGAGCTATGCTCTGTATCCTCAGATGACAGTTTTCGATAATATCGCCTTTGGACTGACTCTGCAGGGTGTTGACGAGGAAGTGATCGAGGAGAAGGTTAAGAAGACAGCTGCGATCCTTGGTCTGACTGATTATCTGGATCGTCTGCCGAGAGCACTTTCAGGCGGACAGCGTCAGCGTGTTGCAATCGGACGTGCGATCATCCGTAAAGTAGGTATCTTCCTGATGGATGAACCTCTGTCAAACCTGGACGCAAAACAGCGTGTTACCATGCGTTCTGAAATTGCGCAGATCCACCGTGAAACAGGCGCAACAACGATCTACGTAACTCACGACCAGACAGAAGCTATGACGCTCGCTGACAGGATCGTTGTTATGAAAGACGGATATGTACAGCAGATCGGTACACCGTATGACCTGTATTTCAATCCCGTCAATGTATTCGTAGGCGGCTTTATCGGAGAACCTCCGATGAACTTCATCCGCGGTACAGTGGAAGGCGGAAAGATCAGCTTCGGCGACAACAAGATCGACCTTACAAAGAAACTTGGCGCAGCTGCAGCGGATTATGAAGGAAAGGGAATCATCTTCGGTTTCCGTCCTGAATCCATTGAGCTCGGCAAGAAAGACAATGCTTATCAGATCACTGCGAACGTTGAACTGACAGAAATGCTTGGTGACAATACGAACATCTACATTACTGCCGGCGAAGACAAGGCGATCCTGAAAGTTGACCCGCATGATACACCGGAAATCGACGAAGATATTGACTTCTCCATTCCGCTTGAAAATGTTTATCTGTTCGATGCTGAAACAGAGCTCAGAATTAAGTAAAGGAGAAACATTATGGATATTCGTTATTCCGCAAGCCCGAATGATGTTAAGCGCTATACAACAGAAGAACTGAGAAAAGAATTTCTGATCACAGATCTTTATGTTCCGGATACGGTAAAGGCAACATATTCACATGTTGACAGAATGGTGATCCTCGGAATCATGCCTGTTAATGAAAAGGTATCGATCGACAAAGGTATCGATATCTGGGCTAATTTCGGTACCGGTTATTTCCTGGAACGCCGTGAAGCAGGTGTATTCAATCTCGGCGGCAAAGGCGCGATCACAGCAGACGGCGTCCGCTATGAAATGGTATATGAAGACTGCCTCTATATTTCCAAAGGTGTAAAGGAAGTCTATTTCGAGAGTGAAGATCCGCAGAACCCTGCAAAATTCTATCTTGCATCGACACCTGCGCATAAAGCATGCAAAACAACATTCCTCTCATTTGAAAATGCCAATCACCGTCCGACCGGTGAGGAGAAATTCTCCAATAAGCGTGTCATCAACCAGTTCATCCATCCGGATGTACTTGAGACATGCCAGCTTTCCATGGGTCTGACACAGCTGGCAGAAGGCAGTGTATGGAATACAATGCCCAGCCACACACATGAGCGCCGCATGGAAGTATACACATATTTCGAGATTCCAGAAGATCAGGCAGTCATCCATCTGATGGGTCAGCCGCAGGAAACAAGGCACATTGTTATGAAGAACTTTGATGCTGTTATTTCTCCTTCATGGTCGATCCACAGCGGATGCGGTACATCTAACTATACATTTATCTGGGCAATGGGCGGCGAAAACCTGGCCTTCGATGATATGGATAACTTAAAACCGAATGAGCTTTTATAGGAGATGATAGATATGGAAATGAATGCATTCCGCCTTGATGGCAAAGTTGCTCTGATCACAGGTGCAGTTTACGGGATCGGTTTTGCGATCGCTGAAGCATATGCAGCAGCAGGCGCAAAGATCATCTTTAACTGCCTGAATGAAGAGACAAAAAACAAAGCACTGGATTCCTACCATGAAAAAGGTATTGATGCTGTCGGATATGTTGCTGATGTAACAAAAGAAGACGAGATCAATGCAATGGTAGCAGACATTGAAGAAAAGTACGGCGGAGTTGATATTCTCGTCAACAACGCAGGTATTATCAAGCGTATTCCGATGACTGAAATGTCAGCTGCAGATTTCCGTGCAGTCATTGACGTAGACCTGAACGCTCCGTTCATCGTTTCAAAGGCAGTCATTCCCGGAATGATCAAAAAGGGTCATGGCAAGATCATTAACATCTGCTCCATGATGAGCGAACTCGGAAGAGAAACAGTTTCTGCATATGCAGCTGCTAAGGGCGGCCTGAAGATGCTGACAAGAAATATCTGCTCTGAATATGGTGAATACAATATC
>JAFOMZ010000120.1 GCA_017421125.1 Solobacterium sp.
CCACCCGGACATACTTTTCGAGGCGTTTTCCGCGCTTCGACCAGTCGGTCTCACCGAAGGTGAAATGCTCGTAAAAGTGCTTAAAATAAAGGATTTCTACGAGTTCAACTTTTGTAGCAACACTATAGTCTCGATGTGCACAGTTCCGGGGAACATATCAGTTGGCTGGATATCATGAACTTCATATCCGTTCTGGCGCATATACGCACAGTCACGGGCAAGTGTGGCAGGATCGCATGATACATAGACAAGACGCTTCGGGGCCATTTTGATAATTGCGTTCAGCGTATCTTTTGAGCACCCTTTCCGGGGCGGATCAACGATCACAACATCAGGCTTGATATTTCTCCTGATCAGGATCTGGGCTCCGGCATTGGCGTCTGCCGCAAAGAATTCAATATTATCCGCATGGTTGATCTCTGCGTTGAGTTCCGCATCCTTGACCGCGTCTTCCACGATCTCGATACCATATACCTGGCGGGCATGTCTGGATGCCAGTATTCCGATCGTACCGGTCCCGCAGTAAAGATCGATCACTGTTTCATTCCCGGTCAGCTGCGCATATTCAATTGCTTTCCGGTAAAGGATCTCCGTAGCAGTCGGGTTGATCTGGTAAAAAGACCTGGCACTGATACGGAATGTACAGCCTAACAGCTGCTCTTCAATATACTGTTTCCCGTAAAGCACATATTCCTTACCGTCCAGGATCACGTTGTCGCTTCTGCGGTTTACGATCGCCAGGATACTGACAGCCTCCGGGAATTCCGAGCGGAGCTTATCCACCAGTCTGTCACTGTTGTAAAACGGATACTCCCTGACAATCATGCATATCATCAACTGACCGCTGTTATGCGCATGTCTGATCAGCACATGACGGAAAACATTGGCACACTTCAGATCACTCAGCCATTGCTTCAACCGTTTTGTCACACGGTTGGAAAGTTCTGTCTGTACCAGGCATGAATCACTTTCGATGATCCTGTTCGTATGATTCTGGTAAAACCCCATCAGAACTTTCCCTTTCTCCAGCTGCACAGGTACCTGTACCTTATTCCTGTAATTGGTCTGTTCTTCAGAATAAAGGATCGGCAGCGGAGTGATATCCATGTCCGCATTCTGCAGGAAACATCCTCTGACTTTATCTTCTTTGAACCGCTTCTGTTCTTCATGGTCCATATGCATGATCTGACAGCCGCCGCACAGTCTGTATGAAGAACATCCCGGCTGTACCCGATGCGGGCTCTTTTTCAGGATCCTGACGATCCTGGCATATCCGTATGTTTTCTTCATTGCGGTCACGGAAAGTTCCGCTTCTTCACCGGCGATCAGTCCCGGCACAAAGAAAACAAAGCCGTCCGTTTTGACAACGCCTGCCCCGTCATATGTATATCCTTCTGCGATTCCTGTAAATGTCTCGTTTTTCCTCATATTCCAAAAAAGGCATTTGCATGCCTTTCCTCAATTCGATTCTCCGTTTGATTCGCCGTTTTCTTCCTCGACCGGTTCAGCTTCTTCACCGCCGCCAACTGTGATCTCGTTGGATTCATCCGGGGTAGGAGTCGGTTTATCACGGTTTTCCACGTTATCTCTCAGCTGCTGCGCAAGTGCCGCATCGATCGGCTCTGACACAACATTTAAGATCGGATCTGTCATAGAAGATGTCTTTGTCTCGATCACGTAGGCAAATTCTTCGCTGTCCCTGTTCTTCGCCAGGTTATATACGTGAATTTCCAGATCATACATCTTCTTTGTTTCTGTCTGAGTGAAGTATGTGCCTGCATCCAGAACACTTGTTACCGCCTGATAGATCGACTGTGCAGTTGCTTTTTCATTTTCCGCATTCGCATTGTCATCCACATCCGCATAAACACGCAGTGTCGCTGTCGCAAGTTCAAGTTCAACATCTTCCACTTCCGGTATCATCCTGACTGAAGTACGGATGCTGTCGAGATCATTCTTTGTGATCGCAGGATCCAGATCGCCTTCATAGCGTTCTCCGAGGATCGGGGAACCTGTATCAAGCCATGCGGAAAGAAGGATCCACCCAAGCACCATAAACGGTGTCAGGATCAGGATCAGACAGACCCAGAATATAATCGCAGTACGTCTGCTTTTTCTTTTGCTTCGTTTGCTTTTCTTTGCCATATTTCTCCCTGATGCTACACCATTTTACAGTGTTTCGGCTTCTTTTTCCACATCCATACAAAAGGAATGGCGGTTTTTGGTTTAAGATTTGCCTGTTTACTCCTCAGAACCGCTTTCCGTGAACCTTCTGATAAACTCATCTTCCGAAATGATCGGAATACCGAGCTGGATTGCCTTCTGGTTTTTCCCGGAAGTACTGGCAATATCATTGTTGATCAGGAAGCTCGTGCTCTTGGATACGGATCCGGTCACTTTGCCTCCCTGTGACTCTATATATGCCTTCAGTTCATTTCTGTTTTTGTAGTGGTATACATCACCTGTCACAACAAATGTCAGTGCCTGACACAGCTGACCAGCTTCAACACGCTCAGTTTCCTTTACCGTGATCTCGCTCAGCAGGTCCCTGACCACTGCCGCATTGTCCGCGTCCTTGAACCATCTGACAAATGAAGCGCTTTTTTCCGGACCAATCCCGTCGATCGATGAGAAGATGTCTTCCTGCTCCGCATTTTCTGCCATGCTGATCAGCTCATTGACCGGATAAGCGCTCAGCAGACGCTTTGCGACATCCTGTCCGACAAGCGGAATGCATAATGCATACAGCATTTTCTGATCGGTAACTGTCTTAGCCTTTTCGACCGCATCCTTCAGATTCTGTGCAGACTTTTCACCGAATCCGTCCATTTCTGCGATCTCTGCCTGATGTTCCGGCAGCCTGTATACATCTCCATAAGAGCGGATCCATCCGGCATTGATGAACCTTGCCAGTGTCTGTTCGGAAATGCCGTCGATATCCATACCCTGTTTTGATACAAAACGCGTGTATTTCTTCAGCTGCTTGGCGGTACATGCCGGATTGGTGCAGCGCAGTGTTCTGGTCCCGCTGACAGGACTTTCATAGATCTCCGCTCTTGCCCCGCACACAGGACATACATCGGGAATATTCAGGACACCCTCAATCTTAACGACTTTGATGACCTTCGGGATGATCTTGTTTGCTTTGATCACTTCCAGGACCGTTCCGCTTTCCCCGATCCCCAAACGTTCGCATTCACTGATATTGCACAATGAAGCACGTTTGACAGTCGTTCCTTCCAGCTCGACAGGCGCAAACACAGCGACCGGTGTGATCGTTGATGCCGCGCAGGACCATTCAATATAGTCCAGGACTGTTTCCGCTGACTCATCCTGCCATTTAAAGGCATAGCCTGCCCTTGTCGCATGATGACCGGTTACCGATCCTGTTGACGCATAGACAGTGTCATCATACGCAATGACCAGTCCGTCGACCGGATACGGATTGACGCGGTCGGTCACCTGCTTTGTGAACAGGTCGATTGCTTCCGTAACGGATCCCATATCCGGATGTTCAATGAGCCTGCGCTCAACTGTCCGGAATCCCTGGTCGTCGAGCCACTGCATCCGCTGTCCCCAGGAGTTCATCTCAGTCTCACTGTAAACAAGCGTGAACGGGATCCAGTTGATGTTTCTTTTCTTCACTTCATCAACATTCTTCAGTGTCAGCGATCCGGATGCGAGGTTTCTCGGATTGGCATATTCTTCATCGCTTTCCATGTTGAATGCTTCAAAGTCCGCATAGGAAATAACAGCTTCTCCCCTGATCACGGTATGCCCCTGTTCGGGAATGGTCTGGGGGATCCCGTTGATCGCTTTTGCAAGATGCGTGATATTCGTACCGATATGTCCGTCTCCGCGTGTGACGACCTTGGTGAGACGTCCGTTATCATATGTAGCGACTAACGTCAGTCCGTCAAGCTTCCATGAGATCCAGATAGGTCTGCCTTCCGCCCACTTCACCAGATCTTCCGGCTTCTTTGTTTTTGCCAGGGACAGTGCCGCAAATTCATGCGCTTCCTTCTGACCGGCGATCTGATCTGCCGATACACGGTTTGTCGGACTTTCTTCCAGAACAATGCCTGTCTCATCTTCGATCTGCTTCAGACGGTCAAACATGGCGTCCCATTCATAGTCCGTCATCAGTTCGCCGCGGCCGTTATAATACGCGTCCGCCGCATTGTTCAGCTGTTCAGCCAGCCGTTTCATTTCTTCAAGTTTATCCATAAATCACCTAATTCAGCAGTGTGCTCTTCTTTTTCAGGCTCGGATGGCTTGCCAGGATCTTTTTCACGCCGTAAGGATACGGGAACGCGATCGTCGCAAAGCCTGCATCCATGGAAATGACGATTCCTTCGCCGAACTTCGAATGGACCACAGCGTCCCCTTTCTGCAGGGAAGCTGACGCCTTCGGTTCATCCTCTGTTTCAGAAAGATCGATCGACGGTTCGTTCCAGCCGAAGCCAAAACCAAAGACCGGTTCCTTTTTCTGTTCAAATACAGCACCCTTGTGCTCGATATACTGATCATCGATCTCTGCAATGAAGCGCGAAGGCGTACGTACTTTCTGGAGAATGAAGCTGAATCCTCCCGCCTCACACAGATACAGTTTGTTTTTTGCTCTGGTGAACGCGACATAGGCAAGTCTGCGTTCTTCCTCGACACCGCGCGGACCGTCGTTCATGGCACGCTCATTCGGGAAGATGCCGTCATTCAGGTCTGTCACAAATACTGTGTCAAATTCCAGACCTTTCGCGGCATGGACCGTCATCAGCTGGACAAAATCGGATTCCATCGTTTCATCCCTGTCGCCGTACAGTGATACGAGCTGCAGATATTCCTCCAGTGAACTGTCCGGATAATTCTCTTCGAATTCACTGACGTCATCGATCAGTTCCTTCAGGTTTTCAATACGGTCCAGTTCCTTATCATCTTCAAACATCTTCCTGAGACCGGATTCATCTATGATCTGTTCAAACAGTTTGAAGATCTGTGTGTTTTTTTCCGCGGCTCGTTTCTTCCAGCGCTCCACCATGTCCACAAAACTGTTCAGTGTTGCCTGTACCTTGCCGCTGAACGGTTTCTCATCACGGATATATTCATACATCGTGCACCCTTTTTCACGGGCTCCGGCAGCGATCGTATCCATGGTCTTGTTTCCGATCCCCCGCTTCGGTTTGTTCAGGATCCTGCGCAGCGCCAGGTCATCGGAAGAGGTGACCATTCTCAGATAGCTCAGGGCATCCTTGACTTCCATACGTTCATAGAACCGTACGCCTCCGTAGATCACATACGGGATGCGTTCATCCAGAAGACCTTTTTCCAGTGAACGGGAAAGGTAGTTCGAACGGTACAGGATGGCGATATCATGGTACTGCTTTCCTTTGCGGTGCAGTTCCGCAATGGTGGAAGCCACCCAGGCTGCTTCATAGGTATCACCTGCGCTGGAATGATGCGTGATCTTTTCCGTTGAAATACGGTTTGTAAACAGGTCTTTTTCCAGTCTGTTGCGGTTGTTCCGGATCACGCAGTTGGCACCGTTCAGGATATTGGAAGTAGAACGGTAATTCTCATTCAGAATGATCGTCCGGCAGGGTTTGAAGTCTTTTTCATAGTTCAGGATGATGTTGACATCCGCTCCGCGCCACGTATAGATCGTCTGGTCAGGGTCGCCTACCACATACAGACTGTTTTCCGTACCGGCAAGCTGTCTGATCAGCATATACTGTGTCTTATCGATGTCCTGGAACTCGTCTACATGAATATAGTGAAAACGTCTCTGCCATTTTGCCTGGACTTCCGAGAATGTCCTGAACATACGTACAGTCCACAGGATCAGGTCATCAAAGTCTAATGCGTAGAGCTGTTCCTGCCGTCTGACATAATATTCATAGATCCTGGCCTTTTTTTCTTCTCCTGCATATCTGCCTGCGATCGTAAAAGCCCGTTCGGGAGAGATCTCGGCAGTTTTATTGTTGGAAATATAATCCAGCATAGCTGCGAACGGATACGTCGAAGCGTCCGCGGAATATTCCTTGTAGGCTTCCTTCAGGATCGACTTCTGATCCTCCGCGTCAAGCACGGTAAAATTCCTCGGCCATCCCATGGTCAGGATGTCTTCACGCAGGATCCTTACACAGAGTGAGTGGATCGTTGAGATCCAGGGCTGGCTGCCCTCCTCAGGGATCATGTTCCGGATACGTTCCTTCATTTCATTGGCCGCTTTATTGGTGAATGTGATCGCCAGGATGCGGTATGCCGGAACGTCAAGATCCTGTATGAGATGTGCGATGCGCATGGTCAGGACTCTTGTTTTTCCGCTGCCTGCACCGGCAACGATACGGAGGTACTTGTCTTCAGCCATTACCGCCTGTTTCTGATCTTTATTTAATGCACTGATATCAATCATTTTTTCACCTCCGTCTGTCGGTAATTATACCGCAAACCGCAATTGGAAAACACCTTGAAACATCTGCATGCTATAATAGTCGTTGGAGATCCAACTTTTTATGGTGAAAACAGCTGACAGATGGAATGATTACAGATTATTGGATGCAGGAGACGGCGAAAAGCTCGA
>JAFOMZ010000013.1 GCA_017421125.1 Solobacterium sp.
AGAAATCGAAAAACTGAAGGCAGAAAACGAAGAACTGAAGGGCAGAGTTGATGTTCTGAGAAACGAATATGCAAGAGCATATGCGGATATGGAAAACATCAGGAAGCGTCTGTACAAGGAAAACGAAATGAACAACAAGTACAGGGCACAGTCATTCGCGCTGGAAGTACTTCCGGTTCTGGACAACTGCGAAAGAGCACTTGCGGTGGAAACACAGGATGAGAATTACCGCAAAGGATTCGAAATGGTATACAGAAGCCTCGTCAACGCGCTGAAGAAGGAAGGCGTTGAAGAGATCGAGGCACTGAACCAGCCGTTCGATCCGAACTGGCATCAGGCCATGATGGCAGAGCCTGTCGAAGGTGTTGAGCCGGGAACAGTCGTTCAGGTACTTCAGAAAGGTTATAAAATCAAAGACAGACTGCTCAGGGCAGCCATGGTAAAGATCAGTGAGTAAATAAACAGGAGGAAACGAATATGAGCAAGATTATCGGTATTGACTTAGGTACAACAAACAGCTGTGTAGCTGTTATGGAAGGCAAAGAAGCCAAGGTTATCCCCAACCCGGAAGGAAGCAGAACAACTCCGTCCGTCGTCGCATTCAAAAACGGTGAGCGTGTCGTCGGTGATGCCGCAAAGCGTCAGATGATCACAAACAAGAACACTGTATACTCCATCAAACGTAAGATGGGCACAAATGAGAAAGTCACACTGGAAGGAAAAGAATACACACCGCAGGAAGTTTCCGCGATGATCCTGACATACCTGAAGGATTATGCCGAAGGATACCTGGGTGAAAAGGTTGAAAAAGCTGTTATTACCGTACCTGCATACTTCAATGATGCTCAGCGTCAGGCTACAAAGGACGCCGGCAGGATCGCCGGTCTGGATGTAGTCCGTATCATCAATGAACCGACAGCCAGCGCTCTGGCATTCGGCATTGACAAGGGCGACAAAGAACAGAAGATCCTTGTATATGACCTGGGCGGCGGAACATTCGATGTTTCCATCCTGGATATCGCTGACGGTACATTCGAAGTCCTTTCAACAGCAGGCGATACACGTCTGGGCGGCGATGACTTCGATAACGTCATCATTGACTGGCTGGCAAGTAATTTCCAGAAAGAAAACGGTGTTGACCTGAAGGCTGACAGAATGATCATGCAGCGTCTGAAAGATGCGGCTGAAAAGGCTAAGAAGGACCTCTCAGGCATGGTCGAAGCAGAGATCTCACTTCCGTTCATCTGCATGGCTAAAGACGGCAGCGGCGCTCTGAACCTCGAAGCAAAACTGACAAGAGCTGAATTCAACAGAATGACAAAGCATCTGGTAGAACGTTCCATGGGACCTGTCAGACAGGCTCTGAAGGATGCCGGGCTGAATGCAAGAGACCTTGACCAGGTACTTCTGGTCGGCGGCTCTACACGTATTCCTGCTGTCCAGGAAGCAGTCAGAAATGAACTCGGAAAAGAACCGAACAAGAGTGTCAACCCTGATGAATGCGTAGCTATGGGTGCTGCGATCCAGGGCGGCGTTATCGGCGGAGATGTCAAAGACGTACTTCTGCTCGACGTTACACCGCTGAGCCTTGGTATTGAAACACTGGGCGGCGTTATGACAGTGCTGATCCCGAGAAATACAACGATCCCGACAAGCAAGTCGCAGATCTTCTCTACAGCAGCTGACAACCAGCCGGCAGTTGACATCCATGTCCTGCAGGGCGAACGTCCGATGGCAAACGACAACAAGACACTGGGCAACTTCCAGCTGACAGGTATCGCACCTGCACGCAGAGGCGTTCCTCAGATCGAAGTTACATTCGATATCGACGTTAACGGTATCGTTCACGTAACAGCTCTTGATAAGGGCACAAACAAGAAACAGTCCATTACGATCACGAATTCCTCAGGTCTGAGTGATGACGAGATCGACCGTATGGTCAAGGACGCTGAAGCACACAAGGCTGAAGACGATAAGAGAAAGCAGGATATTGAAACAAGGAACAGAGCTGAAGCATTCATCAACCAGATCGATGAAACTCTGAACTCCGATAATCCAAATGTTACACAGCAGCAGAAAGACGAGGTCAGGAAGCTGAGAGATGAACTCCAGAAGGCGATCGATGACAATGACATGGATGGCCTGAAGACAAAGCTGGATGCGCTTGAAAAAGCAGCCAATGAAATGGCACAGCAGATGTATTCCAATCCGAATGCCGGCGCCGGAAACCAGGGCGGCTATACGGACAGTAATCCGAACGATAACGTATTCGATGCGGATTACACGGAAAAGAAGTAAGACAAGTGAACGACCGACAAATTCCTGGGGTAAAACCTGGGAGTTTGTCTTCTGAGGAAGCACCTTATATGAATGAGCAGAAAGGGCAGTGAAGATATGGCAGATAAAAGAGACTATTATGAGGTATTGGGACTCTCAAAAGGCGCAAGTGAGGACGAGATCAAAAAAGCATATCGTTCACTGGCAAAAAAATATCATCCGGACGTAAATAAGGATCCGGGTGCTGAAGAGAAATTCAAAGAGATCAACGAAGCGTATGAAGTCCTCAGTGATCCGCAGAAGCGTCAGACTTATGACCAGTTCGGCTTTGCCGGAATGGATGGCGCAGGCGGATTCGGAAACGGATTCGGCGGATTCCAGAGCGGCAGTTTTGATGATCTGAATGATATATTCTCATCCTTCTTCGGCGGAGGCATGGGAGGCATGGGCGGATTCGGCGGAAGCACCAGGCGTTCCACAGGACCGCAGCGCGGCAATGACCGGTTCATGCGCATGAATGTCGATTTCATGGACGCATGCTTCGGAAAGACCGAGACGATCGAGATCGATGTAGATGAGAAATGCTCCAGATGCGGAGGCAGCGGGGCAGAGAACTCCAGCGACATCGAAACATGTTCTACATGCCGCGGAACCGGAAGCGTTACCCGTGAACAGAGAATGGGCTTTACCGTATACAGAACACAGTCTGTATGCCCGGACTGCGGAGGAACCGGCAAGAAGATCAGAAGACCGTGTCCCGACTGTCAGGGAAGAGGATATATCCGCAAGCATACAAAGGTCGATGTCAAGATCCCTGCAGGCATCAATGACGGACAGCAGCTCCGTATCTCGGGTAAAGGTGAGCGCGGCATCAACGGTGGAGACAACGGTGATCTGTTCATCGAGATCCATATCCGTGAACACAGCCAGTTTATCCGTGAAGGAAAGAATATATTCCTGGATATCCCGGTAACAGCAGTTGACGCAACGATCGGAACGACACTGGATGTTCCTACGATCCGCGGAGAAGTCTCGATGAAGATCCCTGCCGGTACACAGGAAGGAACACAGCTGCGCCTGAGAGGTGAAGGGGTTCCTGATGTCAGAGGCGGCAAGCCCGGTGATCAGATCTGTACTGTCAGGATCCAGGTTGACAAGAAACTTACATCAAAGGAAAAAGAACTGTACAAGCAGCTTCAGGATATCCAGAACGGATCCAAAAAGAAGCCCTGGGATCAGTTTAAAAAGATGTTCAGCTGAGTGATCAGCGGAGGTAATCATGAATATTGAACAGATGACGGAACAGCTCCAGGCCATCATTTTAAGTGCGCTCCAAAAGGCACAGGAAAAGGGAAATCCCGAACTGAGTATAGAGCACATCCTCAATGCAATGCTGGAAGATGACAGCCTGGATGGAATATGGAAACGCATGGACCTGTCAAAGCAGGAACTTGCGGGAACAGCGAAAACATATCTGGACAGACTGCCGGGCTCCTCACAGGGAGGCCAGCCGGTCCTGAACAGATATGTCAACGAAGCAAATACTCACGCGCTTGCATACATGAAGCGCCATGACGATACGTATATGAGCAGCGGTGCATTCCTGGTCGGAATGTTTGAAACAAAAGCTCCGTTGATCGAAGAGATCAAACGTCGTTTCAGCATTACGGCAAAAGGGATCGAAGCCGCAGAAGATGAGAGAAGAGGTGGAATGAAGATGGATGAAAAGACGAATGAAGGTCAGCTTGACGCATTATCCAAATACGGACATGATCTGGTACAGGATGTCAAGGACGGCAAGATCGATCCTGTGATCGGACGCGATGACGAGATCAGGAGAGTCATCGAAATTCTTTCACGTAAGACAAAGAATAATCCGGTTCTGATCGGTGAACCCGGTGTCGGCAAAACTGCGATCGTTGAAGGACTTGCCTGGAGGATCATGAACGGTGACGTTCCGCTGGGCCTGAAGGACAAGAGACTGATCGAACTCGATATGGGTGCCCTGATCGCCGGTGCGAAGTACAGAGGCGAATATGAAGAGCGTCTGAAGGGTGTGCTGAACCAGGTAAAAGAAGCGGATGGAGGCATCATCCTCTTCATTGATGAGATCCATAACCTGGTCGGAGCCGGCAAAACAGAAGGCTCCATGGATGCCGCAAACCTCCTGAAGCCGATGCTCGCCAGAGGCGAACTGAAGTGCATCGGTGCCACAACATTCGATGAGTACCGCAAGTATATCGAAAAGGACCGTGCTCTGGAGCGCAGGTTCCAGAAGATCCAGGTAGAAGAACCTACTGTAGAAGATACGATCTCGATCCTCAGAGGTCTGAAAGACAGATTTGAGTCACATCATGGCGTTGAGATCAAGGATGAAGCGATCGTAGCGGCGGCGATCCTTTCGAACCGGTATATTACAGACAGATACCTGCCTGATAAAGCAATCGACCTGATCGATGAAGCGTGCGCATGCATCCGTGTGGAAATGGATTCCATGCCGGCTGAGCTTGATGAACTGAGCCGCAGGATCATGACGCTGCAGATCGAGGAGACTTCACTGAAGGGTGAAGATGATCCCAAAACGATCGAACGCCGTGAAGATATTGAACGGGAACTGGCAAACCTGAATGAAGAAAAGGAGACAAAGTTCTCCCAGTGGCAGCTTGAAAAGCAGGAACTTGATTCTGTCAAGACAGCTAAGGAAGACCTTGAAACAGCCCGTCTGCAGCTGACACAGGCACAGAATGATGCGGACTATGAACTTGCCGCAAAACTGAAATACGATACGATCCCTGCGCTGGAACGGAAGATCAGGGAAGCCGGTACAAAGGGCAAGA
This sequence comes from Solobacterium sp., assembly GCA_017421125.1. GTDB lineage: Bacteria > Bacillota_I > Bacilli_A > Erysipelotrichales > Erysipelotrichaceae > Bulleidia. The sequence continues at coordinate 5,115 of JAFOMZ010000013.1, forward strand.
GCTCGATGATCCAGCAGGAAGTAGATGAAGATATGATCGCAAAGATCGTATCCAGATGGACGCACATCGAAGTGAGCCGTCTGATGTCGACGGAGCGTCAGAAGATCCTGCACCTGCCGGAAGCACTGGCAAAGCGTGTCATCGGTCAGGATGAAGCTCTGAAGCTCGTTTCGGATGCGATCATGCGTTCGAAGGCACAGATCCAGGATGAGAACAGACCGCTCGGAAGCTTCCTGTTCCTCGGCCCGACAGGCGTCGGCAAGACAGAAGTGGCGAAAGCACTTGCTGAACAGCTGTTCGATGATGAGGGAAAGATCGTCAGGATCGATATGTCGGAATACATGGAGAAATTCAGTGTATCCAGACTGATCGGCGCTCCTCCGGGATATGTCGGCTATGATGAAGGAGGCCAGCTCACGGAAGCGGTCAGAAGAAACCCGTATTCCATCGTACTGCTCGATGAAGTTGAAAAGGCTCATCCGGATGTATTCAACATCCTGCTGCAGATCATGGATGATGGACGTATTACCGACTCCAAGGGCGTAACGGTAGACTTCAAGAATACGATCATCATTATGACGTCAAACCTTGGTTCACAGTTTGCCTTTGAACCGGATAAGGACCTGCGTGATGATCATTATCAGGCAGAGGTCAGAAAGTTCTTCAAGCCTGAATTCGTCAACCGTATCGATGAGATCATCGTATTCAATGCTTTGAACAATGATACATTGAAGCTGATCGCAGACAAGTTCCTGAACCAGCTCAGGGGCAGGCTTGCCGCAAAAGATATCGCATTAACGGTAACGGATGAGGCAAAAGCAAGGATCATCGCCTACGGTGTGGATCCTGCATTCGGCGCAAGACCGATGAAGCGTCATATCCAGCGTGAAGTGGAAACACTGATCGCCAAAACGATCCTGGAAGATCCTTCCATTGAAGGAAGAACGATCATTCTGGACGCTGATGAAGACGGATACAGCGTTTCTGTCAGACAGTCAATGGCATAAACCGTATGAACTGCAAAGTGATTGAAGCTTTGCAGTTTTTTTATAATCCCGTCCATTAACAGGTTATAATATTTACAGTGTATACAGGGGGAAACGATGTTTCACGTAGTTGTGAATCCTGCAGGAGCTTCCGGCAAGACAGGAAAGCAATGGAAAAAGCTTGAAGAGATCCTGCGCAATGAACATGTATCATATGATGTGCATTATTCAACACCTGTTTTTGGTATTGAAGATATCTGCCGTGATCTCACTCAAAATACCGGGGAATGCATCGATCTGGTCATCGTTGGCGGTGACGGGACGATGAATGAAGCGGTCAATGGGATCACCGATCTTTCCAATGTCCGTCTGGGATATATTCCCGCAGGTTCGGGGAATGATCTGGCACACAGTCTGAAGCTTCCCAAAGACAGAAATGAAATACTTCGTACGATCATAAAAGGTGAAGTGAAACGGACAGTCGATGTCGGGGAAACGACCTTTCATCATACATCCGATATTATCAAAGGGAGCCCGAACGCATTTGTGCCGGGCAGAACGGTTGTCAGAAGATTCATGTCCGGATGCGGCATCGGTTTTGATGCGCATATATGCCAGCAGGTCCTTGTATCCAAATTCAAGGGTGTACTGAACAAGATCCATCTCGGCAAACTGGTCTATGTGGCTACTGCCGCAAAGGTGATCATGGCGGAAAAAATGGTCCCGTTTGAAGTGACGACAGCTGAAGGTACGACATATTACCGGAAGTGCCTGTTTACGGTCGGAATGAATGAGCCGTATGAAGGGGGAGGATTCCGCTTCTGCCCGTCTGCGGATGACGGTGACGGAAAACTTACGATGTGTACTGCCGATGACATGCGGAAGATCGACTTCTTCCGGATCTTCCCGTATGCCTACAACGGAAATCACCTGAAGTTCCGCGGTGTCACGGAATATGCATCAGAAACACTTGATATCAAAACAGAAGAACCGCTTTGGGTACATACGGACGGGGAAGTGGCATGCCGGAGCAGTCACATTTCAATGCGTATACTCAGGAATCAGCTGAAACTGCTGATGTAGGAGATCATATATGGCAAAGAGCATTTACACAGAAGGCTACACACAGAACCGCGAATTATCTTGGATGCGGTTTAACAACCGCGTGCTTGATGAGGCAAAGGATAAGGATGTTCCGCTGCTGGAACGTCTGAAATTTGCGGCGATCCACGCATCCAACCTGGATGAATTTTTTACCGTGCGTGTCGGCAGTCTGTATGAGATGAAGCGTGCTGAACCGGACGGGATCGATAAACTGTCGGGTATGAGTGTCAAGCAGCAGCTGGATGCGATCTATTCACGTGCCAGAAAGGATATCGCCAAACGCGAAAAGATCATGGCTGAGCTGAAAGCGGAACTGAATGCGGCAAATATATTCCAGGTTATGCCGGCAGACTGCTCAAAGAGTGAACAGAAGTTCCTGAGAAGATATTTCCAGGATAAGGTCCTGCCGGTCGTCAGTGCACAGGTCGTGGATACAGTACATCCGCTGCCGAGGATCCAGTCAGGTGTGATCTACTGTGCAGGTATCCTGCGGTACAAGAACCGTGATTCCTTTGCGTTTGCGGCAGTACCGGAAGTACTCCCGAAGGCAGTCCTGATCCCCGGAGAAGGGGCGTACCGATATGTGCTGATGGAAGATCTGATCCATTCGGAACTCGGCTCTTTGATCAAAGGCTCCACGGTGCTGGAAACATTGAAATTCCGTATTCTGAGAAGCGCTGACGTTGATCCGGAAGATGAAATGTTCGAGGATATTGAAGATTACCGTGAAAAGATGGAGAAAGTGCTGAAGCAGCGCAGAAGGATGCGTATCGTCAGACTGGATCTTTCCCGGAAGCCCAGCTCCCAGCTGAAAAAGTATCTGATGGAGCATCTGAGGGCTGAATCTTCCTGTCTGTTTGAATTCCATCAGTCACTGGATATGAAATATGTGTTCTCACTTGGATCGATGCTGAAGGCGGAAGATGCGCAGGCATTGTCATATGAGAAATATGAACCGAAGCTCTCCCCGGCGTTTGACTATGAAAAACCGCTCTTTGACCAGATCAAAAAGAAGGATGTAATGCTTTCATATCCGTATGAGAGCATGGATCCGTTCCTTCTGCTTGTGCGCCAGGCTTCCAAGGATCCGGATGTTACTTCGATCAAGATCACGATCTACCGTCTCGCCAGACAGGCAAGGCTTGTGGACTATCTCTGCCAGGCCGCTGAAAACGGGAAGGAAGTCGATGTACTGATCGAACTCAAAGCACGCTTTGATGAGCAGAACAACATCGACTACAGTGAACGTCTGGAGGATTCGGGCGTTACCGTCATGTACGGCTATACGAATTACAAAGTCCATTCCAAGATCTGCCTGATCACGCGCATGAAAAACAACAAGCCCGAGCATGTCGTACTGATTGCAACAGGCAACTTCAATGAAAACACCGCCAGACAGTACACTGACCTTGCATATCTGACAGGCAGGGCGGGTATCGCAAGGGACGCTGTCACATTCTTCCGCAATATGATGATCGGCAAGCTGGACGGTTCATACAGGAATCTGCTGGTGGCTCCGGTATCCCTGAAATCCAGGCTGATCGAAATGATCAGGGCAGAAGCGGAAAAAGGTGCAGACGGCAGGATCATTGCAAAAGTGAATTCCATCACGGACGAAGAGATCATCCGTGAGCTGCAGAGCGCTTCTGCTGCAGGTGTACAGATCGATCTGATCGTCAGGGGCATCTCCTGTATCCTTCCGGAGGTAAAGGGCAGAACAGAGACGATCCATATCCGTTCGATCGTCGGAAGGTACCTGGAACATTCGAGGATCTATATCTTCGGGGAAGGAAAAGACGAGAAGATGTTTATCTCTTCCGCCGACTTCATGACCAGGAATACCGACCGCCGTGTAGAGATCGCAGTACCGATCCTGAGCCCGCAGTGCAGAGCTCAGATCCATCAGTATCTGGACATCTGCTTCAGCGATAATGTGAAGGCAAGAAAAATGAAATCGGACGGCAAGTACGCAAAGTTCAAGAGCGGTGAAGAAAAGATCAGCAGCCAGGATGAACTGATGCGCATTACAAAGGGCTCGGATCAGACGATCCCTGTTCCTCAGAGACGTCAGTCCATTGCCGTATTCAGAACGGTCTATCAGAAGAAAAACAAATGATAAAGTAAAAGCCGGCAATGAACAAAGGCCGGGATTGAAGATCAATTCAAAGAAATATGTGTGAGAGGATCATGTTCCGGAGAAGGGCGGATCCCTCACATTTTTTTCTGTTTCCTGCAGGGGATAGTACAGATCAATAATCAGCTGCTCAGCACAGTTATGCGGCAGTGAAGCTTGCTTTTTTTTGGCATTACCCTTAAGTCCTGTTCAGATCAGGATGTGACCGGTACATTGCCGGAGTATTCTTACCGAAGGTATAAAATACCCTGATAATACATAACAGGAGATCAGAAGGCGTTCTGTTTTTGGTAAGATAGGAAAGATGAAATATAAGTTATACATGATATGTGTCCTGCTGTTCTTTCTGGCTGTCTGTTTCCTGATGAGACAGGTATTCCGGAGGAAACAGACTTCCCGGTTTTGGCGATTCTTTTCTGCTGCCTGCGCTGCCATACTTTTTCTTCTTTGCGAAGGCTTTGTATGGCTGAAAGACGTTTATCATGCGGAAGATAAAGCACTGCGATATCTTGAAAGCAGCGGCAGTGTGATCATAAACAGGACGGCAAACGGATATCTGTTTGACGGCCCGGGCAGTGATTCTGCCTTGATCTTTTATCCGGGTGCCAAGGTTGAAGCTGAAGCATACGCTCCGCTGCTTTATTCCCTGGCGGAAGCCGGGGAGGATGTGTTTCTGGTCAGGATGCCTTTTCAGATCGCGTTTCTCGGAATCAATGAGGCAGAAACGCTGATTGGGAACTTTGATTACGACAGCTGGTATCTTGCCGGCCACTCCATGGGCGGGGTGGCTGCCGCCGCATATGCCGCAAAGCATGCGGAAGAGATCAGCGGTATTGTGTACCTGGCATCATATCCGGCGTCAGATACAGATGATGCGGTCAGGGTGCTGTCTGTATACGGGGATCAGGACGGTGTCCTGAACATGCAGGCGTATGAAAACAGCAGGAAGTATGTTCCGCCCGGAGCGCAGGAAAAGGTGATTCAGGGCGGAAATCATGCACAGTTCGGTGATTACGGGGAACAGAAGGGCGACGGGAAAGCGCAGATTCCGGCTGAAGAACAGCAGGAAGAAACGGTAAAGGCGATCCTGTACTGGCTGGGAAAATGATTGCTGCAGACAGAAGATATTCTTCTGCTTTTCCGTGACGATTCTGTTTCAAATCAAAAGGTCTGCTTTTCGGCAGGCCTTTCGTTCATTGGTATTTATTGATTATCTGAATGATTGTGTGCTGCTTACTTCTTTTTCTTCTTCGGGGAATAATCCGTGATCCCCAGGTCCTTGAGCAGAGCTGCCTTGTACGTTGAGAACGTTGCGAGACGTTCCTGGGTAACTTCCGGATAGCGCGGGTCCATATCCTGGAGCGTGGCGAGAATGATCTCACTGACGACATAGCGCATATACCATTTGTGGTCAGCCGGTACGACATACCATGGACAGACCTTTGTGGCCGTACTGTTGATCGCATCCTCAAACGCACGCATATATTCATCCCAGTATACACGCTCCTCATAGTCTCCGCCGGAGAACTTCCAGTTCTTTTCAGGTTCTTCGATCCTGCTCAGGAAACGCCTTGCCTGCTCGTCTTTTGAAACATTGAGGAATATTTTGACTGTACGTACATTATTATGGAAAAGATATGTTTCAAAATTGGCGATGTCTTCATAACGGTATTCGAGCGCCCGTTCAAAGTCGGTGATCCTTCTTGCATTGGCCTGTGACTGCCAGAGTTTCTTGACTCTCCAGATCAGTACTTCTTCATAATGGGAACGGTTGAAGATGGCGATCTCTCCCTTGGCCGGGACCTGCTGTTCGATACGCCAGAGATAATCGTGTGCCAGTTCCGTTGAACTGGGGGATTTGAATGCAGCCTCATGGACTCCGTGCGGTGAAAGACACTGCAGCACAGCCTGGATCGTACCGTCTTTGCCGGCAGCGTCCATTGCCTGGAACAGGAAGATCACGCCTTCACGTTTATCGGCATACAGTTTCTGCTGGAGTTCATCGATCTGCTCGATATTGGCTTTCATTTTTTCCTTGGCGTCCTGCTTGTTCCTGCATAAAGAGGTCTCGTCTGTGGAAACCTTGCTCAGATCAAGTGCTTTTGACCCGTCATATAAGTATTGTGTAAACATGGAATTATGCCCGTCCTTTTCAATAATACTAACACGAAACAACACATACAGAAATAATGAATCCTATGCTTTGACATGATATAATTAACGCTGTTTGGAGGGGTTTATGAATCAGATGTCGAATTATATCCTGATCGTCCTGTTCACGGGACTGGCAATATGGCAGGGGATCGGTTATTTCCGCACAAAGGGAAAGATCACGATCTATGACAAACTGTGGTCCGGCACAAGGATCCTTTTTGTGGCCGCAGCCATACTCGGTGCTGCTACGCTTCTTGTATATACCGGACCGATCGAATTCATCAGGATCGTGAGTATGCTGCTGTGCGTGATCAGCTATCTGCTGTGCCGTGACGGGATAGGTGATGAGGGTGTCAGTGTCAACGGAAGCTTCTATCCGTACGGAACCGTCAGGGCTTATGATTTCCAGCAGGAAAAGAAGAGTTTCTTTGCTGTATTCACGGTCAATGACGGAAGCAAAAACGGCAATTACAATATCAACATCAACTTCGATCTGAAGGATGAGGAAGCTGTCAAGGCGCTCCTGAAAAAGCGGATCGGCAAAAAATATACACGCATGAAGGTAAAGAAGTAAGGCATCCCCGCGGATGCTTTTCTTTTGCGCGGAGATTGACAAGAACGGTATCAGTGGTATTATATAGTCAAAATGACTATATAGGAGGCGGCATGAAGAAAGTAAATGCGCAGGGACTGACAGAGAAAGAGTTTCTTGAGCAGTACGACGATTCTGTTTTCAGGCATCCTTCGAATACGGTGGATATGGTCCTGATGACTGTATCGGAGGGCCAGCTGAAACTGCTTCTGATCCGCAGGGGAAATCATCCCTGGATCGGCCAGTGGGCACTGCCGGGCGGTTTTGTCGATTTTGATGAAGACCTGGACGATGCGGTACTGAGGGAACTGAAGGAAGAAACAGCCATCGATGAAGAGTTCTATTTCACCCAGCTGTACACATTCGGAAGCGCTGACCGCGATCCCAGAACAAGGGTCATATCGACCATGTATCTGGCACTCACGGATGAATCCAATATCCGGAAATCCAAAGCAGGCGATGATGCGGCGGAGACCGGATGGTTCACCGTGAAGCGTACGGTCACATCCCAGGATGACGGTCATCAGACATCCGTCCTGACACTTGATAAGGATGATGTGCATATCGCGTATGAGATCACTGATCAGGCAAACAGGAATTATGTCAAAACAACATCAAGACTGCTTGAAGAAAGCAGTGAAGCACTGGCGGCCGATCACATCAAAGCGATCAATATGGCAGTCGATCTCCTGCGAAACCGCGCAGCATCCACCGGCATCCTCTTCAATCTGCTGCCGGAAGAGATGACGCTGCGTCAGATCCAGGACGCGTACGAAGCGGTCGTCGGTCATAAGACCGATACCGGCAACTTCCGCAGGGATATCAAACGCATGCTCATCAATACCGGAAAAACAAGAAAATCAGCCGGCAAGCAGGCCGCCCTTTACAGATTCAACCCGATGTTTCGCTATCTGGAGGAGAACTTATGAAACATGTACTGATCGCAGTTGATCTGCAGAATGATTTTGTTTCCATGGCACTTGGTACAAAAGAGGCTGTTGAGATCATTCCCGCTGCCGTAAAAGAGATCGAAGATCCGTATTACGACACTGTTATCGCAACATTTGACACTCATGGTGAAGACTATCTCGATACATTTGAAGGAAAGCATCTGCCGGTCGTTCACTGTGTGAAAGGAACGGAAGGATGGCTGCTGGAAGAGCACGTTGAACAGGCAGTCACAGAACGCAATGGCCTGCGTATTGAAAAGCCGACATTCGGCAGTGTGGAACTGCTGGATATGCTGATGAAAGAACAGCCTGAATCCATTACACTGATCGGCCTGTGCACGGATATCTGTGTAGTATCCAACGCAATGCTAGTAAGGGCCGGTCTTCATGAAACACCGATCCGTGTCGTGGCCGCGGCCTGTGCGGGTACAACACCTGAGAACCATGATCATGCACTGGCAGTCATGAAGTCCTGCCAGATCGAAATACTTTAAATTAGGGGGAGATTATGAGTATTAATGCTGAAGTTTACATTCCGGATGAAGATTATGACAATCCGGCAATGATCGTCGATTTCTATGAATTCACAATGGCAAACTGCCTGTTCCTGCACGGAT
>JAFOMZ010000121.1 GCA_017421125.1 Solobacterium sp.
ACGCACGAGAACTGTCTGGAAGCGGCCGTTCCGTACTATTATTTCAGGTACAACCAGTCCGGCGGTCTTTCGAACGGTTCATTCTGCGGCAATGACCTGAACTCACTGCGTCCCATGATGAGGAACCTGTTCCTGCACGCGATCAGATTCCTGATGAAGACCTACGGTGTTGACGGATTCCGATTTGACCTGATGGGTATCATAGACATCCACACGATGAACCTGATCCGTCAGGAAACACTGAAGATCAAGCCTGATGCCCTTGTATACGGCGAAGGCTGGGATATGCCGACAGCTTTGAATGATGAACTGAAGGCAAAGATATTCAACCAGGACAAGATGCCGGGAGTCGCCCATTTCAACGATACATTCCGTGATGTGCTCAAAGGAAGCACAAGCGACAACCAGAAGAGCGCAAAGGGTTATCTGACAGGCAACTCAGGGCTGATCTATGAAGCCTGCGGCGTCTTGAGCGGCAATACGATGGGTGCTCCGTACTTCATGCGCTTTGACCATCCCGTCAAGAGCATCAATGCCATTGAGACGCATGACAACGCGACGCTGTGGGACAAGATGCACGCATGCTGCAGCGAGGAACCGCGTGAGCTTCGAAAGAAACGTCAGAAGATGATGATCGCATGCACACTGTTCGCCCAGGGCGTACCGTTCCTGCATTCGGGCATTGAATTCTGCGGTACCAAGCAGGACAACTCCAACTCTTATAATGCCGGAGATGCGGTCAACGGCATGAATTGGGAAAGAATGCTGTTCAACTATGATGTAGTGGAATATACACGCGCGGCGATCCGGACAAGACAGTTCTATCCGGCATTCCGTCTGGCTACGGGAGATGATGTCAAGCGTTTCGTAAAGACATATGTCCTTGACAACGGCGTGCTGCAGTACGACATCAACTATGCGGAACCCGGTGCTTCAGGCAGAGGCATCAGGGTCCTGATCAACCCCAGCATGCAGGCATATACGTACTACTATAACGATATGTCGTACAGGATCATCTTTGATGAAAACGGCGGAGCACATGCTGAGACAAAGAATGAAATACATATCGAAGCATGCAGTGTCGTAGCTGCGCTTCTGATCTGAACGAATAACAGGAAGTGCGACGGAGAAACACGGAACACTTCCTTTTTCTGTTCCCGGTTATTCCGGGAAATGTCAGTTTTTAACTATTGGATCCTGCAATCCACTTTTTAATCGCGATTTGTTATCATGTAGGTAAGATCTTCAGGAGGTGCGAAGATGAAATATCAGACAAGGAAAATAACAGCCATCGCAATGGTATTTATATTGATGTTCCCCGGCATTCATACAAAGGCGGAAGAAGAAGGGGACAAGGAGTTTGATGAATTCCTGACGGATATTTTTGCGGAGACGGTAGAATCCGATTTCCTGTCGATGCATTATACCGTAAAGGACTATGGATCCATGGGACTGGCGCGTCCGGAAGCAACGATCGGAGAGATCGAATTCGGAGACACCGAGGAGCTGCAGGAGTACCTGGATGAACTGCATTCGTTTGACTATGACAAGCTGTCCAAGACCCAGCAGCATGACTACATCATCCTTGAAAGAGATCTGGAACTGAGCATTGAATCCGAAAAATACGCGGAAGACTACACCGAGCTGTTCAGCCCGGTAGACGGGGTAAGCGAAGCCCTGATCACGAACTTCACAGAGTTTATTTTCTACTCCAAGCAGGATGTAGACGATTACCTGACACTGATCGAGGAAACTCCGGAATATCTGGAAAAGGCACTGGAAGTAACCCGTGAGCAGGCTTCACGCGGTCACTTCCTGACAAGCAATGCACTCGACCAGCTGCAGGAAAACATTGCCAAATTCACTGCTGAAACAGAAAACAACCCGCTGGTAGTCGACTTTGCGACGGATATCAATGCGATGGATGAACTGAGTGCACAGGAGAAACAGGATTACATCAAGCGGAATGAAGACCTGATCCTGAATCATTACATCCCCGCATATCAGCACGTATCGGATGAACTGGAAAAACTGAGAGGATCACGTTCCGTTTCCGGAGGACTCTGTGAATACGAAGATGGTGCTGATTATTACCGTGTATTCCTCGCCACGGAAACAAGCTCTTCCAAATCACCGGAAGAACTGATGGATCTCTGCAGGACGATGGTCATCAACGAGATCTACAAGATCATGAGCCAGCGATACGATGATACCGGCGAGCAGGTCAAAACAAGCGATGCCGAGGAGACACTGAACTATCTGGCAGACAGACTGCAGGATTATCCTGAAGGAGCCAATACGGAATTCACCGTTTCCTATCTGGATCCTTCCATTACAAACCCCAACATCGTGGCATATTATCTGACACCGTGCATTGACGCGACGGATGTGAATGTGATCCGAGTCAATGACAGTGCCATCAATGATACGAATGATCTTTACATGACGCTTTCACATGAAGGCTTCCCCGGACACCAGTATCAGATCACCTGGTTCCTGAACACACATCCCAACCCGGTGCGCAGTGTCCTGAGCCATGGCGGCTATACGGAAGGCTGGGCAATGTATACGGAAGTAAACCAGCTTGATTACAGCGGTCTTTCCCGCACGCAGAGGGAATACCTCAAGAGTATGACCATCATCGGATACATGGCACCGTGTGTCATCGATATCGGCGTCAACGTATTGGGCTGGACTCTGTCCGATGTCGCGAATGAACTGGACAAAATGTATCTGAACAGTGAAATCGCGCAGGATCTTTACAACGAAGCTGTCGATACACCAGGCAGACTGCTGAATTACGGATGCGGTCTGGCGCAGTTCCTGGCTCTGAGATACCGTGCCGAAGAAACACTCGGAGATGATTTCGATCCTGTTGAATTCAACCGCGTGCTTCTGACATACGGTGACCGTGATTTTGAAGTTGTTGAATCCGACCTGAACGAATGGGTCAGCAGACTGACAAACGGGCAGACGCTCAATACTGAATCAGCGAACCTGGTACCGTATATCGCAATTGGCGGAATGGAAGAATCCAGGGAAAACAACATGAAATACGGGATCTTTGCGATCGGCGGTTTTGCCGTCGCAGCTGCGCTGGTGCTCTGGTTCATTATCAGGACAAAGAAAAAGAATCCTTTCACTGCATGAGGTGATCTATGAAGCATAACGAATGGTATCCATGGCTTCAGAACGAATTCCAGCAGCCGTATTTCAAACCGCTGGCTGCGTTTGTTCATGAAGCCTATGAAAACGGACCGGTATATCCCCCGAAAGTCCAGGTGTTCTCAGCCTTTGAAACGGCTGATCTGCCTGATATCAGGGTGGTCATACTCGGACAGGACCCGTATCACCAGAAAGGACAGGCACATGGTATGTGCTTCTCAGTCAATCCGGGCGTGCGCATCCCGCCCAGCCTGCAGAATATTTTCCAGGAACTGAACACGGATCTAGGCTGCTATATTCCCGACAACGGTTATCTGATGCCCTGGGCACAGCAGGGAGTATTCCTGCTCAATACGATCCTGACCGTAGCGGATTCCAGACCGATGTCGCATGCGCGGCAGGGCTGGGAGACATTCACGGATCATGCGATCGAGCGCATCAACGCAAAAGAAGATCCTGTTGTGTTCATGCTGTGGGGAAGACCCGCACGCGCAAAGGCACAGATGATCGACCGTTCGAAGCATCTTGTACTTGAAGCCGCCCATCCATCGCCGCTTTCGGCATACAACGGCTTCTTCGGATGCAGACATTTCTCAAAGGCAAACGCCTTCCTGACCGGACACGGAAAGGAAGCAGTCAGCTGGCAGATCCCGAATCTTTATGTTCACGGAAGTTGAGAAAGCACTGGAATGGGTGATGTCCAGACATGGACATTCCCATGATCCGGAAGATATGAAAAAGTTCCTTGCATCGGTCGGCAGTCCGCAGAATACATTCGGGACTGTGCATACTGCCGGTACCAACGGCAAGGGATCGTTCGTCAATTATCTGAGTGATATCCTCATATCACAGGGAAAAAAGACGGGCATGTTTACTTCACCCCACCTGATCTCGCATCTGGACAGGATCCGGATCAACGGACAGTGGATCCCCGGTGAAACATTCATGGGATACCTGAACAGGTACTATGACCTGATCAATGAACAGGATCTTTCCATGTTTGAGATCGATGTCCTGATCGCCTTCAGCTGGTTCAGGGATGAACAGGTCGACATTGCGGTGATCGAATGCGGACTGGGCGGAAGATACGACAGCACGAACGTACTGGATGAGCCGGAACTGTCGGTGATCACGACAGTCGGGTTTGACCATATGGAACGCCTGGGAGATACGCTTGGAAAGATCGCCTGGCAGAAGGCAGGCATCATCCATGATGATTCCCGTGTACTGGCCGGAAACATTCCTGATGAAGCGATGGCGGTCATTGAGCAGGAAGCGGAAAATCATCACACAAAACTGTACAGACCGCTGGATTACCTGCCGGGAGAAAACAACAGCATCATCATTTCGGGTGAGGTATATGAGATGTCTACGGACGCGCTGTACCAGCGGGAAAACGCAGTGCTTGCGCTGACTGCAGCAAGGCTGCTGGATATCGATATTTCCTCTCCGGAAGTGAAGAATGCCATAAAGACAAGCATGTGGAAGGGCAGATTTGAAACGGTCGGAGAACACCCGAGAGTGATCCTGGACGGTGCACACAATACACATGGCATTGCGGCGCTGACGGAATCACTGCAGACAGTACAGCGGCCGCTGGTATGCGTATTTGCCGCACTGCGTGACAAACGCGGCGTCATGATGGCGGAAATGCTGGCGAGGTCATGCGACAGGCTGCTCGTAACGGAGTTTGATATGTACAGGGCAGACCATGCTCAGACATATCTGGTCGACGGCGCGGAACTGGTCACGGACTGGAAAGAAGCCGTTGCCAAAGCCAGGGAATATGCCGGGAAAGACGGAACGGCAGTCATTACCGGTTCGCTTTACTTTATCAGTGTTGTCAGGGAATACCTGATGACAGAATCGGAATAAATTCTTTCATATCAGAACCGGAACAGACGATCCGGTTCTTTTTGCTGAAACGGGCAATTTATTTGTAAATGAAACGGAAACTGTTAGCCATGAGTGAGTTCATGGTATTATAATGAAAGCGGTAACATGTTTGTGCAGGAGGTAATTATGCGAGCAAACAGTATGGTGGCCATGATTCTTGCAGG
>JAFOMZ010000014.1 GCA_017421125.1 Solobacterium sp.
CACAGTGCTATTGCAGAGTTTGATTTCTCGGGAATCGATGCAGAAGCACTGCTGGAAGGATTCGACTGGCTGCATCTGTCCGGCATCACACCGGCATTGAGCCCGAGCTGTGCGGAATTCACGCTCCGTCTGATGAAGACAGCGAAGGAAAAGGGACTGACAGTCAGCTTTGACGGCAACTTCCGTTCTCTTCTCTGGACATGGGAAGAAGCAAGAGACTACTGCACACAGTGTCTGCCGTATGTAGATGTACTCTTCGGAATTGAACCGTATCATCTCTGGAAGAATGAGGAAGATCATTCGAAGGGCGACTGGAAAGACGGCCTCAGCATGCATCCGAATTATGAGGATCAGGATGAAGTCTTCCAGAAGTTTATTGAGAGATATCCGAATCTCAAGTGCATTGCGCGCCACGTACGTTATGCTCATTCAGGAAGTGAAAACAGCCTGATGGCATATATGTGGTACCAGGGACATACATTCGAAAGTAAGATGTTCACATTCAATATTCTGGACAGAGTCGGCGGCGGTGATGCATTTGCCAGCGGCCTGATCTATGCAATGATGAACAACTACAAACCGATGGATATGGTCAACTTCGCGGTTGCCAGCAGTGTAATCAAGCATACGATCCACGGTGATGGAAACATCATTGATGACGCAGAATCCATCCGGAATCTGATGAATATGAATTACGATATCAAGAGATAGGAGTGATAAGTGAAATGAAAGCATTTATGGATAAAAACTTCCTGCTTGAAACAGAGACTGCACAGCATCTGTTCCATGATTATGCAGACAAAATGCCTCTGGTTGACTACCACTGCCATATTTCTCCGAAAGAGATCTATGAAGACAGAAGGTTCAATAATCTGGCAGAAGTATGGCTGGGCGGTAAAAATCCGGACGGCACCTATTTCGGCGACCACTATAAATGGAGAGTTATGCGCTCCAATGGTGTACCGGAAGACTACATCACAGGAGATAAGCCTGATTTCGAACGTTTCCTGAAGTTCGTTGAAGCTCTGGAAATGGCAATCGGCAACCCGATGTATCATTGGTGCAACATGGAACTGCACAAGTTCTTCGGCGTTGAAGAACCGCTCACACTGGACAATGCAGAAGCGATCTGGAATAAGTGCAATGATATGCTGCAGAATGACCCGAACATGACAGTCCGTGGTCTGATCAAACAGTCCAACGTTGCATTTATCGGAACAACAGACGACCCGATAGATTCTCTGGAATGGCATCAGAAGATCCGTGAAGATCAGACGATCACGGTCAAAGTATGCCCGTCCTTCCGTCCTGACAAGGCGATCAACATCAACAAAGAAGGCTTCGTACAGTATATCGGCCAGCTGGCAAAGAGTGTCGGCAAAGAAAAACTCGAAACAGCTGACGATGTGATCGCAGCACTGATCGAGCGTCTGGAATTCTTTGCTGAAATGGGATGCCGTGCAAGTGACCACGGTCTTGACTATATTCCTTTCCGCAAAGGAACAGCTGAAGAAGTCAACGCTGTTTATGCAAAGGTCATGAACGGTGAGTGCATCACTGTAGAAGAAGCAGAAAAATATCAGACAGCAGTCCTGCTTGCGCTGGGCAAAGCATATCACCGCCTTGACATTGCTATGCAGCTGCACTATTCCTGCCACAGAAACGCAAATGAACGCATGTTCCGCCGTCTTGGACCGGATACAGGATTTGATATGATCGCTCAGAACAACTGCGGCGAATTGATCGCAGATCTGCTTTCTGAACTGGATCAGAATGCTGAATGCCCGAAGACAATTCTGTATTCACTGAATCCTGTTGACAATGAACTGCTCGGAACACTGCTCGGATGCTTCCAGTCTGACGAAGTTCCCGGCAAGATCCAGCTTGGTTCAGCTTGGTGGTTCAATGACACAAAGAGCGGTATGGAAGATCAGATGCGTGCCCTTGCAAACCTCGGTCTGCTTGGCAACTTCGTAGGAATGCTGACGGACTCCCGTTCATTCCTGTCATATGCACGTCATGACTACTTCCGTCGTATCATGTGCAACATGGTAGGCAACTGGGTAGAAAACGGTGAATATCCGAACTATGAAGCTTCTCTGAAGAAGATCGTAGAAGGTATCAGCTACAATAACGCTGCCCGTTATTTCCATCTGTAATCCACTGATGAAAGATCGTTCCCGATGAAACCGGAAACGGTCTTTTTTTACGGTATTGTGCTTTTGAAGAATAAGCATTGATTAAGAATTCGAAGTTTTTGGTGCAGGTCCTCGTCCCGACAGCAGTTAACTGCTACAATTAAAACAGAAGCAATTTCGACCAGATCATCAAATAATGGAGGATTACATATATGCAAACTATTCAGACTACAGTATCTGCTGTACAGGTATACCGCAGAGGAGCAGAAATCACAAGAAAGGGCAGTGTTGTTCTGGAACAGGGAACCAATACACTTCGTATCCTTGGCCTTTCCAACGGTTCTGATATGGATACGGTCAAACTGTTTTTTCCTGCAGGAACAGGTCTGTCTGACATCCGTTTCAGCTATGGAACGGAAGATGAACCTGAGGACCGTCCATCTGCGAAGATCAGGGATGATATGACTGCCTTACAGAGACAGAAGGAGATCCATGAACTTCAGATATCCTTATGGAAAAGCAATGGCGCATTCCAGGGAACCAGCAAACCGGACCTGACCGATGTTGAAAACTACATTACCAGACTGCCGGACCGGCTGAATAAACTGTATGAGTCGATCAATGATATCGACAGCAGGATCAGAAAACTGGAAAAGGATCTGAGTGAGGCTGAACGACTGGAGAGTCTTCCGGTCATAACGGCTGTTCTGGAAGTTCCTTCAGCCGGAACATATCCGTTTGAGGTGCGGTATCATGATGCGCATGCCATGTGGAATTTTGTTTATGAGATCCACACAGATGCAGAAGGTCCTGTAACGATGAAATCAAGAGCGAGGGTCAGCCAGAATACGGACGAGGACTGGGAAAATATCCCGGTCTCCCTGCTGACAAGCACACCTTCCGGAGGAAGCGTCCCTGAACTGTTGCCGGTCTATCTGAGCTTCAGTAAACCGAGGCCTAAAGTTTCAGCCAAGAATGCAATGATGGGGAGAAATATGATGGCAATGAGCGCACCCATGATGGCTATGATGGATGAAGCTGAGGATTCTGCCATTGCAGTTGAAGAAACAGTTGAAATGGCGCGCATTGAAACAGAAGGCGCAGAAGTTTCGTCTGAAGAAACAATGACGGAATATACTCTGCCCGGCAGGAAAACGATACCTTCCGGTACCAAGGGCGTCATGGCTGATCTCAAAGTATATGAACTGCCTGGTGAATACGAATTGCTGGCTGTTCCGAAAAAGGATGTACATGTTTATCTTGTTGCTAAACTGAAGACAAAGGATCTGCCTTCGGACATCAGGGGAACAGCAGGTATTTACCTGAATGGTGTTTATTCCGGTGAAACCTCAGTGGCACCGGACCTGACCAAAGAAACTCTGAATATCCCGCTTGGAAAAGCAGAAGGGATCCAGGTCAGCCGGACGGAAAAGAAGCGTAAGACATCTGATGCACTGCTCAAGAATCAGCGGACAACAGAGTATGTATATGAACTGAAACTGACAAACAACAGGAATACAGGCGTCACTGTGACTGTTCAGGATCAGATCCCGTCGTCACAGGAAAAGACCATCATTATTGAAACAAAGAACAATGATCATGCAGAAACAGCGGATAACGGTATTCTGACGTGGAAGTGTGCTGCCGGTCCGAAGGAAACAAAGGTATTGAATCTTGCATATAACGTCAGTTGGCCGAAAGATAAGCAGCTGTATGAGACCGTCAGACCATCTGTATGTCCGTCCTGCGGATATGAAGTTCCGGATGATCTCAGGTTCTGCCCTGAATGCGGATATAAAATGTACTGATACGCATGAGTCGGTCAGCTGCTGCAACAGCATATACAACGGGAGAAGATCAATGAAGAGAATCATACGAATCATACTGCAGTCAATGGTTACAGGAGGAATTATGCTGACACTGACATCATGCTTTTCCGGAGAAAAGAAATATGAGGACATTGATGAATTCAGTGAAAAAGTCACACTTTCACAGCTGAAAAAGGTCAGTGTCGAGCATGGCCCTTTAATTGAAGCAGGTATCAGCACCGGCGGAGGTATGCTCGGAGATTCAGACAGAAGTTCACTCACGTTGGAATCAGACGGACAGATCATCTATACAGCTGAAACATCTCCTATGCATAACATTCCGATCCGCGGATACCGGTATCTTGTAAAAGATCAGACGATACTGGATCGCCTGAATGAATACATCAAAGAAAATAATCTTTCCGTATGGGATAAACTTCCTTTTGATGAAGAACATATTGCGCTTGATGCACCTTCTACATCGATCAGTTTAGTTTTCAATGATGAGACAGTCGGCGGGCCCGAATGGTCATCACACCGGATCAGCTACGATAACGTCATACCGAAAGGCGGCTCTGATATCCTGAAAGGTCTCAATGATCTGTATTACGAAGCACTGAAGGATACTGTACTTCTTGAAACATATCTTCTGTATGACGGAGAGAAGGTTTACAGCGGCAGAGATATTGAAAATACTGATGACGAGGCTAAGCTGTTTCTGATGGGATTCTGGACGAGTACACATCAGACCAAAGTCCTTGCGGATGGTACAGAGCAGGAAACTGTTTTCGAACAGGGAAGCTATAACTTTGATTATTCAGGATGGGAAGATACGATCACGCTGCAGGCATACCAGCTTGATGATACGGACAAAACATACCGTCTGGATTCCATTGTTCATGAACCGTTGTCTGATTATGATTGTTCATGGTATTTCCGCTTTGTTTCCGAAGGCGAAGAACCTGAAGAACTATGTATTACGATCAACGGGGCAGTGATCTATGCGCGTATTGCAATTCCGGAGTCAGAGGAATATACAGAACTGGTATTTGAAAGAAGATCATGAAATGTATGAAAGCCGGACCTGATCCGGCTTTAAAAAAGGAGGTGTTCTCAGAGATCTCTGAGAATGCCTCCTTTCAGCAGTATACGTTTATCACTTAGTTTTGATACTTCATTGGAATGTGTTACGACGATGATCGTTTTGCCGTATTCTTCCGCCAGCATACGGAAGATGCGGATGATCTCCTGCTCTGTTTCAGAGTCCAGGTTGCCGGTAGGCTCGTCTGCGAAGATCAGGTCTCCGTTGCCTGCCAGAGCTCTGGCAATTGCGATTCTCTGCTGTTCACCGCCGGAAAGCTTTGTGACAAGACGGTCCGCTTTGGATTCAACGATTCCTACCATTGCGAGCAGAGCATATGCAAGCTCTTTTTTGTTTCCGGGGATCTTGTTGTCTGTTTCCGTCATGGCCAGCAGGATGTTTTCAAGTCCGGTCAGATAGGTGATGAGATTGTAGGACTGGAATACGACACCGATCTTGTTGCGGCGGTAATTATTCAATCCCATGACATCAATGTCTTCACCCTGATAGTAAACATTTCCGCTTTCCTGTTTGTCCAGACCTGCCATGATGCTCAGCAGTGTGGTTTTGCCGGATCCGGAAGGACCGAGGATCGTGTAGAACGTACCTTCTTCAAAGTCATATGACAGGTCTTTCAGGATCTCTCTTCGGAAGCCGCCGTCGATGTATCCGTAATTCAGTTTTTCAAGTTTCAGCAATGTACTCATATGACGTCCTCCTAGTTCTGCTCCAGAAGAATCTGTTTCGGATTCAGACGCATGATCATAAATGACGGAATTACGATTGCGATCAGCACAACGGCAGAGCCAAGCAGATAGATCTCACCGATCAGTTTAGGTGATACAGATACATGATACTGGGACAGCAGCTCATCCTGAGATACTTCCGTGAAGTAGTTTGCGTCACCGCTCCAATAATAACCATTGTCAGAGTTGTCTTCATACTGTGCGTCGCTGGTCGTCTGATAATCCAGGACCATGTCACCGACTTTTCCTGCCAGCAGGGAGCCGCTGCCGACTGCCAGGGTGAACCCGATCAGTGCGATCAGGATCAGCTCTAGGAACAGCTGCAGTACTACTTTGATCTTCGAAACACCAATCGACAGCATGACGCCGATCTCATATTCACGGGTCTTCAGGGTCAATGCTGTAACGAGTGTGATGATGACGATTGCGTTGATAATGACGATCCAGACTACGATATTAGCGAAGAAACTCAGTGTATCAAGCGGTCTGGCAAGTTTCTTGAATGTTTCGTTGTTTGCGTTCAGTTTTGTATAAGGACTCAGATCACCTTCATGGTCAGCGATAAAGTCTTCAACATCCATCGGATCGTTCAGCAGATATACAACACGGCTGGGTTCTGTATAACCGCTTGTCCAGTTCTCCAGTTCATCATCTGTCATTTCCGGATTCTGTGACTGATAATAGCGGAACTGCTTTTCTGCAAAGGACGACATGACCTCGGAATATGCTGTCATCGGAACTACAACGATGTTTTTAGGTGACTGATAAGGCGGCATCCACTGGAATTCCTGTGAGTTAGGATCTACTTCATTCAGAGTATTATAGATACCCGAGATCTCCAGTTCCCATGAGAAATCTTCTTCGGTGAATCCCATTTCCCGGTACATATCGACTTCGTAAGGGCCGATCGTGGAAACAGTGATCGTATCACCTACATGCAGATTGTTCTGATCGGCAAGTTCTTTGGTGATAATGACTACGTTTCTGCCTTGATCGATGTCATTCTGACTGATAAAGCTTCCTTCAGTTATCGTAAACGTTCCTTCAGCGATCTCTATCATGTTCGGGAACATCGTTGCATAGATCATGATGTTCGGATCACGGTAGATCTGTTCATTGCCGTTTTCATCAATATATGTTGAATTGCCGCGGTTTTCTTCATTTCCGAGGGGGACGTTTTCAAAGTCCTTCGAATATGCGATCGTGTTTGTCATGTAGTTGAATGCTTTGACACGATTATCTTCCGTGAGTTTCAATGCTGTTTCAGCGCTAGTCCGCGGATAGTTCTGATAAGCCTTATTGATCTCATCCTCATCGGTCAGTGATTCTGTATATCTCCAATATGCTTCATAATCCACTTCATAACTGACGGCAGCTCTCATCTGCTGTCTTGTCAGTATTTTTGCATTGTCGGCGGCCTGAGAAATACCCAGACCCAGAATAACCAGATTTCCAATCAGGAAAAACGTGATCATCAGCAGCATGCTTTTGGTCGGTTTTCTTGTGATATATCTGTAAGCTCGCTGAAAAGCGTTCATTTTCTTCCTCCATAGGTGTTTTGTTACGGTCCAGGAGTCGGTGTCGGTGTAGATGTTGGTTCCGGTGTAGGCTCGGGTGTCTTTCCGGGTGCGGTATTGTACCAGACATGGATCTTTGCGCCGGATTTGAGAATTTCCTGGAAGTTGTCTCCTGTCTGATAGGTGTTTCCGTTTACTGTGACTTTAACGTTGCTTACTGTATCGTCTTTTGTATATGTACAGCTCATTCCGTAAGCTGAGCAGAATGATTCAATAGCAGACAGTGAAACCAGATCATTTCCGGTGATAACGACATCAGAAGGTGTCGGTACGGGAGGAGGTGTCGGGACTGTGCATGGTCCGGTCGATACCTGGTATCCGATACGGCTGTACAGGTTCAGAGGTCTTTCACACCCTGATGAATATGCAGTGCTTCCGTTGGAATCCTGTGTTCCGTATTCACAGGAATAATTGATAACGGAACCGGGTATCGGATAATCATCAGAACAGACACGGGTAGCGTATTCACCGTATTCGCCTGCCTGGATATTTGCACCCTTGAAGTTAACATCGTCGACCCATTTCTTCAGCTCAAGGTAGTCTACACCAAGCCACTGCCTGGAGTTTGTCTCAAAGATCGGCAGATACAGGGAGATCTTCAGTTCAAGCACTGTGCCGCTTTCAACAGTCATACCGGGCTGGATGGACTGGGAAATAACGGATCCGTTGGGAGCCTCATTATAAACAGATGTCGGAACGACAATGACGGAGTTTTTACTGTCACTCTGCCATGCCTGAAGCTGTTCGGCAGTATAACCGACAAGACGCGGGATCAGGATACCTTTGCCTTTTGATACAACGATCGTAATGGTGTCTCCCTGCTTCATGGCGGAACCGGAAGACGGTGTCTGGGAGATGATACTTCCCTGAGGAATCTTATCGGAGAACTGTTCCTGTTTCATAACAGTCACTTTTTTATTTGAAGCCCATTGTTCAACTTCTGCAGCGGTTTTATTGCGGAAGTCTTCTACCGTTACCTGGCTTGCCGGTGCTTCACCCTTGGAACATACGATGTTCAGGGTTGATCCTCTGGTGAAATCCGATTCACTGACATTCTTCAGATCGAATGAAATAACGCCTCCGTTCTCAACGGTCGTACTGTACTGTGTAGTGATCTTTGTTTTCAGGAGCTGGTTTTCTTCTTTCCATTCCTGAAGCTCAGACAGTGTCATATTCCGGATATCCGGGAAACTGATCTTTTCATCGGGATCCGGTCCCTTGGATACCGTAATCGTGATCGGCGTGCTTGCTTTGATCTTTTTACCCGCGTTTACAGTCTGGCTGATGACATAATCATCAGGATATTCCATGCTGTATTCTTCAACGGTTGCTATGGAAGTATTATCGATCTTGTTCTGCCTTGCCCAGCTGCTGACATCACTGATCTTTTTGCCGGTAAATTCCGGCATAACGATCTTCGGGGCAAAACCTAACCAGTAGATCAGTCCTGCCGCAAGAACACACAGCAGGACAAGCGGAAGGATCGCTGCTTTCGGAAATGTCCGCACCGGTTTTTCGATCCTGTGAAATGTTTCCTGCGTAAAGCTGGCTGGCTGATCGGATTCTTCTTCCTCTTCCACCGGCTCAACAGGCTTTTGGACCGGCGGCTTTACCGCTGTTTTTGTCTCTTTTATATCGGGGATATCAAAGTCATCTTCCTCGGTTACGGGCTGGATCGGTTTATAATCATCGATCGTTCGGATCTTTGTGACTTTTCCCTGTTTTTTTGCGTTTACCTCTTCGGATAAAGCTCCTAAAAAATCTTTCTTCTTATTGGACATGTCTATCACCTTGATTCCTGATAATCATAGCATCAACTATACTATTCTAACACCGTCGGGTATGATTTGAATAAAACTTAAGAAATGTTCAGACAGCTGTGATTTTTGTCATACCAGCAGTTTTGTTTGATCCGTTCCGATGGACTTATACCTCTCTGATGATCTTCCAGGCCTCATAGAGTTTGTCCGGATTCCATGCCGCATTGGCAGGTGATGTTGACGGCAGTTTTATGACTTTGACAGGAAGCTGATGAAATTTCATCAGATACTGATAAGATGTGCTGCCGTTGCAGAAAACAGCCCTGATCCTGCTTCCGGCAAGAAGGGAAGGAATGTCTGCAGGTACAGCATTTTTGATCTTGGCATCAGAAGAACCTATGATATCGCATTCCTCAATGCTGTCGTAGAGCGCTATGTGATGGCGCTTCAGGAACTCCTTTTTACCGGAGATATCATTTGTTTCCGGAGTCTGTTCATCGAAGATACGGGCAAGTACAGGCCAGAAGCGGTTCTGAGGATGACCGTAAAAAAACGATTGTTCGCGTGATCTGACAGAAGGGAAAGATCCGAGTATCAGGATCTGGGAATCGCTTTGTATAAACGGACCGAATCCATGAGTGATATGCTTGTATTCATTCATTTCAATGCCTCTGCAAGGCCTTCGCATCCGGCCAGTATTTCGTCATAACATGTCTCAAAGTCACCTGTATACCAAGGGTCATCGATTTCCTTACCGTTACTGTACTCACCGAACATATGGATCTTATGCATATGATCATTTGGAAAGAGATATGCCAGATGACGCATATTTTCCCTGTCCATACCGATCAGCATATCAAATTGATCATAGTCCTGCTTCCTGATCCTGCGGGCAGTCTTTCCTTTGCATGAAATACCATGTTCAGAAAGAATACGCCGTGCGGGAGGGTAAACGGGATTTCCGATCTCTTCGGAGGTCATTGCGGCTGATTCGGCATAATGAAACAGCTTCTTCTTCCTGCAGATGTCATTGAAGATGAATTCAGCCATTGGGCTGCGGCATATATTGCCGTGACAGATAAATAAGATCCTGGTCATTTCCTGTTCCTCATCCGTTCTGCTGATCATTTCCGATATACATAACATAGATCTGGCAGGGATTGTTTTCACTCCAAAGATCCGGTATCATTTCGAACTCTTTAAACCCCAGTGACTGATAAAACCGGTTCGTATCATCATATTGCTGATAGCATCCCATTTTCACGGTCTTTACCTGGAGAAACGAGTATCCTTTGGCATTTGCTGTTCATTTTGCGGCCTCAAACAAAGCACGGCCGATCCCTTTCCGGTGGTATGCTTTCCGGACACCCATGACATACAGTTCAGCTGTATCTCTGCCGGTTTCTTTCAGATATAAGAAACCTACCGGAAGTTCATTGTCAAAAGCCGCAAAGAACAGTTTGTCTGTGCAGTTCCTGATATATGCTTCTCTGGCTTCCGGAATGCCGAACCATTCAGGGAGTTCTTCCAGTATTCTGCGGGCGATCTTCTGTTTTTCAGCTTCACCATGTACTTCTTCAATTCTCATCATCACAGTTCCGTTTCTGTTTTATATGAACATTCTGCCATATCCATCTATAGAAATACAAATATATAAAAATGACCGGTACCATGTGATCGATACCGGTCTGCAAAAAGGAGATTATGACCGCAATGTTTTCCCTGGTGATTTTTCCGGGAAGAGCTGGCCTGATGTTTTTCTGACAAATGCCCGTGTTTCTTCAAATGTCAGAGGATAATGATTGTTGATAGCTTTGGACACATAACGCGCAGTGTTTGTCAGCAGCAGATGCAGATTCATTTTTGCCTGCTCCTGTGAGATACCTGCTGCCTCGGCATATGTGTTAAGATCCTCAATAAACTCCCTGCTGTCAGGATCGGATGAGTCTGCTTCCGAAAAATATTCATACCAGGATGCGTTTTCACCTACGATCTTTTGAAAGTATATCGATGAATTGACGTATGCCGTGAGATTGATCGCCATTCTCATGATCTTCTGGCTGAATGTCCCTGTTGAAATACAGCTGTAGTACTGCAGCATTTTTTTCCAGCAGACTGCTTCCTTTTTGCAGATAAGGATCTGCTGTGCCTCATAGGGACTGCTGAAATATCTGTAGAAAGATCCTTTTCCGACATCTGCCTTCTCAGTGATATCCTGGACAGCGATTTCTTCGATATTTTTGGTTAGAAGCAGTTCTTCCAGAGCATCAAGCATCTTCTTGCGTGTCAGTGTTTCTTCGTTCGTTTTAACGGTAGTCATCTTAATATACCTCCTCTTACCGAATGCATTTAAGGCGGATGGCCATCTCTTCCCTTGATGCAAGACAATCATAAAATAAAAAAAGGCCAATATTCGTCGACTTTGCACACTTAGCACCAGGCTCAAATATGCGGAAAAATGAAAATGATCGGACTGTATTGCAGGCTGTTTTGCGCCGGATTTCAGCGTATCAGGGGGCAAAACATATATGAATCTGATATATTAAAGCAAAAGAGGAACAAAACTATGGAATTTGAAAAACTTGAAACGATTTCGGAATTTAATGACAGTATCAAGATCAACGGAACAAATGTGAATTACAGATTTCTGCTGGAAAAAGGTTCTTTCAAGGACACAACAGAGATCACATCGTTCACATACATCAATACAGACAGTAAAGATCATCCTGTGATCTTCATTACAAACGGCGGCCCCGGATCAGGTGTTGTATGGCTCCACCTCGGACTGTTCGGACCGGAAAGAGTGCATTTTGATGACATCATGCATCCTCCCGTAACACCGCCGTATGCTTTGGAAAAGAATCCGTTCTGTCTGCTGGATATTGCTGATCTGGTTCTGATCGATCCTCCGGGAACAGGTTATTCAAAGATCAATGAGGAAACAAAGAAGGAATATGAATCGGTGGATAATGATGCAGTGGCAGTTGCCCAGTTTATCAGACACTGGATCGTACAGCATGAACGTGCCAACAGTCCGCTCTATTTCTTCGGGGAAAGCTACGGAACAGTCCGCGGTCCTGCAGTTGTCGAGGCACTGTTCGGAGGATCTGTCCTGGGAGACAAGCATCTTTACGGTATTTCACTGAACGGCATCATCCTGCTGGGAACAGCTTTCTCGACCGGCGGATTTAATAACAGACTGGCAGAGACAAATAAACCTGCGATCAATCTGCTGACATGTGCGGCAACTTATGCGCTGCATACCGGCAAGGATCCGTATCAGGCGGCTGAAGAAGCATGGGCATTTGCGCCGGAATATGCGCGTCTTCTGTTCCTGGGCAGGAATGCAAATGATAAAGAAGTGAAGAAAGCAGCCAGAAGGATCTCCTGGATGACAGGATTGAAGGAAGAAAAACTGATTAAAAATCATCTGCGCTATACGATGCAGGACTTCCTGAAAGAAGCCATTGAGAACCAGATGATCGGTTATTATGATGGAAGATATCTCATGCCGGATACCGTGAAAGAGCAGGAATATGATGTGCTCTCAGATGATTCGGGCATGGGAATGTTTACTCCGGCTTTCTCGGCATGCGCAAATCTGTTTGTTGAAAAACACGGACTTCCCAAGATGCCGTATGATATGCTGAACTGCGTTGTGAATACTGACTGGGACCGCGACTCAAAGAGAACCAGTCTGACAGCGCTTGAGAATGTCCAGAGAAGAAACAAAGATTTCAGGATCTTCTTTGCGACCGGATTGTATGATATGTGCACGGTAGCAGGAAATGTCAGGTATACCGTAGCTAATTCCGATCTGGATCTGAAGAGGGTGCAGATGAAAGAATATCCCGGCGGACATATGGCATATATCGGTGATGATTCTGCAGAAATGTTCGTCAAGGATATCCGTGAATTCATCAGCGGATCATGTGAATAGGATTGACCTTGTCTTTAGAGAAAACGAACGATAATATTGAATTATGGTATTGATTCGGAAAGAACTGAATTTCAGGGATCTTGGCGGTTATCCGACCGCTGACGGCAGGCATGTCCGAAAGGGACTGTTTTTCCGCAGCGGCGGACTTTATCGCATGAGCGAACAGGAACTGGAAGAGATCAGTGCACTGAATATCAGATATATTATGGATCTGCGTGCTGACTGGCAGAGAAGACGCAAACCCGATCCGGAGATCTCCGGCGCACAGCAGATCGAACATACAGGTTATGTGCCCGAAGCTGCCATGAGGATCGATTTTTCTCCTGCGGGAATGCATCAGACGGGAGATGAAGCAAAGGAACAGTTTGATAAACTTGAACTGTATTACAAGGAGATCATCTTCGGTAATCTGGATTTCAGGTTATTCCTGGACAGTGTGGCAGAGGGGAAGGTACCGATCATTTTCCACTGCGCGTCAGGCAAGGACAGAACCGGTGCTGCTGCGATCCTGCTTCTGCTGGCACTGGGTGTTGATGAGGAAACAGTCATGGAAGACTACATCCTCAGCAATGAATATTATGAAGAGACGATCAACCAGGTCTTTATGCAGATGTATGAGGAAGCACTGAAAGATGATTATCTTCCATCATTGCTGTGGATCGAGAACGGGGTCATGGAATTCTTCGGCAGATCAATGCTGGAAGAGATCCATAAACAGTATGATTCCTTTGATGAATTCCTGAGTGCAGAATATGGATTAGATGCGGAAAAGCTCCGTAAAATGCGTAATATGTACACTGAGTGAAACAGAGATGTTTCACTTTTTAAATACGCGTACATAAAAAGGAGGCTGAGCCTCCTTGTACCGGTCTGTTATTATTTGAAATATGAGATACCGAACGTGTTGACGATGCCGTCCAGTTTGATTCCTTTTTTGCATAAAGGACATTCATGGTACTGTGTACTCTGATAGTCATTCATGAAGTAATCTGTATTGAATACAGAGTAAACAGGGAATCCTGCACATTCTTTCATCGATGCGAAGATCGAACTGACACCTACAACAGTTCCGCCGTAGTAGTTGACTGCCTCAATACCGCCTTCTACGGTATATCCGGTCGTGATGGATGCGGCAAGGATCAGGACATGCTTTCCTTCGATCATCATCTTTGTGTTGTCACGGAAGATGAGCTGGCTGCCTGTCGTATGTTCGGGAGTCAGAACATAAACAGTATTATGAAGGTTGATGCTCTGGAAGCCGCTCTTGGTAAGGTCACTGGCCATACATGCACCGACTACTTCAGTTCCGTCCAGGCACAGGATCGTATCGATAATGGTTGAACTCTTGTATTTGGCAGTCAGCTGTCTGGCTGCTTCTTTTGCCTCTGATAGTCTGTGCTTTGTGAAAGTCAGATCTACATAATAATTAATATGGCTGTGGCTGGTTGCAAAGTGTCCTCTGGCAACACGAAGCTTCAGCGGACTGTTGGGATTATAGTATTCTTTGATTTCAACAGACATATGATTGTCTCCTCTCAATCTGTATATGCATATTTTAGCAAATTTCTTTGTGTTATACACCAGCAAGTGAAAAGACTTGCAATCAGGAAATGTCTGTTTTCATGATCTAGTCTTCCCAGAACAATTCATCGAGTGTTTTATCCAGCGCTTTGCATATTGCAAGACACAGTTTGATCGTAGGATTATAGTCGCCTTTTTCGATCGCATTGATCGTCTGTCTTGTAACACCGACGATGTCAGCCAATTCCTGCTGGGAATAATCTTTTGCGGCACGGGCGGCCTTCATGTTCAGGTTTTTCATGATTGCCTCAGTCCTCGGATCTGCTGCTGCGCTGCTTGAGCAGGAGGGCAGCTAATATTGCAAAGAACGTGATTCCAATGACACCGTTGATGTTTGAAAGCGTCAGTTTGCCTTCGCTGAAGCATTCACCGGCCCTGAGGCTGAACAGAAAGCGCAGCATTCTTTCTGCAGCGATCACACCATACAGCAGGGACATGAGACCGGGTTTCTGGGCCGGCATAAGAAATGCATCATTCCATATAGCCAGGATGGCAAATACACCGATGCCGATGAATACTGCACTCAGTTCACCTAACGGGTCAACGTAGAATGCGCTCGCCGTCATTTTCAGAAGTACATCTGCCAGTATGAGCAGCAGGATGACAAAGAAACCGGTCATATACGCTTTATTACGCGCAATGATCTGTCTTTCATCAAACTGGCTGTCCATCTGTCTGCCTGTCTTTTTCCCGGCAATATTTGCGATTATAATAAAGATGAATGCCGCAGTCATGCTGACGGCTATGATCATAGCTTCTTTCATGGTTTTCTCCTTTGGAGGTGATAGTTCCTCTTCAATTTCAATATAATGTTTATATTACTAAATGTCAAATATAAATTACATTTAGTGATTTATAAATGACGAAAAGGCCTGCTTATGTATCAAAACAAATCTCTGCCGGAAAAAGGTCTGTTTTGGAAGCGTATTCGTTGAATTATGCCATGGAATTTATTGAAAAAATGCTATTGTACCAACAGCCGGTAATATCCGGTCAGAATCAAAAAAGAATCAGCCCATATATAAGAGGTGAAAATAATTATGAGAAAAACAAAGATTATATGCACGATCGGACCTGCAAGTGAATCAGAAGAGATGCTCAAAAAGCTCTGCCTTGCCGGCATGAACGTTGCAAGACTGAACTTCTCTCACGGAACACACGAAGAACATCAGGTGAAGATCGACAGGATCAAGAAAGTCAGGGAAGAACTGAATCTCCCGATCGCGATCCTGCTTGATACAAAAGGCCCTGAGTTCAGAGTCGGTACATTTGAAAACGGCAAAGCAGAAGTTGCTGAAGGATCTGAATTTACCTTTACAACAGAGCAGGTCGTCGGTAACGAACACATAGCTTCCGTCAGTTATGCTGATCTGGCTAAAGAACTGCTGCCGGGTGATACGATCCTGGTAAACAATGGACTTCTGAATTTCTGCGTCAAGGAGATCAACGGCTCAGAGATCCTGACCGAAGTTATTTCCGGCGGAGTGATCAGTGACCGTAAGTCCATGAGCTTCCCGGGAAAACATCTGCATCAGAAATATCTGTCAGAACAGGATGAAAAGGATATTATTTTCGGTATCGAGAACGGAGTGGACTTTATTGCATGTTCCTTTGTTTCCGTAAAACAGGATCTGCTGGATGTTCAGAAAGTGCTTGATGAGCACAACGCATCCGATATTGACCTGATCGCAAAGATCGAGAACCAGTCCGGTGTTGATCATATCAATGAGATCTGTGAAGCATGTGACGGTATCATGGTAGCCAGAGGTGATCTGGGTGTCGAGATCCCGTTTGAACAGCTGCCTCATATTCAGAAGGACCTGATTGCAAAGTGCAGAATGCTCGGAAAACGTGCTATTACAGCTACGGAAATGCTGGAATCCATGATCCAGAAACCGAGACCGACACGTGCAGAAGTATCTGATGTGGCGAATGCGGTATATGACGGATCCAGTGCAGTCATGCTGTCGGGAGAAACAGCTGCCGGTCTGTATCCTATTCAGGCTGTTGAAGCTATGGCTAAAATTGCTGTCGAAACAGAAAACAGCATTGATTATGAGAAGCGTTTCCACGACAATGAATTCATGATCAGCAACGATGTTGATGCTATCTCGCATGCTACATGCGGCATGGCGATCGATATTAAGGCAAAAGCAATCGTTGCCTGCACATTATCCAGTCTGACTGCGCGTCTTGTATCGAGATTCCGTGCTCCGGTCGATATCATCGGTCTGACGACCAGTGAAAAGGCATGGCGGAAGCTGGCTCTTTCATGGGGCGTTACACCAAGACTCTGTGAGTCATTCCCGTCTACGGAGGTACTGTTCTTCAGTGCAAGGAAAGAAGCAATTGCAGCACTGGGACTGCAGCCCGGGGACAGGATCGTTATTACCGGCGGTATTACAAACGGTCAGTCCGGTAATACAAACCTGATCAAGATCGATGCGGCATAACCGCTGATCAGCACTAAGAATCAGAAATTGCTCCTGTACAGTCAAAAGTACAGGAGTTTTTCATATGGCCCGGGATGCATCAAAAAAGGTATGGATCTGAAAGAGCTCTGCGATCCATACCCTGTAAATGCATATATGCTGATTGTTCAGCGTTTGATGAAATTTGTGACGACACGTTCACGCTGTGCAGGCACATCGATACCAGCTGCTTTTCCTGCTTCGATGCATTTCAGCAGCCATGCCATATTATCCGCAAGAACACGCATGATGAGCAATCCTTCTTCATCCTGTCTGACGTCATCAGGTGTATAGCCATGCACCATATTCCAGTATCTTGAAGATACGACGGGCATTTCATTGATGGTAAAGTATTTGTTCAGGACATCAAATGACGCTGTTGTGCCTGCTCTTCTTGCTGATACGACTGCAGCTGCAGGCTTATGCTTCATGTGTCTGCCGTACTTCATAAACAGCCTGTCCAGGAAGGCAAGTACTTCTCCTGAGGGTGATGCGTAATAGACAGGGGAACCTACGATCAGTCCATCGGCTTCTTTCATGGCCTCTCCGACTGTATCTACGATCTGATCGATATTTCCGTTTACTGGATCAAGACCGGTAAAAAACAGTTCGGTGTCGATTCCGTGTGCGTTCAGTGTTTGCGAGATCTCACATAATGCTGTAAATGTGCATCCTTTTTCATTTCTGCTGCCGTTGATCAATACAACTTTCATGTTAATCAGTACCTCTTCTTTCCTGTGTTTTATCAGACTTCATATCTCATTCGTCTTTTGTTTGGATACGCCTAAAGCTATCTTACTCGGCTGATTTTACAGCAAAAAGGCTGATACTGCCTTAATTCTGCCTGAAGCAGAGGAGTTCCGGGACATGTTTCTGTTTATTTTACACGGAAGTTTTTTACATGAGGGAGTATATAATATATCTAAAAAACGGAGAAACTTATGAAATGTTATCTGATACAAGAGACTTTGACAGAATGTTCCATTGAAGATATTAAGAAAAGGGAATATCAGTACTGTGCTATCGTGACACCGGATGAGTACCGCAGCCTGGCTGATGTGTTCCATATGGGGATCGATATTGAAATGGATCTCAAACAGATCCGTGAGACCAAGGCTGTCGTGAACTACGATTCATTGACCGGGACATTTAATATTCCCGATCACGATAATTATTCCGGTCAGAAAAAACAGCTTGCTTTTGCGCTGGATGAGCGCGGCATCGTTTTTGTTGATGAAGATGACTATGCTGAAAGCGTCATCCGCAATATCCAGGCGTCAAAAAAATGGAAATTACCTTCTTTGGAACGCCTTCTTTATGATTTCCTGGAAGAAACGATCAAGAATGACATGTCTCTTCTGGAGATGCTGGAAGAAAACCTGAGCGGTATCGAAAACGGAATTATGTGCGGTGACATTGAAGAATATCCGATCCAGCTGAATGATATCCGTTATGAACTGCTGGACCTTCAGAAACACTATGAACATCTCATCGATCTCAGCCAGGAACTGGAAGAGAATGAAAACGAGTTTTTCTATGAGGACAATCTCCGCTATTTCAAATTGTTTACGGAACGCGTCAATCGTCTGCAGGATACTGTGATCCAGCTGCGTGAATTTATCGTACAGCTGAGGGATCTTGTCAGTGAACAGCTGAGTATCCGTCAGAACAAGATCGTAACGCTTCTGACGGTTATTACAACGATCTTTATGCCGCTGACACTGATCGTCGGATGGTATGGAATGAACTTTATTTACATGCCTGAACTGAGATCGCCTTACGGGTATCCCGGTGTGATCCTTGTCAGTGTTCTGATCGTTGTTATCCTGCTGTACTGGTTCAAAAAGAAACGCTGGATGTAAGCAGAACATATATCTAGAACCAGCCGATTCATGATACGATGTTGTAAAAGGATCGGAGTGATAATCATATGAAAAAAGTTTTTGCGAGTGACTTTGACGGAACACTGTATTTTTATAAGGCAGATGTGAAGCTGCCTCCTGAAAACGTTGAAAAGATCAGGGAATATCAGGCTGCCGGAAATCTGTTCGGACTCTGCACAGGAAGACAGGTAGGCGGACTGACACCGTTTATTACCGGACTGATCAAGCCTGATTTCTACATCACAAGCACCGGCGCAAACATTGTGGATGGTGATCTGAACGAGATCTATCGCCGCGGTATCGACAGGGATATCGTTGATCAGATCTGTCATACAGTTAATCCGGTATCTGTCAGTGAACATCGTATTTCAATTGATATCAACGGTGTCATCAATGTGTTTGAAGAAATGGATTATCCCGGTGAATATCATGTCATCACCGGCATGAAAGACGCTATGGAAGGTCTTGTTCATCAGCTTGGCGTTCATTGCCACAGCTATGAAGAAGCAGCTGCCCTGGCAAAGAAGATCAATGAAATGTACGGCGAATATGTCAATGCTTTCCAGAATGTTGTGGAAGTTGATATCGCGCCGAAGGGATGCACAAAAGGTATCGGTGTGGAACGCCTGAAGAAGTTCTATGCAGATAAATATGACGGCATCCGTCTCTACGGCATTGGAGATTCCATCAATGATATGCCTTTGCTGCTTGCCAGCGATGTATCTTATACATTCCCGTATGCCCCGAAGGAAGTACAGGAAGCAGCGACCTTTGTCGTTGATAAGATCACGGATGCGCTGGAACACAGCATGAAGGAAGAAATCTGAAAAACAGCATAAAACAGCCTGATTAAACAAACGATTTCGGGATCACAGCGGTCCGGAATGCGGTAGAAAGCGGCATGCTTTACTGCAGTTCCGGAGCCGGTGACGGATTCTGCAAAGCGTCCGGATTAATATCATGGTTTGTGGAAAATACGTTTGATTTAAGCACCAATGAATACTAAAATTTTATTAGAGAGTATAGGAGGATATCGATCTCATGGCATTTATTGACATTATCAAAGAAAAAGCAAGAAGCAGTGTAAAACGCATTGTTCTTCCTGAATCAGAAGATGAAAGAACAATCAGAGCAGCAGCTAAGGCACTTGAAGAAAAACTGGCTGACATCATCCTGATCGGTGATGAAGCTGTAGTCAAAGCTGATGCTGAAAAATACGGTGTAGACATCTCCGGCGCAGCTATCGTTAATCCTGAAACATGTGCAAAACTTGATGAATATGTAGCAACTCTGACAGAACTCCGTAAGAAGAAGGGTATGACAGAAGAACTCGCCCGTCAGGCTCTGCTGGGCGACCGTACAACATTCGGTGTTATGATGGTAAAGATGGGTGATGCTGATGGACTCGTTTCCGGTGCATGCCATTCAACAGCCAATACGCTCCGTCCTGCACTTCAGATCCTGAAGACAGCTCCGGGCGCAAAACTTGTTTCGGCATTCTTTGTAATGGACGTTCCGAACTGCGAATTCGGCAATAACGGTACATTTGTATTTGCTGACTGCGGTCTGAACCAGGATCCTGACAGCGATCAGCTCGCTGCTATCGCTGCTGATTCCGCAAAGAGCTACACACAGCTGGTTGGCGGAGAAGCAAAGGTTGCATTCATTTCCCATTCCTCAAAGGGAAGCGCAAAGCATGCACTTGTTGATAAAGTTGTTGCTGCAGTTGAAGCAGCGCATGCTCAGTATCCGGATCTTGTATGCGACGGTGAACTTCAGGTCGATGCTGCGATCGTTCCGAGCGTAGCAGCTTCCAAAGCACCCGGTTCCCCTGTTGCAGGTCAGGCAAACGTTCTCGTATTCCCGAACCTCGACTGCGGAAACAGCGCATACAAACTCGTACAGCGTCTTGCCAAGGCTGAAGCTTACGGACCGATGCTGCAGGGTATTGCAAAACCTGTAAACGATCTCTCCAGAGGATGCTTCTGGGAAGACATCGTGGGCGTAATCGCTATTACAGCTGTTCAGGCTCAGATCGCCGGATAACATCAGACTGTTCAGAAGTCAAAGGGTGGAGGAAACTCCGCCTTTTTTTATCTGCTGCAGAAAAATACTGCAGAATATGTGAACACTGTCATCACACATAAAAAGGGTCCGATAATGTACATGCTGATAAAAATGTAAGCATTTGTGCAATTAATCATGCTGTTAAAATGCGTTATGCATTTGTCGGATTGTGATAGTATTATTACATGTGTTTTGAAAGGGGAATGTTTATGACAGAAGAAACACAGCTTTTTTATCCGCCAAAAACAATGTATGAAATGGTGGAAGACATGGTACATCAGAATCCTGATGCACCTGCATATGAGTTTTACAACAAGAAAACAACATATTCCGAATTCGGAAAAAAGATCAATGCGGCCGCAAGGGCATTGATCCATATTGGTATTCATCCCGGTGATGCAGTTACCATCTGCATGCCGAATGTACCGCAGGCACTGGACTGCTTCTACGCAGTGGACAGGATCGGAGCGATTGCGAATATGATCCATCCGCTGTCCGCACAGAAAGAGATCAGTTTTTATCTGAATATCTCCAAATCCAAGGCGATCCTGACACTGGACATGTTTACCGAGAAAGTGGAGGCTGCTTTGGAAGAAGTGGATCATCCGGTAACTGTGATCACAGCCCGTATCCAGGATGAGCTTCCTGTTTATCTGAAGGCTCCGTATTCTCTGACAAGCGGAAGAAAATTCCTGAAGTATCCTAACAGCAATCATTCCGTTCTTTGGAGCAGACTTTTGAAGCAGACATATGAAAATGTTAATCTTCCGACCGTGAAGTATGATCCGAAGAGAATATCGGTTATTCTGTATTCCGGAGGAACAAGCGGTACACCGAAAGGCATCTGCCTGACAGACCTGAATATGAATGCGCTGGCGATCCAGTGCAGAAGTGTACTGGGCTGTGATTTCGGCCCGGGCCTGAAGATGCTCAGCTGCATGCCGATGTTCCATGGATTCGGACTTGGTGTCAATATTCACACATGCATCGTTCATGGCCTGTGCTGCATCCTTATGCCGAATTTCAACATCAAGACATACGCAGATATGCTTGTAAAGAAACGCCCGAATTTCATTGCCGGAGTTCCGACGATATTCGAAGCACTGCTGCATATGCCCCAGCTGGAGAAGGCAAAGCTTGATTATCTGATGGGGATGTTCTGCGGCGGTGACTCTCTGACGATCGAACTGAAGAAGAAAGTGGATGATTTCCTGAAAGAACATGGTGCATCTATCCAGGTACGTGAAGGATATGGTCTGACCGAATGCGTTACGGCTTCCTGTCTGACGCCGAAAGATGTGTATAAGCCGGGATCGATCGGTCTTCCGTTCCCGGACACCTCTTATGCGATCGTCAAGCCCGGTACGGATGATGTCCAGGAACCGGGTCATGAAGGTGAGATCATTCTGACAGGCCCGACAGTCATGCTGGAATATCTGGATAATCCTGAGGAAACAAAACACACGCTGAGAAAAATGGCTGACGGTAGAACCTGGCTGTATACCGGAGACCTGGGATACATGGATGAAGAAGGGTATGTTTTCTTCAAACAGAGGATCAAGAGAATGATCATAACGAACGGATACAATGTGTATCCGGGACAGATCGAAAATGTGATCGACAGCGTTCCCGAGGTTTCATACAGCTGTGTCATCGGTGTAAAAGATGAGCGGCGCGGTCAGCGTGTCAAAGCATTTGTTGTACTGAGAGACAATGTCGAGAAGAGTGAAGCGGTCAAGCAGAAGATCTATGATGCGCTGAAAAAGCACACTGCGGGATATGCGATTCCGAAAGAGATCGAATTCCGTGATTCTCTTCCCAAGACACTTGTAGGCAAGGTGGCCTTCAGGGTGCTGGAAGAAGAGGCGAATGCGGAACTTGAAAAAGGATCATGATATGTCGGATAAAGTAATGAAACGAAGATTCGGTGACAGAAAGGACGGTGCCCTGGTCAGAGATGGTCATGGGCTGCAGATGATCATGTCACTGCTGATGCCTAATCGCTGCGATAATGAAGTCTTTCTTCATGAAACGATCGATGCAACAGAACTGGTCAGATATCTGAATGAAAAAAACAGCGGGGATATCGACTATAAAACAACCATCTTCCACTGTGTGATCACAGCCCTTGCAAGAATGGTCCGTGAGCGTCCGGTTATGAACCGGTTTATCCAGGGCGGAAGGATCTATCAGCGCTATGATATCAGTCTTAGCTTTGTGGCGAAAAAAAGGTTCACAGACGGGGCTGATGAGGCTTTGATGGTACTTGTTCCGAAAGATACGGATACTGTCAATGAGATCGCCAGGAAGATCGTCGGAGATGTCAAAGAATCCAGAAAGACGGAAGGTGTATCGGCAGGCAGTATCGATGAACTGATGGCCAAACTGGCTAAGCTTCCCAGGCTGCTTCTGATGTTTATTGTCTGGACAGTCAGGTGTCTCGATTACTGGGGAGTCAATCCGGGATTCCTTACAGAGGGAGATCCGAATTATACAACGATCCTTGTTTCAAATCTCGGAAGTATCAAGTGTCCTTCGGTCTATCATCATCTGAACAACTACGGAACAAATTCCATTATGGTCACGATCGGCACACTGCATAAAGAAGAGACCCTGATGGATGATGGACATAAAGAGATCAGGGATGTGATCGATATCGGGGCAACTCTGGATGAACGTATCGGTGACGGTTTCTATTTTGCAAAAAGCCTGAAACTGATCAAGCATATATTTGCTCATCCGGAGCTGCTGGAACAGCCTCTGAATGAAGAAAGCGGATTTGATTATAAATGACGTAAAGGCTGGCCTGTGAACGGCCGGTCTTTTTGGTAGAATAGATATGATGAATAAGGTGTTTGGTGACAGTTTTCTTTGGGGAGCAGCTTCATCTGCCGCGCAGATCGAAGGGGCTTTTGACGCGGACGGAAAGAGTCCGAGCATATGGGACATTGCTCCGGCTGATAAAATCAAAAACGGTGATTCATGTCATGATGGATGTGATCACTATCATCATTACAGAGAAGATATCGCTTTAATGAAGCAGATGGGGCTGAGATCATACCGTTTTTCTGTCAGCTGGCCAAGAGTGATGCCAGAGGAAGGCGTGATCAGTGAAAAAGGTCTGCAGTTTTATTCCGATCTTGTTGATGAACTGCTGAACGCAGGGATCGAACCGATGATCACATTGTATCATTGGGATCTGCCTGTCTGGGCAGACAGAAAGGGCGGATGGCTTACAGAGGATATCATTCCCCTTTTCATGGACTATGTGAAAGCTGTCGTTGAAAAGCTGTCTGACCGGACTGTGTGGTGGATGGTCATGAATGAGATCCATTGTTTTGTCTGGAACGGTTATCTGAACGGGATCCACGCGCCGTTTCAGAAAAACATATTCAACCTGAACAGGCTGACAAGGATCGTTCTGAAAGCACAGGCAGCCGGGGCCAGAACGATCCGGAAGTATGCCCTCAGAAAACCGATGATCGGCAGTGCGGTGTCTGCAGGTGCATATATTCCGCTCAGTGAAAATGCTGAAGATATCCGGAATGCATATCATGATAGTTTTTATACCAGGGTGGGTACGACTTCAAACAGATGGTGGTCGGATCCTGCTGTGCTGGGAAAACCGGTCAGTATTTACGGGCTGTTCCGTTCGTTCCGGAAAGATATGGCTGATGTGAAGTGTGATTTTGATTTTATCGGGATCAACCTGTATTCGCCCTGGCTGAAAAAAGGTGACGTGATACCTGAAGAAAAAAGATCCAGCCTGGGCTGGCCAATTGACGGGCGCGGATTGTACTGGGTTCTCAGGTTTTATTATCAGCGATATCATCTGCCGCTGATGATCACGGAAAACGGGATCTCGCTGAATGACAGGGTATCGGAGGATGGCTGCGTTCATGATGAAAAGAGGATCGGTTTTATCAGGGAATATCTGGAAGGAGTTACCCGTGCTGTAAAGGAAGGGATCCCTGTACTTGGATACCAGTATTGGTCGCTTACGGATAATTTTGAATGGGCGGAAGGATATGATCCGAGATTCGGTCTGATCTATGTTGATTATGCGACAAAAAAACGGATCATAAAAGACTCCGGATATGCATATGCTGAAATAATTAAAAATATGTAAAAAAACAGCATGCACAAAGTGAAAAAATGGCAGACGGATAATGTTTTGGTATAAGATAAGCGTCAAATGATTTACAATATAATCAGTTAAGGGAATGATAGAAAGTTGATCAACAGACTATCATGGCTTAAGGAAAAAGGAGATATATAATGAAATCTTTTACTTACGTTTTAACTGATCCCGAAGGATTGCATGCACGTCCCGCTGTCACGATTTCCCAGACATGTGTCCAGCTTCAGTCTGCAGTAACATTTGCCTATAATGGAAAAACCGCTGCCGGAAATAACGTTCTTCAGCTGCTCGCACTCGGCGCAAAACAGGGTGCTGAACTTGAAGTGACGATCGAAGGACCGGATGAAGAAGAAGCAGTTGAAAAAGTCCTGCATGATCTTCGTCATAAGGCAGAAGAGCATACAGCAAAACCGCTGCGTGTAGCTTTCTTCGGTACAAAAGACTACGACAGACTTTTCTTCAGCGAGCTTGCAAAGGACAAGGGTCCTACAGCTTATAACTGCGATATTCATTACTTTACGACCAGACTTACACCTGAAACAGCTAATCTGGCTCATGGATATGATGCTGTATGTATCTTCGTTAATGACGAATGCCCGAGAAGCGTTGTTGAAGAACTTCGTGAGTGCGGCGTCAGACTGATCCTTCTGCGCTGCGCTGGATTCAACAATGTTGA
This sequence comes from Solobacterium sp., assembly GCA_017421125.1. Taxonomy (GTDB): domain Bacteria; phylum Bacillota_I; class Bacilli_A; order Erysipelotrichales; family Erysipelotrichaceae; genus Bulleidia. Next base: position 25,870 of record JAFOMZ010000014.1, read on the forward strand.
CATCGCTGCAGCTAAGGAATGCGGAATCACAGTTGTACGTGTTCCTGCATATTCACCGTATGCTGTCGCTGAGCATGCAATGTCCATTATCCAGGCTGCAAACCGCAGACTCTGCAAGGCTTACAATAAAGTCAATGACAACAACTTTGCGCTGAGCGGACTGCTCGGAGTTGACCTGCACAATAAGACAGCAGGTATCCTTGGCACAGGAAGGATCGGTCAGTGCTTTGCACGTATCTGCAAGGGCTATGGCATGACGGTTATCGGCTGGGATGCATATCCGAACCAGAAACTTGTTGATGAAGGACTTCTTACATATGTCTCCAAGGAAGAACTGCTGCGCAAGTCAGACCTGATCTCCCTCCATGCACCGCTGATCATGGGTGAAGGCGGAACATATCATATGATCAATAAAGATACGATCGCTATGATGAAAGACAATGTCATGCTGGTCAATACAGCACGCGGTGGACTGATCGATGCTGAAGCACTGATCGATGCGCTGAAAGCACGTAAGTTCCATGCTGTAGCGCTTGACGTTTATGAAGGCGAAGATTCCAACGTTTACACTGATCATTCCGATGACTATCTGGAAACAGATATCACTGCCAGACTGACGATGTTCCCGAACGTTGTACTGACATCACACCAGGCATTCTTTACCAGAGAAGCTCTGCAGGCGATCGCAGCAACCACAATGGAAAATGCACGCAACTTCAACAGAGACAGAGAACTCGGTATTGCCGAAGTCAAATAAGCATTATTCATATCATGGAGCTGCTGTCCCCCGGAATGATCATCCGGAGCGGCGCAGCTCCTTTTTCATTTGTTCAAGTGTTTTCTGAAGGATTCCGGATAAACCCGTATAAGCTGTGCCGGATTCAATGGTACTATATGTCTGTTCAAACATTTCAGGGGGCAGTCTATGAAATATAAAGAAATCGGCAGTACCGGGATCCTGATCTCAGATATCGGTTTAGGCGGCATGTCCTTCGGAAAGCGGTCGGATGACTATTATCAGTGGACTCTGGAAGAGAAGGAAACAGAAGAAATGATCGCTCATGCTTTCGATCTGGGCGTAAATTTCATTGATACAGCCAACCAGTACAGCGGAGGGACAAGTGAGGAATACATCGGAAAAGCTCTGAGGCATCTGGGTATTCCCAGGGATCAGGTCGTTCTTGCGTCCAAAGTATATTTCAACGAGGGAAAACTAAGCAGGAATGCGATCCTGAGAGAGATCGACGGAACATTGAAGAGACTTGGTACGGACTATCTGGATCTTTATCAGATCCACCGGTTTGACTATGACACGCCCATTGAAGAAACGATGGAAACATTGGACTCTCTTGTGAAGGCAGGAAAGGTCAGGGCACTCGGTGCTTCATCCATGTATGCATATCAGTTGCATAACATGCAGATCTGCGCGATGCAGAACGGGTGGACAATGTTCTCTGCGATGCAGAACCATTACAATCTGCTGTATCGTGAAGATGAAAGGGAAATGATTCCTGTTTGCCGGCAGTATCATGTTTCACTGATCCCTTATTCACCTTTAGCGGGCGGACATCTGGCGCATGCCGGATGGACCTCTGATTCACTCCGTTCACAGAGTGACCGGACGATCAGAAGAAGATACGATCACGCTATGGAGAGTGATCTGAAGATCGTAGAACGTGTCGATGAAACTGCCCGGAAGTATCATGTGTCTATGAGTGAAATAGCGCTTGCCTGGTTGCTTTCCAAAAGTGCATCCCCGATCGTTGGGGCTACAAAGGTCTCACATTTTGACGATGCAGTCAGAGCAGTCGGTCTGATACTGTCAGAAGAGGATATCCGGTATCTGGAAGAACTGTATCTTCCGCATCAGTTGAAGGGACCTGCAGCGGCCCGTTGAGGTGAAAAGCATGAAAATCATTGATCTTGTTGAAAATACGGAAGGTGTGTGCGGATGCGGGGTCGAGCATGGTCTCAGTCTGTGGATCGAAACAGGTGATCACAGGGTCCTGATGGATACCGGTGCTTCAGATCTGTTCGAAAAGAATGCAGAAAAGCTCGGTATCGATCTTTCACAGGCAGATACTGTCATCATTTCCCATGGACATAATGATCATGGAGGGGGACTGGCACGTTTCCTGGAGATCAATCCTGCAGCAAAAATATATATTCAGGCTTCTGCATTCGGGGAGTACTATTCCATACGGAACGGTGTTCCTGTCTATATCGGACTGGATCCGGCATTGAAAAACAATGATCGGATCTTTCCGGTCAGAGGTGATCATGAGATCGGATCAGGTATTTTCCTGTTCTCCGCTGTTCCTCTGAAGCGTCCGATGTATCATACCAATGATCATTTAAAGCAGAAGATCAGCGATGAACTTGTGAATGACAGGTTCGATCATGAGCAGTACCTGGTGATCTGTGAGAATGGTATGAGTGTGCTGTTTTCCGGATGTGCTCACCGCGGGATCCTGAATATTCTGGAAGAATTCAATAAACGGTACGGGAAAGATCCTGACTACGTTGTCAGCGGTTTTCATACCATGAATCATTCCCGCGGCTATACAGAGGAAGAGATCGATGACATTATCGTTACCGCTCATGAACTGAAAAAGCGGAATACGGTCTTCTTTACCTGTCACTGCACAGGCACTGAACCATATGAAAAAATGAGATCCATCATGAACGGACAGCTGAATTATCTTCATTGCGGTGAACAGCTGATACTTGCAAAGCCGGAAAAAAGCAGCAGTCATTGAAACATATATCATCCCGGATCCGGGCGGCTGATGAACCTGTTCTGTATGCAGGTTAAAAATGATCGCGGACTATATGCTTCCTGCGGGCTAAATCATGTTCTTTTTGGCATGAATAAGCTATTATGACAAATATGAAACAAACTGCAGAAATGAAACTGATCACTGCTGTGATCGTATTTGGTACGATCAGCCTTTTTGTACGGAGGATCCCGATGACATCCGGGGAGATCGCACTGTTCCGTGCCGTACTTGCTGTCGTGCTGATAGGTATGTATCTTATCCTGACAAAGGATCTGGATGGATTCCGCCATATCCGGAAACAGCTTCCGATGCTTCTGCTGTCAGGAACTGCAATGGGCTTCAATTGGATACTGCTGTTTGAGGCATACAGATATACAACAGTCTCCGCAGCGACTCTGAGTTATTATTTTGCGCCGGTGATCGTGACCGTACTATGTCCTATCGTGTTCCATGAACGGATGACACTCAGGCAGTGGATCTGTTTCGGCATGTCGACACTGGGTATCGTTCTGATCACTGGCATCGGCGATCTGAGTACCGGAAGTTCCCATCTGACCGGAATCCTGTATGGACTGGGGGCTGCATGCCTGTATGCATTTGTTATCATGATGAATAAGATGATACAGGGTGTTGAAGGCATTCACAGGACATTTCTTCAGTTCCTTGCGGCAGTCATCGTCGTGTTTCCATATGTAATGATGACGGGAGGGATCAGCTTTGCAGGGATGGATCCTGTTGGCTGGCTGTGCCTGCTGACAGTCGGAGCAGTGCATACAGGTATTACTTACTGTCTGTATTTTTCCGCATTAAAAGAACTGCCGGGACAAAAGACAGCAATACTCAGTTATCTGGATCCCCTGACGGCAGTCATGATCTCTGTTTTGATATTATCTGAACCGATCAGTGCCGTGCAGATCGTCGGCGGATTGCTGATCCTTGGGTTTACATTGTGGAATGAGCTGGGATGACCGCTTATTTCCTGAGTTTTTCAGCAATGATCTTCAGAAGATATGTTTTCTTCCCTGCTCCGGCGGGGAAGTTTTTTCCATACGGGTAATGACGGAAGAAACACAGCAGAAACAGGATCACTGCCAGTATGAAACATTCATTGCCATAAACAAAGTATGCAGGAAACAGAAAAACAAAAGGAATGCTGACGCCTCCGAGGGAAAAGTATCCTGTAACAAGCGTGATGATCAGACCAATCGCCAGGGATAGCAGTCCCCATGTCGGGGAGAATACAAACAGGGCGAGGGATGATGTTGCAACAGCTTTTCCGCCTTTGAAATGGTTCCAGAAGGGCAGGCAGTGTCCGAATGATGCGCCAAGTCCTGCGTAAAACAGTATGATCCGTCCGTCTTCCGGAAACAGTTTATATGCCAGCAGCATTGCCAGACCGCATTTCAGCAGATCTCCGAACAGAACGGTCAGACCGGGAACGATACCCAGATGTGAGGTGATGTTTGCCATGCCTGGATTGCCTGATCCCCCGAGTTCTGACGCAGGCTTATGCGCTACAGCATGGGAAACGATCTCGCCTGTAAGGATACAGCCAAGCAGATAAGACAGGACCAGAACGATCAGTCTGTGCGAAGCATATGTATTCATAAATGTATTATAAATCTGTTTGACCGGTTTTTCTAAGGATCAGCCTTCATAGCCTGAAGGCAGGGAAAAGAAAAATCCTGCCTGTGCAGGATTCAGTCTTCAAATTCGATCTTTCCGTCATCCGACATGGACTTGACGCGGGCTAGCACTTCAACTTTATAGCCCATGCCTTTTAATGTTCTCTCACCGGGCTGATAGGTCTTGGCAACAACAGCACCGCAGCCTACAACTTCTGCGCCGGCCTGTTCACAAATGCTGATCAGGGCTTTCATTGCTTCGCCATTTGCCAGAAAATCGTCAAGGATCAGTACGCGGTCATCTTTGCTCAGATAGTTTTTGGCTACATGAACGGTATAATCAACATTTCTTGTATATGAATGTTCTTTGGCCTGATATACATCGCTTGACATGTTTGAAGCAGCTGTTTTCTTTGCAAAGACGATCGGCAGATATCCGAAACTTCTGGAAGTGGACATTGCGATCGCAATGCCGCTCGCTTCGATCGTCATTATACGGGTCGGTGCAGTATCCTTAAATAATTTGTAAAATTCATCTCCGATCTGATCCATCAGCCTGACATCGATCTGGTGATTCAAAAAATTATCGATTTTCAATACATCTCCCGGCAGAATTCTGCCATCCTGTATGATTCTTTCTTCCAGCAGTTTCATTGTTGGCCTCCTGTAATGCCTGTATACTAGCATAAAAACAGATGTTATGTTCGTAAAAACAGACATTCATCCGGCTTATTTACGGAATGTTATGAAGAATACATCATCCCGGGATCAACCGGATCGGAAGAGGCTCCTGTTGTCAGACCTGAACTTATTTTTTGAATAATACTCAAATATCCGACACAGATTGTTTCAGAAAAGTTCACATTGACCGGGTATTCTGAGACCTGTAAACAGAAACACGTTTACAGGAGGACACCATGAAAAGAAGAAATATAGAAAAACTGTTCGCAGGCATAGCAGTCGTTCTGATGGCAGGATGTTCATCAGCTGCTGCATCAGCAGAAGAAAATACGTCGTCAAAAACGATCGAAACAGCGGTGAGTGAAACAGCTGAGAGTAAAACTGCTTCACAGGAAAATACTCAGGGAGTCAATACATCGATCGATGTTTCAGTATCAGGCATGATGTCAGCAGATGATATTTTCACTGATCGTGATCTGAAACAGACAGCGGACCTGACATCTGCGGTAAACTATACGGTTTCTGACAACTCGGATATCACCATTACCTCAGAAGGCGTATATGTGATCAGCGGAACTGCAGAGGACTGCACGATCATTGTGGATGCAGCATCCGAAGATAAGGTCCAGATCGTGCTGGACGCAGTCAGTATTACGAATACAGACAGTCCTGCGATTTATGTGAAGTCAGCTGATAAAGTGTTTATAACGACCACTGATTCTGTAAATACGCTGACAGTGACCGGTGCATTTACGGCAGATGGTACCACCAATACAGACGCAGTCATCTTCTCAAAGGATGACATCGTCATCAACGGGACAGGTACACTGAATATCTCTTCAACAGGCAACGGGATCACATCCAAGGATGATCTGAAGATCACAGGCGGAACGCTGAATATCACATGTACGGATGATGCACTGGAAGCGAATGATTCAGTTGCGATCGCCGGAGGCGATATCACGATCACCACGGATAAAGACGGCATCCACTGTGAAAATGATGAAGATGATACGGTCGGGTATGTTTATATCTGCGGCGGTACACTGGATATTACAAGCGATGATGACGGAATACACGGCACAACGATCGTGCAGATCGATGGCGGTACGATCATAGTAAACGGACATGAAGGAATTGAAGGAACGTATGTCCAGATCAATGACGGAACGATCACTGTCAATGCCTCTGATGACGGGATCAATGCGGCAAGAAAATCAAATTCATATACACCGACTGTTGAGATCAACGGCGGAGATCTGACGATCAAGATGGGCAGCGGCGATACAGACGCGATCGATTCCAACGGAAATCTTTATATCACCGGCGGGAATATCACCATTACTGCACAGTTCGCGTTTGATTATGATGGTGCCGGACAGATGACCGGCGGAACAGTGATCGTGAACGGAACACAGATCACAGCACTCACCAACTCCATGATGGGCGGAGGAATGCAGGGCGGTTTCGGCGGCCAGCAGGGCGGCTTTGGCGGTCAGCAGGGCGGCTTCGGAGGTCATAAAGGAGGCCACTGATATATCGGGCATAGAACCGGGTCAAAATTGGTCCGGTTTTTATTCTTAACAGAATCTTAACAGGCTTGACACCAATGTTAACACTGTCTTAATACCCCGGATGATATACATAAAATATCAGAAGCATCGGAGGTATATCATAATATGAAATCAGTATTGGTGATCGGTATGGGGCGCTTTGGCAGGCATGCGGCTCATAAACTGTATGATCTCGGTCATGATGTGATGGCAGTGGATATTAAAGAATCATCGATCAATGATGTGATTTCCTATGTGACATACGCACAGATCGGGGACAGTACAGACAGCAGGTTCCTGGGGAAACTCGGTGTCAGGGATTTTGATATGTGCATCGTGGCGATCGGTGATGATTTTCAGAGTTCCCTGGAAACCACCAGTCTGCTGAAAGAACTTGGCGCACGTTTTGTCGTAGCCAGAGCCTGCCGTGATGTACATGCGAAATTCCTCCAGAGGAACGGAGCAGATGAAGTGGTTTATCCGGAAGCACAGCTTGGAGAGTGGATCGCGCTCAGATTCGGAACCGAACATATTCTGAATTTCTTCGAGATCGACCAGGATACGGCATTGTTTGAAGTACAGGTACCTAAAGCATGGGTCGGAAAAACACTCGGTCAGCTGGATGTCAGAAAGAAATACAGCGTCAATATCGTCGGTATCAAAGGGAATGGCAAGACAAATATCATGCTGACACCGGATACACGGTTCACTTCTGATACGTCTTTGCTTGTAGCTGGGGCCTATAAAGACGTTCAGAAGATGTTTAGCCGCAGATGAATGTTTCAGGTGTGCTATGATATCTTTAGAATTTGTGATCGTGGTTGGTACGGTAATGATGATGGGCCTCACATTGTACGGTGCCAATAAACTGAGCAGTTATCTGATCGATCTGCAGCTTCATCGTGTGAAAGAAAAAACCGGATCTGAAGAAGATCATTATTTATCTTTAGCGGAAAAGGATACTGAACATGAGCGATACCGTGTCGGAAAAAAAGTATCAGGATGAGCATATTCTTGTATGCCTGTCATCTTCGCCTTCCAATGCGAAGGTGATTTTATATGCTGCGCAGATGAAGGCGTCGCTTGATGCAAGGCTGACAGCAGTGTATGTCCAGTCTCCGTCTCCATATTACGGAACTTCCAGCCAGGATGCTGAGCGTCTGAAACAGAATACAGATCTGGCTCGTGCGAACGGTGCTGACGTGAAATATATCAAAGGCGATGATATCGCTTATCAGATCAGTCAGTTTGCTGAAGCAAATGGTATTACCAGGATCGTCATCGGACGCAGCATGCACAGAAGCGGCAAATGGATGAAGCGTTCCCTGCTGGACCAGATCCTGAGATATATATCGGATATTGCGATTGATATCATTCCTGATAAGGATATGAAGACATACAGCCTGAATCGTCTTGGCGGTCTGTTCGGTTTCTCATGGATGGATCTTTTGAAGTCACTGGCTGTATTTGCGGCTGTGACCCTGATCGGAGAAGTGTTCTACCTGAGCCATTTTTCGGAAGCGAATATCATCATGGTATATATTCTTGGCGCTGTCGTGCTCTCGCTTGTGACAGAATACCAGATCTACAGCCTGATCAGTTCCACTGCCAGTGTCGTCCTGTTTAATTTCCTGTTTACCGAACCACGGTTTACTTTGTTTGTGTATGAAACAGGTTATCCTTTTACATTCCTGGTCATGTTTCTGGTTTCGTTTATTACCAGTACCCTGGCTGTCAGACTGAAATATACTGCTAAACAGTCAGCAGAAACAGTCAACCGTACAATGATCCTTCTGGACACCAATAAAATGCTGGATCTTGCGGCGACTGAGGATGAAATCATCAATACAACGCTGACCCAGATCCGGAAGCTTCTGAAGCGGGAAGTTCTGTACGGGAAGGAAAAGCAGGAAATGGAACAGAAGTACCTGAATCTTCCTGTCCACATCAACAGGATGGATATCGGATGCTTCAGCGTAGATATCGAGGATAAACCGCTGGATACGGATGAGATGAACATTGCACAGTCGATCGTTTCGGAATGTTCACTGGCGCTAACAAATATGTTCAACAGACATGCAAGAGAACAGGCAGAATCCGCTGCACAGAATGAAAAATACCGGGCAAATCTTCTGAGAACGATCTCTCATGATCTGAGGACTCCTCTTACAGGTATTTACGGCAATGCAAGCAATCTGCTGAGCAACGGAGATCAGATCGATCCGGGGATCAGAAATGAGATGTACCAGGATATGTTTGATGATTCAAGCTGGCTGATCGGACTGGTTGAGAATCTGCTCTCTGTTTCGAGAATGAATCAGGAAGAAGTACGTTTGCAGATCCAGATCGAAGAGATCGGCGATATCATAGATGAGGCATTAAGACATATCAACCGTCTGAAGGACAGGCACAGCATCATATTCCACAGGACTGACCCGGTGTTTGTTATGGTTGATGGAAAACTGATCGTTCAGGTGATTATCAATATCATTAATAATGCAATCAAGTATACGCAGGAGCATTCACGTATTGAGATCAGTTATGAACAGGAAGGAGAAATGCTTCTGGTGCATGTTGCCGATAACGGGCCCGGTGTTCCTGACGATCAGAAAGAAAAGATATTTGATATTTTCTACAGCGGGGGAAATGAAGTCTCTGACAGATCCAGAAGCAGCGGACTTGGCCTGTATCTGTGCAGGTCGATCATAGATGCGCATCAAGGAAGAATATATGTGACGGACAACGATCCGCAGGGAGCAGTATTTACATTTACACTGCCGGTGAATGAGGTGAGTATCAATGAAACAGATTCAGATATTGACAATAGAAGATGACAATTCGGTCAGAAACCTGATCTCCGCAACACTATCCATGCGTGAGTACAATGTGATCACGGCAGCCAATGGGGCTTCCGGGATCATGCTGGCAACATCGCACCATCCCGATATCATTCTGCTCGACCTCGGCCTGCCTGATATGGATGGGATCATGGTGATCGGACGGATCCGGACATGGTCGCAGGTACCCATCATTGTTCTGAGTGCGCGCAGTGAAACAGCCGACAAGATCGAAGCACTGGACGCAGGCGCGGACGATTATCTGACCAAACCATTCTCCGTAGAAGAACTGATGGCGAGGATCAGGGCGGCACAGAGGAGATCAGTGCTGGAGAAAAAAGAGTATCCTGAAAACCCGGAATTCGTTAACGGAAAACTGAGGATCAATTATGCGGCAGGACTGGCATATCTGAATCAGAACGAGCTGAAGCTGACACCGATCGAATATAAACTTCTCTGTCTGCTTGCTGTCAATATCGGCAAAGTGCTGACAAGAAACTATATCATCAAAGAGATATGGGGAAGCGTTTCGGAAAATGATTCCGGTTCCCTGAGAGTGTTCATTACATCTTTGCGGAAAAAACTGGAGACAGATGATAATGAACCGAGTATGATCCAGACTCATGTCGGGATCGGATATCAGATGATACGTCTCTGATTACGCAAGAAAACAGCAGTGCCGTTTTCCGACATGTATGATCATGTATGGAAAAAACGGCACTGTTTTCATAATTATTCATTCCTGGTCACGAATTACTTTGAGAATGCCCCGGTATTCATGACTCAATTTGTTCAAATCTGTATAATGGAGTTCAAAGAAAGGGCAATAAAGTATTATGAAGTTTGATAAAGATCTGTTTATTAGGCACTTGCAGGGCATGGTACAGATTCCTACCGTCTCCAGCAGTGACCCGGAAAAGACACGTGTGGAGGAATTCAAAAAGCTGCATGCTTATCTGGAAGAAGCATATCCGCTTGTTCATCGTACATTAAAGCGTGAAGTGATTGGCAAATGCGCACTGCTGTATACATGGAAGGGTACCGGAAAGTCTGAACAGCTTCCGCTGCTGATGACAGCACATCAGGACGTTGTTCCGGAAGGAGACCATTCGATGTGGAAATATCCTCCGTTTTCAGGGTATCTGGATGAAGACGGTATTCTTCATGGCAGAGGAACGACGGATTCCAAGTGCAATATCCAGGCATATCTGGATGCCTTGGAACTGCTGATCGCTGATGGTTTCGTACCTGACTATGATCTTTATCTTGCGTTTGGATATAACGAAGAGATCATGGGCGGTCCGGGTGCTGCCGGACAGATCCTGCATGATGAACTGAAAAGCAGAGGAATAGAACTCGGTATGGCGATCGATGAATGCGGCGGTGTTTCCCGCAGGGAAGACGGCAGTTATATCGCGACGATATTCGTTTCCGAAAAAGGTTATGCGGATCACGAGTTCTATGTAGATGACAAAGGCGGTCATTCTGCATATCCGCCGGTACATAATGCACTTGGTAAACTCGGAAAGGCAATTTATGATCTTGAGTGCAGCCGTATGGAACCGCATCTATGCGAGCCTGTTATCCGTCAGATGAAGGCTTCCGCACCGTTCATTGAAGGGGACTTCAAGCCGTTCTATGAAGATCCGGAAGGCAATGAGGAAACATTGAAAAAACTGGCTGAGACAGAGAAATCGATCAATCAGATGATGAGAACGACCACGACACCGACTATGGCAAAGGGAAGCGATCAGGCAAATATTCTGCCTGAACATGCTTCTGTGATCACCAACAGCCGTATCCTGCCGGGTGAAACGCTTGAACAGCTGGAGCAGCATTTCCGTGAAGTGATGCCTGAAGAGGTGCAGTTCCGTCTTATCAAGGGACATAACCCGCCTGCGGTATCATCTTCTGACAGCTATGGATATCATCTGCTTCAGGAGATCATGGAAGAAAAGTATCCGGGTATTACGTTTATACCTTCTATGATGGCAGGCGGAACTGACTCCAGATATTATTGTGATCTGTCTCCCACACGCAGTGTCTACAGATTTACAGGTATCTTTGAAAGCGGACGGTCGGGAGGAGCACATTCTGTCAATGAACACATTGATACGGAGATCCTTTGTGATAACGTGGAATTCTACGTTAATCTGTTCAGCAGATACGGAAAATAACAATTCAGCACATGAAAAACAGAGCAATGCCAGCTCTGTTTTTTGAATGGGCATTCAGATGTATTTTTCAGGGTCAGTCAATATGAAATACACGGTTCTGCCTGCGCGGGGCTGCTGAAGGAAGCTCATAATCTGCATAGCCCAGAATACAGTTGCCTATTCCTTCATATTCTTCTTCGATGCCCAGATGCTTCAGGAGGGCCTTGCCTTCTTCATCTTCAAAGGTTTCCCTGGCTCTGTGGATCCAGCAGGAGTCTACGCCAAGTGCGTGTGCGGCAAGCATCAGGTTGCCCATAACAAGGCTTCCGTCATATACTTTTGCGCCGCTTGCTTTCGGGGCAAGGACGACAAGGACTGCGGGTGCATTGTAGAACGGGTCAGGACGCTTTTTTGCATCGTATTTTGCGTTCAGTCTGCTGAGCAGATCACGTGTTTCTTTATCTGTCACAGCCAGAATGATCGCTGCCTGTTTTCCGTTTGAGCTTGCGGCATACAGACCGGCCTCAATGATCTGTTCGATCAGGGCAGGATCGACAGGGTCGGATCTGTATTTTTTACAGGAACGTCGGCTAATAATGTTTTGCAGTACAGTATTCATAATTCAGCACTCCTTTCACGCTTGTTTCTGCTGATTCAGGTATGGACGTTTGATCGTAAAGTAATAATATGTGAAGGCAAGCAGGGTAGAGCAGGTCCATCCTACAGGCCATGAGATAAACACCAGACGGATATCATGGTTGATATGCATTGCAATCGCAAGATAAAGCTGTCTGATAAAGATCAGGCTTGTGATCGTTGTGATCATTGTAACAGTAGATTTGCCGAATCCCCTGACTGAATTGGACAGTACCTGATGAAATGACTGAAGAAAGTAAAGAGGCAGAAGTGTGTGCATCATCGTGACTGCATAACTGATCGCTTCAGGATTGTTTGTGAACAGTGAAGCTGCCTGAGGCGCCAGAAAATAAAGAGGAACGGCTAGACATACATAAACGACCAGGTTGATGAAGATGACATAGCGTATGCCTTTGAAGGCGCGTTCATATTTTTCGGCACCGACACACTGTCCGACATAAGTCGTGCATGACTGACCGAGTGATACGGTGATCTAGCTGATATAATTGTCGATCTTCTTCCCTGCACCTGCACCAGCCATTGCATATGTGCCGAAGCTGTTGATATAGCGCTGCACAAAGAGGTTCGAGAATGTAACGAGGCATGATTGGATCGCAGCAGGAATTCCCAGCTGCAGGATCTCCAATAGAAGAGGTACGTTTACTTTCAGGTCCTGCGGGACAAGCCGGTATACATCATCTGTTCTGAGCATTTTCCGGGTCACAAGGAAGAATGATTCTGACTGTGACAGAATGGTTGCGAAAGCAACACCGGCAACTCCCATGTGAAGCACTACAACAAACAGGATATCCAGGACGATATTAGTCAGGGATGCGCATACCAGGAAGATAAAGGGAGAACGTGAATCACCGACCGATCTCAGCACACCTGCCTGTACATTGTACATGGAGGTAAAGATGATACCGATCAGATAGATCCGCAGGTAAACCATCGCTTCCGGGTATACATCTTCCGGACAGCTGACGATCCTGAGGAGCAGAGGGGACAGCAGTTCTCCGATCACCAGCATGACCATTCCCATGATCATGGCGAAGGTCAGAGAGGTATGAATGGATTCGTGCAGACGCTCACGGTTTCCGGCACCGAAGTACCGCGAGAAAGCAACGCCTGCTCCAACGGATAATCCGGTAAAAAAGCCGATGATGACCTGAGAAATATCCGAGCATGATGTGACTGCCGCAAGTGCAGTAACACCGACTGCTCTGCCGACAACAATACTGTCTACACTGTTGTACAGATTCTGGAATAATTGCCCGGCAAGAAGCGGCAGGGCAAAAAGAATGATGTTTTTAATGATGTTTCCCTCTGTCAGGTTCACGGATCTGCGTTCATATCTGCCTGCTGTCATAAACTTCTCCAATCAGCTGATATGATCATATTATTTGTATCAATCAACTTACTGCCTGAATTCATCATATAATAAATAAAAGGGAAACAATTATGGAATGTATCATTGAAACACCTGTTGGAAATCTTCTGCTCCGGGAAACCGGTCTGGGTATTTCGGAGATATCTTTTACAGATCAGCCGGCATGCATGAATGACGGCAGGTTTTTAAAGATGGCTGCAGACCAGCTGGAGGAATACTTTTCGGGAAAGCGTACTGTTTTTGAACTTCCGCTTGATCTGAGAGGAACAGCATTTCAGAAACAGGTATGGGAAGCACTTTGCAGGATCCCGTTTGGAGAAACGAGAAGTTATCAGGAGATCGCCTGCGGGATCGGCAGACCGAAAGCCGTCAGGGCTGTCGGCATGGCCTGCCATGTCAACCCGGTGGTGATCGCTGTCCCGTGTCACCGGGTGATCGGAAAGAACGGATCGCTGACAGGGTTCGGCGGAGGCCTTGACAGGAAAAGCTTTCTGTTGAATTTTGAACGGATGAACATGGATTTGCGAAATAGTGATAGTTAGGCGGTTTTCCATCATATATAATTGAATCAGAATATTGATAGGAGGATAATTATGATTCACAAGACATTGAAACCATTCCCCGAGGATTTTCTGTGGGGTGCTTCAACTTCCGCATATCAGGTAGAAGGTGCCAATCTGGAAGATGGCAAAGGCCCTTCATGCCAGGATGTCAAAAAGGTGCCTGAGGGAACTTCGGAACTGGATGTATGTGCTGATCAGTATCATCGTTATAAAGAAGATATCGCCCTGATGGCGGAAATGGGCTTCAAAGTTTACCGTTTCTCCATTTCATGGTCGCGTATCATTCCTGAGGGAACCGGTGCTGTGAACCCGAAGGGTATTGAGTATTACAATAATGTTATTAATGAGTGTCTGGCTCACAACATCATTCCTCTTGTTACGATGTTCCATTTCGATATGCCGGCTGCTCTTGATAAGAGAGGTTCCTGGTCCAATCCGGAATCTGTTGACTGGTTCCTGAACTTTGCAAAAGTCATGTTCGAAAATTATGGAGACAGAGTCAAGTACTGGCTGACGATCAACGAACAGAATATGCTGACACTGGTAGGACCTGTCATCGGTACACTGACGCTTCCTGAAGGAACGACCAATGTTCTCAAGGAAACATATCAGCAGAACCACCATATGCTGGTCGCTCAGGCAAAGGCAATGGCACTGTGCCATCAGATGCTTCCGGATGCCAAGATCGGACCTGCCCCGAATATTTCACTGGTATATCCTGCTTCCTGCAAGCCGGAAGATATCATTGCCGCACAGAACTACAATGCGATCCGCAACTGGCTGTATCTGGATATGGCGGTATTCGGAAAGTACAACAATATCGTCTGGTCTTATCTGGAAGAACATGATGCTGTTCCGACATTCGCTCCCGGCGATGCTGAAGCTCTGGCAAACGGACATCCTGACTTCATCGGATTCAACTATTACAATACCGCTACATGCCAGGCCAGTGACGGAACGGAAAAAGCTGATCCGGGTGCTGATCAGCAGACAGCACGCGGTGACGCGGGATTCTATCGCGGATACAGAAACCCGAACCTTACCGTTACGGAATTCGGCTGGGAGATCGATCCGATCGGCTTCCGCGCTACGATGAGAGAAATGTATTCCCGTTATCGTCTTCCGATGATCGTTACAGAAAACGGTCTTGGAGCTTATGACACACTGGAAGATGGCCGTGTACATGATCCGTACAGAATCGATTATCTGGCAAAGCATATTGAGCAGATCCGTCTTGCCATTACTGATGGCGTTGAAATGATGGGATACTGCCCGTGGAGTGCGATCGACCTGATCTCTACACATGAAGGTATGAAGAAGCGCTATGGCTTCATCTATGTAGATAGAGAAGAATTCGATCTGAAGACACTTGATCGTTATCGCAAGGACAGCTTCTACTGGTATAAAAAGGTTATTGCAAGCAACGGTGAGGATCTGAGCCCGGATTTCAAAGTTGAGTAATAACGATGGCAGGTGAGATCCTGCCATTGTTTTGGAGGTTTTGGTGAAAATACTGGTTATTGATGCGCAGGGCGGAGGGATCGGAAGACAGCTGATCACTGCATTGAAGCACCGTTTTCCTGAACATATCGTACTTGCGGTCGGGACGAACAGTCTGGCTACTTCGGCTATGCTGAGAGCAGGAGCAGATCAGGCCGCGACAGGAGAGAATTCTGTGGTCGTTGCATGTTCGATGGCTGACCTGATCATCGGGCCTGTCGGTATTGTGATCGCTGATGCAATGCTTGGTGAGATCACGCCGAAAATGGCTGCTGCGGTAGGACAGAGTCATGCCCGGAAGATCCTGATCCCGTTTAAGAATGATTCTCATCTGATCGTCGGAGTCCCTGACTTCAACGTTGGCAGACTGGTAGAAGCGGCTGTGGAAACGGCGGCTGAAATGCTTGGGCAACCTGCTTGACGGACCGTCATCGTACGAAGAAAATAATGTATATCGGCTGAAGCCGGTTGACGTACAGAAGTACGATTGATTCATAAGTGAATCTGCATATCAGAAGGTATGTAAGTCCGGAATGGATTTTGCATACCTTTTTCAGGAGGGAAATAATGAAAACACTATATCTGGACTGCAGCATGGGAGCTGCAGGTGACATGCTGACAGCGGCACTGCTTGAACTTCTTGATGACAGAGACGCGTTTGTCAGAGAACTGAATGAGATCGGGATTCCTGATGTGGAATTCACAGCTGAACCGTCCGAAAAATGCGGTATCACCGGAACACATATGTCAGTGAAGGTACATGGTGTTGAGGAAGATGAGCATCTGCATGAACATGACCATGAACACCACCATGATCATGAGCATGAGCACAGTCATGGACATGGGCATCATCATTCGCATAATTCCATGCATGGGATCGAGCATATCGTCAACGATCACATGTTCCTTTCTGAACGTGTCAGAGAAGATGTTCTTTCCGTATATAAACTGATAGCAGAAGCGGAAAGCCAGGTACATGGTATGCCGGTGGATGAGATCCACTTTCATGAAGTCGGTACGATGGATGCTGTTGCGGATGTAACAGCAGTATGCATGCTGATAGAGAAACTTGCACCGGATCAGATCGTTGCTTCACCTGTTCATGTAGGAGCCGGTACAGTGAAGTGCGCGCATGGGATCCTGCCTGTTCCCGCACCAGCTACAGCACTGATCCTGAAAGATGTTCCGATCTATGGCGGCGCTATTCAGAGTGAATTGTGCACTCCGACAGGTGCCGCTCTGCTGAAGCATTTTGTTCAGAAGTATGAAAGCATGCCTGTCATGAAGATCAAAAAGATCGGTTATGGTATGGGAAAGAAAGATTTCCCTCAGGCCAACTGTGTCAGAGCGATCCTGGGAGAGAGCAGGGACCAGACAGACCTGGTTCTGGAGTTGTCATGCAATGTTGATGATATGACGGCAGAAGAGATCTCGTTTGCAACGGAACAGCTGATGGCCTGCGGAGCAAGGGATGTATATACAATTGGCATTGGTATGAAGAAAAACCGTCCGGGGACGTTGATCAGAGTAATATGCACTCCTGACCAGAGAGATATGATGGTTGAGAAAATGTTCCTGTATACAACAACCTTAGGTATCAGGCAGACGGAAACGAAACGGTTCACTCTGCACAGAGGTCTTGATACTGTTGAAACAGAATTCGGCCAGGTCCGGATAAAGAGATCAAGCGGCTACGGAGTGAATAAAGCAAAACTGGAATATGATGATATTGCGGAAATTGCGAAGGAAAAGGGTCTGGGGATCCGTGAAGTCCGCAATCTGCTGGCAGATAAGATCAAATAATATGGGTGCTGTCCCGGAAAAGGGGCAGCATTTTCAAAGCAGACATATCTGATCAGAGAGGCTGCTGGATATGCGCGGCAGATTTGGGATTCCGATGAATCATTCCGAATAAAAACAGTTATAATGAAGACAAGAGAAATAAGGAGTAATACTATCATGAAAAGTTATATCGGCATTGACCTGGGCGGAACGAATGTTCGTGTTGCGAAGATCACAGAAGACGGAAAGATTCTTGCACAGGTAAAAGGTCCTTCTTACGGACAGGAGGGCCCTGCCAAGGTTATGGCAAATATCAAGGAACTGATCCGTGAGATCCCTGATTGGAAAGAATGTTCCGGAATGGGTGTTGGTGTGCCCGGACCTGTCAATACAACAGCCGGCTGCATGGTGCTGTCCACCAACCTGCCGGGATTTACAAACTATCCGATCGCTGATGAACTCTCCAAGGAATTCGGTATGCCTGCATATGTTGATAATGATGCGAATGTTGCAGGCCTGGCAGAAGCTCTTGTCGGTGCAGGCAAAGGCCTGAAGACAGTCTTCTATGTAACGATCTCAACAGGTATCGGCGGCGTGCTTGTCGTTGACGGAAAAACAGTATCCGGCAAACATGGCTTTGGCGGAGAAATTGCGAATATTATCATTGACCGCAACAGAGAGAAGATCAATTATCTGAATGTTGGCGCAATTGAGAATGAATGCAGCGGAACAGCGATCAAGCGCAAGGCTGAGGCTGCTATTCCGGATAAGGATTTCCCGCATACAGGTATGGTATTTGAATATGCTGAGCAGGGAGATGAAAGAGCAATAGAGATCGTCAAGGGCATGGAAAAAGACCTCGGTCAGCTGTTCGCGACCATCGCATGCGTCTGTGATCCTGATATCTTCATTCTTGGCGGCGGTATGATGAAGTCTGCAGATAAGTTCCTGCCGGGTGTTGTCGAAAACTTCAAGGCAATGTCCCATACTGCGGTACATGATACACCGTTTGTGATCGCAGGACTGGATGAGCCCGGAATCATCGGTGCAGCAATGCTGCCGGTCAGCCAGGGTAAATAAGATCATTTAAACATGAAGGACGCCGCTGAATGCGGCGTTTTTAAGTGCTGTGGAACAGGCTGTAAGTGTGTTGCTTTCCGCTGTTGCTGTGATGATGTAAAATCCTGTCTTTGACAGTTGAATAAGATAGAAAACACGAGAAAGTGCGATAAATATGCGACATTTCCCGTGTTTTAGTTTTGCGGCGATATTGCGTAAATTATTTCGAATGTTCTTTTGTGTTCCTGATAATGGAACGGAC
>JAFOMZ010000122.1 GCA_017421125.1 Solobacterium sp.
GAGCACCTATGAACCGGACAGACTGCCGGAACATGAACATATGTTTGATGTTTATTCCATCTGCGCAAGAATGTACTGGAATAAATATCCCCTGAAGGATGCCGCGGAACACATCGTACTGATCGGCAGCGGTAAGTATGCAGAGGCGCTGCTCGAGCAGGGACTGCTGCAGAATGTATGCGATCCCCGGCAGCACGTTTCCTACCGCTGCATCGGTGATTTCGCGCATTTCCAGAGAAACCATCCTGTTCTGGATCAGATCTGCACGATCGGAAAAACCGATGAGCACCGCGACAGCATCGTCTTCGCGGATGTACCTTGGAACGATGATCTTTCCCTGCTCCGGGAAGCGGATCGGGTGATCATCTGCACCGATACAGAAGAGGAAAACCTTTCGATCGTGACGGAACTGTTCCGCTACAACGCTGTGAGAGGATCGGTATACGCAAGGGTATCCGTACCTGTGGAAGGCGTCACGGTATTCGGAAGCGCGGAAGAGATCTGGACACCGGAACTGATCACAAGGTCTTCGCTGAACCGCATGGCCATGGAACTCAATGAGATCTACCGGGCACAGACCGGAGGAAAGGCAGCTGAGTGGAAGGATCTCAGCAGTTTTACCCGCCGCTCGAACCTGGCTTCCGCCGACCATCTGCCTGTGAAAGTACGGATTCTGCTGCCGGATGAGCACGGCACAGCATTTACACCGGACACATACCGGCAGGCTTATGAAGCCTTCAGGAAGACAAGCGGTGAGGAACGTGAACGTCTGCGCATGATCGAGCATGAACGCTGGGTACGCTTCCATCTGATGAACGGCTGGTCCTATGCGCCGGTCCGCAACAACATTGCCCGCCAGCATCCGCTGCTTGTTCCCTATCAGGAACTGAGCGTACCTGACAGGGAAAAGGACGATTATGCATGGGAGATCCTGAAAGTTCTTTCCGAAACACCCCGTAAAGCATGATGGTACTGTACAGAAGCAATCAACAGAAAGAAATGAAACGCACATCTGTGTTATGATGAATTTATCAGACAGATGTGTTTTTGTTATACCTGCAAAACCATAACTGCCATTCCGCATTCATGCGCAGCCATCCGGCAGACAGGAGTATCCTATGAAACACCATGCAAGAATACTGATCGCCGTATTGACAGGAGTGTCCCTGTTTTTCTCGTTGTCTTCCCCGGTGTCGGCAGGAGCTCCGGCTGACACTGTTCAGAATGAACAGCAGTCCGTCAATGCAAAAGCAGATACAAAGGATCTGGTCCGTATCAAAAATAAGGTATTCAAGATTACGGATAACGCTTCCGAATGGAGCGGAAACAGCGGCTGGAGAAACGATCCGGACAATGGGTATATCGTTTTTGTGAACTATGATGGGTCCGGTACATCCCTGACCACCGGGGATGTCGAAGTGACGCTTGCCATGTCCGGACTGAACAGACTGAAAAAGATCTCTGCCGGACAGACGGTCAATATCATCGGCACAGGCATCCTGCTGCTCGACAGCATTGAAATGGCGGCAGGCGCAGAACTGAATGTACAGCCGGATACGGATATCCATACGACCGGCAGTGTTGCGGTATTCCTGAAGCAGACTGACGGCACGTATCTTCTGATCAACGGTCCCGATGTATCCGGTATCCTGGATGAATCCTATACGATACCGGCTGGCACGCACCTGACTGTTCCGTCCGGCAGTACGCTTGATCTGACTGTAATCGCTGTGAAAACGGAAGAATACATTGATGAGAACGGAAGCCTGCAGCGCGACACCGCATATTATGTCAATAAAGTGGATGATTCACTGCGGACACCTGCACATGGAGGAACAGTCAGCCTGGAGTTGACATCCGGCCAGCTGATGATCCCTGCATCATCGTCACTGACCATCGGACAAAACGGTACGGTCGATCTGCATTCCCTGAATATTACAACGGAAAAATACATGGCAAAGCTTTCTGTTGAAGGCAGTCTGGTCCTTGACGGTACGGTGAATGATGGATCGATCGAGATCGGAAACGGAGGCGTCCTGGCAGGAAGCGGAACCATGAAGAACGGGACTGTTTACCTGAATGCGGTACCGGAGACCTCCGATCAGATCGTATATGAAAATGATCTGATCTATCTTACAGGGATCACGCAGGGCAGGAAACTGAACCCCATCCTCTCCGACAGCATACTGGTGCTTTATGCTGCGCCTGCAGATCTAGGCAATGTGACAGTATCCGGAGGTTCGGGCATCGGATTCATGAACGGTATCTCTGCGGACCGGATCGATATTGCTGAAGGCAGTAATCTGTTTTTGGCTCCGGTCGGTAAATATGGTGAAGATGTCGTCATGACACTCAAAGGATCTTTGTCCGGCGGTACATTGAAGTTCACCGGAGGCAGATTCATCACAGATCCGAATATTGAGATCACATCAGATATTCAATACGACAGTGTGATCGTCTTTGACGATACGGAACAGCTGACCGTTTCCGATTGGCCGGCTGTCCTGAATGAAACTTACGCTGCTGCTGTTCTGGAGAATTCCCCGGATACAGTCAGATTGTTATATGCGGAAATTGAGCGGTATAACAGACATGAGGGATATTTCTTCATGGCTGTGGTAGAAGGACCTGCAGAATATGAAATCTCAAGAGGAGAAGACGGATCGGTTTCTGCGGAAGATGTTATGATCGCTGCGGGTGTTCCTGAAGAGGACCGGAAAAGAATCTATGTGGAAGCTTTCAGCTATGATGAGGAAAACGGACTGTCATACACTGTATACCGATATGGTGATATGATCGATCTGACAAATACATTCCTGCTGCGTGTGAATGACGTTTATAATGTTGAGGACAGCCTGGGAGGCAGTACAGAAACATCGACCAACACAGCATTTACCGGCACGGGAAAACTCGGAAACAATACAGGCACGCTCACCGGCGGCACAGCAACAATGATCTGGCAGGGAACAGGCCGCAGTGAACCGGATTTCGGAAACAAGGATAAAGATAAAGAAAAGCAACCGGAACAGAAGGATGATGAGACTTCATCCGGTGATGATTACAGCGGGCAGGTGATCCCGTATGAGGAAGAAACAGCTGCTGGCTCGGTGACACAGCCGGTAAGGCCGCAGACAGCACCGGCAGTTCAGCAGCCTGACGACAAGCTGAGCCCATCGGTCACTGCCGGCAGGAATGGGCAGTATACGCTCTCTGTTTATCAGGGCGGCAGACAGATCGGTGACCTGAAGGGCACTGCAGTAACAGCAGAAGTCCGTTTCCCGGAAGGCGTGACGGAGAACACGGAATGCTATGCCGTATTTGATCAGGACGGCAAGGATCTCTGGATCCCGGCAGTCTATGATCCGGACAGGAATATCCTGTCATTCGAAACGGACCTGACCGGTACGTTCAGGATCGCAAAGGTCAGTGTGGAAGATGTGAAATTCAACGGTGCTGATACACCGGTTTACCGGAAACTTTCCGTACTGGTCGGAAATGATGAGCTGAAGGAACTGCCTTTCCGGGTCAGTGTCAAGGCACCGCGCCGGGATGAGGCGGCAGGGAAATACTTCTATGCCGTATTTGCGGATGAGGATGAAGAACTGCATATTTATCCGGCAGTCTTTGATCAGGAAAACGCACAGTACCTGTTTGATGCCGGTATGACGGGAGAATTTGTGATCGTCAGCCTGGATCAGGCATATGAAGAAGGAAGCGAAGCGCTGTATGAGGTTTGCAAGGCGGACAGTGCCGTCAGAGTATTGATGACATTGCTGAAAGTATATGCTTTCTGGAGATGATGATGAATACCTATGATATTTGTATTGTTTCAGCCGTAAATGACGCGGAGATCGCGGAAAAGCTGGCGGACAGTATCCGCGGTTACCGCCTGCCTGCGGACATCAAGGCTGAAGAAGATC
The DNA here is from genome assembly GCA_017421125.1 of Solobacterium sp. Classification (GTDB taxonomy): domain Bacteria; phylum Bacillota_I; class Bacilli_A; order Erysipelotrichales; family Erysipelotrichaceae; genus Bulleidia. The sequence goes on from JAFOMZ010000122.1 coordinate 3,921, forward strand.
AGGATTACCGCAGGATCATTCTTGACACGCAGGAAACACCTTTTCATGAGCCTGTCCGTGACCGGCTCGATGAATGCCGCTTCATGGTCCTGATCTGCTCGTCAGACGCGAAGAAGAGCAGCGCGGTCGAAGAACGGCTGATCTATTTCAGCGGCACACACGGAAGAGATCATGTGATCGCCGTGCTCGTACGGGATGAACCGATGGATGCGTTCCCGGAGAGCTTTATCGAGCGGAAAATGGTACAGCATATCCTGCCTGACAAGCGCGTGATCAAGCGCATGGAAACGATCGAACCGATCGCTGCGGATCTGCGCGCAGATACGCCGGAGCGCAGAAAGGAACTGCTGCGCTATGAAACGGTCAGGATCGTTGCGTCTGTCATGAACCTGCATCCCGATGATCTGGAACGGCGTCATCTGACAAGGCGCAGGAAGGCTGTGATCAGCCTGCTGAGCTTTGCGGCAGTCGTGACACTGGTCATTTCAGCGATCTTCGGTTTCCTTGGCCTGAAAGCCAGACGGGAAGCTTTGATCGCGGAAGAACAGACCCGGCTGAGCACCGAGACTGCGGAACGTACCATGAAGGACCTGCCGGCATCATTTGCGGATGAACCGCAGGCACTGGAATATATCGAAGAAGCCGTCAGCCATGCGAAAGAAGCGCTGGAAGAACTCGGATTGGGGGACCTGCTTGATCAGGCGGAAAGCGGGGCAGGATCATGACGAACAGATATGATGTGTTTTTCAGTTACCGCCATAAACCGCTTGACAGTGAGATCACTTCAAAGGTTTTCCAATGGGTGGAAAGCTACCGTCTTCCCGCTTCTTTGAAGAAGCAGGGATATCAGGATATACAGCGCGCGTTCCGCGACGCGGAGGAACTGCCTGTCAGCCGTATCCTGACGGATACGATCGATGACGCGCTCCGGTCCGCCAGGGTCCTGATCGTCGTGTGCTCCCAGGACACACCGTCTTCGGAATGGGTGGACCGTGAAGTGGAGATGTTCATCGAACTGGGAAGGGCGGAACAGATCTATCCGCTGCTGATCAACGGGGATGAGACAACCTCGTTCCCGCCGTCACTGAAGAAAGTACCTGATATTCGGGAGCGGATCATGGATATCCGTGTGCCCGGCGATTCGATCAGGGAAATGATGAAAAAAGTGCCGGATGAACTGCTGAAGGCTGTTGCAGGCATCACCGGCTGCAAGCTCTCCGAACTGGTCAGGGAAGACAGCTTCCGCAAAAACAGAACGATCGTGCGCAGGGCACTGATCACAGCGGCAGTACTTCTGTTTACCGGCAGCGTGTCATATATCCTGATGAACATGGCGCAGAAGTACAGGGACGAAGCCCTACTGCGGGAAAAAGCGACGATGTCGATCCTGAATGAGCTGACCTATGAACTTCCTGACCGCCTTGTAAATATACCTGGCGCGTATGCCCGGATCGCGGACATCCTGGAAGAGAATACACAGACGATCGACCGCATCATCAGACTGTCCGCAGACAGTACGAATGCCGAATATGAATCTGCCGCAAACAGGGAGAAGCTTGCCAATGCGAGAAGCGTCCTGGGCGTTTATGATGAGGCATTGACTGCACAGCGTGAGGCTGTAGAGGCATATGAAATACTTGCGGACTCGGGGGAACGGGAATATCAGCTTGCCTGGGGTTCTTCTTATAACAACCTCGGCAATATCCTGCACGCGGCAGGCAATTATACCGAAGCATCCGTCAATTATCGGAATGCCATCGGGATCCTGGAGAAAGTTCAGAACACGGATGCCCTGCTGCTTGCTCAGGTATACGGCAATCTGGCAGGCAATGCGGTCAGTATGGGTGATCCGTCTGCGGAATCGTACTTTGACCAGACGCTGGCTTTGCTGAAGGGGAGCGATGACCCGGAATACCTGCTGGCATCAGCCGGTGTTCTCTACAACAGGGGCGTTGGTCTGTACCGTACGGGAAACTATCCGGATGCCGCGAAGTACCTGAAGGATTCGGCAGATCAATACGCTGCCCTGCTTGAGACAAACAGCAGCCTCCAGAACCAGAGATCCTACCTGCAGACCATGTCCGTACTTGCAGCATGCCTGACGGATGCCGGTGAGTATGAACAGGCGGAAGAATACTATTTCTATGTTGAAGAAACAGCAGAACAGGCTCTGAGTGACCGGGAAAACATGAATGACCTGCTCCTCATGTCAGGCCTGTACAATAACCACGGTCTGTGCCTGAACATTCAGGGCAGATATACCGAAGCGGACAGTTATTACAGGAAAGCATCCGAGGTCAACCGGCAGATCTATGAAAACGCGCAGACCGCTTCAGCCGGAGCCGCTTATGCCCAGTCTCTGCTGAATACCGGTGAGAACGCATTTAAGGCAGGAGAATACAGACAGACGGAAGAACTGTTTGAAGAAGGTCTGGCAGTATTTGAAACAGTCTATGACGGACTGGATGTCTATGACCAGGCACAATACTATACATGGCGTTCCTATCACAGGCTGATCAATGAACGTGATCCTGCCGCAGCATATGACGATGCCCTGGAAGCGTGCAGACTGCAGCCGGACAGTGTGCTGGCAAATATGAATCTCGGCTATGCCTGCCTGTACTGCGGTTATGAAGAAGACTGTGACAGGATCCTCGGAATCATCGCTTCGCTTGGCAGCGGACAGGCGGAAACGATCCGCAAAGACCTGCAGGCCCAGGCTGCCGCAGGACTGCAAAGCGACCATACTGAAGCAGTCCTGGAAATGATCGAAGGACTGTAAATGCCGGAAGGAGATACCATATGCGGAAAACGGTTGGAAAGATCAGTTCACTTATACTTACAGTGATCCTGCTGGCGGTGTTTTCTGCATGCGCAGGGAAGGACAATCAGACAGATGTCATGCAGGACAGGGCAGGTACCTATGAGCTCACATCCATCGTGAGAAACGGACATGAAACACCTTCGGAAGATCTGGCACTGCTGGAAGAAAAAGGCCTGAAGTGCGGGATCACCCTGGAAAAAGACGGAAGCGGTGTGCTTGATCTGTTCGGGGAACACCGGAAAGTGACATGGGACGAGGAGACCATCACGGCTGAAGAGAAGGTCAGACAGTATACCTATGAAGACGGTCAGCTGACATTGACAAACGATGATTCAGAACTGACATTTACGCGCTCCGCAGATCAATGACTGAACGGAACATGAAAATTCTTAAGAATCTGGCTGTGATCAGACAGTATGTTTTATAATCGTGAGGGAGTGTTCATTCAACATGAAGAAACAGAAAAAAGATAATCTGCTGGATGCTTTGGAAGATATCGTATACGAAACGGACAAGGAACTCGGAATCAGCGCGGCTGCCGGGGATGTCGTCAAGACATTCATGGAAACTGCGGAAAAGGTCATCTCTAGCGGAAAGAAGACCCCTTCATATACATTTGCGGCATTTCAGGATAAGAAAATAGGGCGGGGAACCTATTCCCTCAAGACCAGGAATAACACGGAAGCGTACAACACACTGCTGGAACAGCCTGATTCCAGATCATTCGTACTTCATTTCTATACGGAAGATGACGGTGAGATCGGTACGGTCAGCAGACATACGTCCGGCAAGAAAAGCCTGTTCTCCTATGAGAAAGAAACGACTGATTTCCTGGTGACGATGAACGGTCATGTACTGGGTTATATCATTCCGGTCAAAGAGAAAAAAGAAAGAAAACTGATCACGGATTTCAACAGCTGGGCAGTCATGGGAAGCCTGGCAAAAAACGACTATAAGATATTTGATACGGACAGCGGAAAAACGCTGGCGGATGTTTCCGCGAAGAAAGTCAGGTCTGCAAATTTTGCCATGAGATGCAGAAGGGATGAGAGTGAACCCCTCCTGGTCATGATGGCTGTGCTGATCGACTTCCTGAACCGCAAAAAATAAAAACAGCAGATTCAGATGAAGAGAGGAAAAACGGTATGAGAGCTGATTACCATCTGCACACAGAATTCAGTGACGACTCCAGAGAACGCATGGAGAATCAGATCAAACGTGCGGTCGAACTGAAGCTGGATGAAATATGCTTCACGGATCATGTGGATTACGGCATCAAGAAAGACTGGAGCGAAGGAGACATTCAGTGGAGAGGCGGGGACGGCGTCGGTACGCCCCGTGATCAGATGGACCCATGCGCGAATGTAAACTATCCGGAATATTTCTCCAAGATCGACAGGATGCGGGAAACATTCAAAGGACAGATCACGATCAGAAAAGGCCTTGAATTCGGCATTCAGACGATCACTGTTGATCCGTTCCAAAAACTGTACGACACATACAGAAATGAACTGGACTTTGTACTGCTGTCCATGCACCAGGTCAACAACCTGGAATTCTGGACACAGGATTTCCAGAGGGGGAAGACCCAGAAGGAATACAATGAAGAGTATTATCGTGAGATCTATGAAGTGCAGAAGATCTTCAAGGATTACTCGGTACTGGCTCATCTGGATCTGATCATCCGTTATGATAAAAACGGGGTATATCCTTTTGAAGCAGTCAAGGATATGATCGCAGAGATCCTGAAACAGGCGATCAAAGACGGGAAAGGGATCGAACTGAATACCTCCAGCTGGAAGTACAGGCTGAGCGATACACAGCCTTCCCGTGCCATTCTCCGTTTATACAAAGATCTCGGAGGACGCATCCTGACGGTCGGATCCGACGCACATAACGCGAATATGCTGGCGGACCACCTGGATGAGGGATACCGCATCCTGAAGGAAGAGATCGGCTTCACGGAGATCTGTACGTTTGACCATATGACACCTGTCTTCCATACACTGTGACAACGACATCAGGCACCGGAGCGATCCGGTGTTTTTTGGTGATCAGGGCAAAAGAAAAACAGCACCGGAGTGCTGTCACTGTGTGCTGCGCTGCCAGAGGACTGTTCCGTACAACAGCAGCGCCCCGTAATATACGAGCAGGGCAAGGATCTTCAGGAGGATCGTGCTGTTAAACACCATGTTTCCCACCATAAAGCAGTCGCTTAAGGCAAAGATCAGCGCTGCTGCGAAGACCATCTTCCCATGTGACCATGAGAAAACGACCGTTGAGATCAGGATGGATATGTACAGGAACGGACCGGCCGCATTCAGGAAAGAATCGAAATGATTCCTGAAGAGATAGATCGCTGCTCCTGCCAGGACTGTCAGCACAAGCCATAATACGACCTGTTTCCCTGAAGGCCTTTGTTCACTGAAAAAGGCGAAGTCATACAGCAGGTGACCGATCAGGAAGACTGCTCCGCCTGCCAGGAAGCTGATATTGATGCTGACATCGGCGATCAGGCCGAGGACTATGGCAAGCGTTATGATCAGCCCGAACCTTGTTTGAAGCAGCTGATATCCCCTGTACGCATACAATACTGAGGGCAGTGACGCGCAGAACTTCAGTACGGTGCCTGAAACAAGATCCTGCGGATACAGTTCCTGAAAATATCTGACCGCAATTGCCGAAGCCACTGTGATCAGCGTATAGAGTACCAGGATCCTGCGGTAAGAACTGCCTTCGGCTCTGATACTGCTGAAGTATGTCATAACAGATGAAACAAACAGAATAATTGCGATGATCATAACAGGTATGTTCATATGACGGTTATATTCCTTTCCGGACTGTATATCATCATATGACATTTTTTGTTCTCCGTACAACAGGGTACGCTCTGAAAGAATTGAAACAAGAAGGTACAGAACATGTTTTCTGTGAGAAAGAAGTGCGCCGCACAGCCGGGATCGAAAATACCGGATGGTATAATAGTGACAATTGTGAGGTTTTTACGATGAATGAAAAACAGAAACTGATCGTCAGAAATGTCGACGCACACAAACAGCTGATCCTGGATGCAGAGCGCTGGCTCTGGGCACATCCTCAGACAGGCTTCACGGAATGGCAGGCACATAATTACCTTGTTGAGAAATTCCAGGAACTGGGTTATGAGCTTGTTCTTGCCGGAGAGATCAAGGGATTCGGAAACATTCCGGGCTTCTACACAGATGTCACAACAGGCAGACCCGGACCGACGCTTGCGATCTTCGGTGAGCTGGATGCGCTGGATATTGCGAACCATCCTGAATCCGTCAACGGCATGACGCACTGCTGCGGCCATCACGGCCAGGCTGCTGCGCTGCTGGGCATTGCGGCTGCGCTGAAGGAACCGGGAGCTCTTGAAGGACTCTGCGGAACGATCCGTCTGATCGCGGTACCGGCTGAAGAAATGATCCAGCTGGCATTCCGTGAGGATCTGAGAAAGAAGGGCGTGATCAGCTACATGGGCGGCAAGGTCGAGTTCATGCACAGAGGCATCCTCGACGGCGTCGATCTTGCCATGATGGTACATGGCACATCTGCCGGTGAAGGTGAACCGTATGACTTCTCCTGCCATTACGGCTCCAACGGATGCATGGCAAAAACGATCACTTATAAAGGCAAGTCCGCTCATGCGGGCGGTGCCCCGCACAGAGGCATCAATGCCCAGTATGCGGCGATGCTCGGCCTGCAGGCAGTCAACGACCTGCGTGAAACATTCCAGGAAAAGGATCTGATCCGTTTCCACCCGATCATGATAGGCGTCAACTGCGCGGTCAATATCATTCCCGATGAGATGAAGATCGAGAGCTATGTCCGCGGCAAGACACTGGAAGCGATCAAGCGTGAGAACGTCAAGATCAACCGTGCCCTGACAGGCGCTGCACTGGCGATCGGCGCGCGTGTCGAACTGACAGACCGTCCCGGTTATTCACCGGAAACAGATGATCCGATGTTTATGAAGCTCGTTGAACAGTGCTGCACGGATCTGGCAGGTGCAGACAGGGTCAGTTTCGATTACGAAGCATGGGGAACAGGTTCCTCCGACTTCGGTGATATTACAAGCGTTATGCCTGGCGTACAGTTCAGCGCAGCCGGCGCAACAGGCACATTCCACGGGATCGATTTCCATGTCGCAGATCCGGAACGTTTATGCGTGAACTCCGCCAAGGCACAGCTCTTTGTCGTCGATGCGCTGCTGTGCAATGAGGGTGAAGAAGCGAAGAAGATCGTTGCGAATTACAAACCGCAGTATCCGTCCATCAAAGCGTACTTTGAAGCGGTCAATGAGCTCGTGCTTGATAAAGACGCCGTTGTCTATGACGAGAACGGCAATGTGACCATCGATTATAAAAACTGATCACTGACCGGTACAGATAAAAGGAGACCAGAACAGTATGTACAAGACAGAAAACTTTACACCGGCTGATTTCAAACCGAAGCGTTTTGAATCAGATCACACCATTACACTGCGGGGTGTTGAGATCCCGTACCATACCGTCAGTGAAGACAATGTGTTCTACAACGATGACGGCAAACCCATCGCGTCAATCTTCTCCTATTCCTATTTCCGTTCCGATGTAAAGGATACCGAACCGCGTCCCGTCCTGTTCGGCTTTAACGGCGGTCCCGGTTCCCCGTCCATGTATGTACATACAGGCTTCATGGGGCCCAGACGTGTCGTCTATACGGAACTGAACAGATCCAGTGCCCTGGGACCGTACACGGTCATCGATAACCCTCAGTGCCTGCTTGATATCGCAGACCTCGTCCTGGTCGATACCGTCGGTACAGGATACGGCGTTCTGCTGGATCCGGAATCAGGCAAGGAATTCTACGGAATCGAAGAAGATGCGGAAGCGTTCCTGACATTCGTAGAATCATGGCTGCACAGGTACAACCGCTGGCTGAGTCCGAAATACCTGATTGGTGAAAGCTATGGATGCACACGCGCGTCCGTAGCGGCAGGCATTGCGGCAACCCGCGGCAAAGACCGTTCATATGGCGCCGCATTCGACGGCCTCGTACTGATCGGCAACACAGTCACAGTCGGAAAATACTACAACAAAGAGGTTCCCGTAGAGTCTTCCGTCACCGGTTTCCCGACCTTTGCGGCAGTCAACTGGTACCACAATCATCCGAGCGATCAGTCCCTGGAAGAATTCGTCAAAGAAGCCAAGGCATTCGCGGATAAGGATTACCTGCTTGCGCTGTATGAAGGCGAGAACCTTGAGGGAGAAGCCAGGGAGGCGATCCTTGAGAAGGTCTCCTATTACACAGGCATGAGCAGGGATTATCTGGAAGCACGCGCGATGAAGATCGATGACGGTACATTCCGTCAGGAAGTCATCAAGGACAAGAACATGAGCGCTGCCCGCTTTGACGGCAGATTCACCAGACCCCGCTATATTCCGGAAAAGGTCGAAGAATCAGTCGGCATCAGGGATGATGCGTCCAGCGATCGCTACGGTACATATTTCTATGCGGCACTGACAGGAGCGATCCTGCCGGCTCTCAACGTTAAGCTTGACAGACAGTATGTCCGTTCCGTCAACGTGATCGAGACATGGAACAGGGAAGCGCCAAAGGGCACGACAGCTGAACAGCTGCGCAATGCCATGATGCGTATCCCGGGCATGCGTACATTCTTCGCCAACGGATATTATGACGGCGCGACAGAGATCGGTATCGTTTACTACACCGTATCCCACGCCGGTCTTCCGAAGGACAGGGTATTCGTCAAAGGCTATCCGTCAGGTCACATGATCTACTTCGGAGAAGACAATATCGAAGAGCTCTGCAATGACATCCGCAATTTCGTGGAAGGCAGCGATCCGACAAAGTAAACACCCGTACAGGAGCATTCACCATATGTGAGCGCTCCTTTTTCTTTTGGTGCCGCACTCTGGGAACATTTGACAAAGAATATGTGCTGTACCGGATCCGGTACAGCGTTTCTGTCATGGTTTTTTATGATACGGGTGGAGGAACAGTGATATGACGACGCTTGAAGAAACATTATCGATGGCAAAAGAACGATATCCTTCATCTGTCAGATGGATCGGAAGTCTGAGTGATGAACAGAAAAAACTGCTGACTGCGAACTATTCCGTACGGATACTGGGCAGACATATGGACGGAAGCCTGCTTTATTCCATGAAATACAGACATACGGATTTACCGGATCATGTATCTGTGTCAGAATGAAGACAAAGAGAAGCTGTTATGATAATCGGATGGAAGAGTTATTTCGCGCGCAGGATACTGAAACGCGGAGAGGACTATGCCTACAGCGGTGCGGTCCATGATATTAAGCAGACACGTGACCTGATCAAGGCAGAAGTTGACGGAACGGAAACCTATCATGTGAGGATCGAACTGGAAGAGAACGAGGTCATGGATATGTACTGTTCATGTCCTTATGCCATGGACGGACATAACTGCAAGCACATGGCTGCAGTGCTCTATACGATCGAAGATCTGCCTGATGAAGAACTGCTCCAGCAGGACAGGACCGAAGCTGTCAGTATCCGTGAACTTCTGGAAGATGCCGGTCTGGAGGAGATGAGAGAATTTATCCTGAGGCAGGCACAGAACGACGTATCATTTGCCAATCTTGTCAGGATCAGTTTCGGACACGGTGACCAGTACATCGATGAATCCGCGCTGATCAGGGAAGCGGATCTGATCATGATGTCATGTACAGAGGATTACTATATTGACGAGGAAGATGAAGATTCGATGTTAACCGATCTGTACCGGTTTCGGAATGAAAAGCTTCAGCCTCTGGCAGAAAAGGGTATCTGTATGCCGGTCTTCAGAACCACATGGCATATTCTCAATGAACTGGACAAGATCGATATGGACAGTTCATACGGCGGAAATGCGTCTTCTTTTGCCGGCAGCTGCACAATGATGTGGGAAACGATCCTGGAACACTGCTCGGAACAGGAAAAGGAATTGATCAGAACGATGCTGCAGAGACGTGCGGACAGTGAGATGGACAGCGTATCGGAAAAATTTGTGGAAGATCATTTCTGGGATCATGAGATGGCTGTCCAGAAACTTGCAGAACTGGATGAACTGATAGACACAGCTGAACCCGGCAATACTTACTGGCAGCTCAGAATGGATGACGCGGTCCCGGAACGGTTCAAATGGATGAAACGCGCCGGAGCGTCAGATGAAGAGATCACAGCATACAAAAAAGACCATTGGCATCTCAGAACTGTCCGCTCGATCGCGCTTTCAGAAGCGAAAGCAATGAATAACACCGCAGAGATCGAAAGGATCCTGCTTGATGATCTTGAATATGACCGCGGAAACACTTATTCGGAAGTGAAGGACATGAAAGAACTGATCGCTCTGTATCATGAAACCGGCGATACAGCTAAAGAGAAACAGTATCTGCAGAGCCTGCTGATGAAGGATGAACGCATCGACCTCAATGATGTCCGCAGGCTGAAAGAATTATGCGCTGCGGATGAATGGAACAGAAGGATCAATTCCATTCTGAAGATCAACGCCAATGAACAGCAGAAGTGCATGATTTTTGCGGAAGAAAAGCGTATCGATGAACTGTTTGAAGTACTGAAGAAAACAAATGATCATGATCTTCTCGATCAGTACAGGACCGCTTTCCCGCATGAATATGACAAAGAGATATTGAAACTGTATGAGAGTCAGCTTGATATGATGGCATACGGAGCACGCAAATCAAAAGCCTACAGTGAAATGGAGCGCAGGCTGAATATTATCATCGGCTATGAAGAGGGAAAACAGATGGCAAGGCGTCTGGCACGGAAGTGGGTCTCTGAATATCCCGGACGCCATGCGATGGCTGATATGCTGAAAAAATACAGATAACAGGAGCAGTTATGCCGCAGAGGATCATTTCCATACTCGTACTGGGTTTGTACATCGTATGTTCGGCCTGTGATGTTTATGCATCGGAACATCACGGCAGACGGACATGCAAGGTTTTTCTGATGCCTTTGCTGTTGGGATATTATGTGCTGAATGCCAATATGGTCAGCACATTTTTATGCGCAGCCCTGGTATTCGGGTGGATCGGCGACCTGTGCCTGATGAAAGACGGGAAATGGCCGTTTGTATTCGGCCTGACAGCCTTCATGATCGGACACTTCTGCTATATTTACGTATTCACAAGAGACCTGCTTTTATACAGTGTCAGACCGGCATATTATCTCAGCCTGGTCCCTTATCTGATCTATCTTGCTTTATCGATGAAGCACATCATACCGTATGCCGGCAGGAAGATGAGATATCCGGTCATGGTATACATGGTCGTGCTCCTGGTCATGAGCTGGACGGCACTGCTGAGATTCCTGGCTTCAGGCGGGATCCCGGTCTGGCTCGGCTCCGTACTGTTCCTGATCTCCGACACGCTGATCGCCTGCCGGACATTCCTGAAAAAGGGAGACAGGGGGATCATGCTGACATACGTGCTTGCGCAGTTCCTGATCATTTCCGGATTTATTTCCTGACCTCATTCTCTGAATGAGGATATAATACTGGCATGGAATGGTTTGATGTTGTAAATGAAAAAGGGATCCCGACAGGAGAGATCGTAGAGCGTACAGACGCGCATACCAGGGACATCCTTCACCGTACCGCCCATATCTGGGTGATCCGGAAAACGGATGACCATATCGAAGTACTGCTGCAGAAACGCTCAATGAACAAGGATTCGTTCCCGGGAAGATACGATACTTCTTCTGCCGGACATATCCAGGCAGGGGATGAACCTCTTGTTTCAGCGATCAGGGAACTGCATGAGGAACTCGGTATCCTGGCAGAACCGGAAGAACTGGCATATGCCGGCCTGTTCCGGATCCATTATGATATGGTGTTCCACGACAGGCCTTTCAGGGACAATGAGGTATCGTTCGTCTACGTCTACAGCAAACCTGTGGACATCGAAAAACTGACGCTGCAGAAAGAAGAAGTTGAGAGTGTCAGATGGTTTCCGCTGGAAGAAGTATGTGAAGGCGTGCGGAACCACGATCAGACATACTGTGTGCCTCCGGGAGGACTTGAAACACTGAAGGCATATCTGAGCACAAATACAGAATGATATTATCGGTCAGACTGTTTCCCGGATAACGATACATGAAAGTTTGAGAAAAGAATTATGGTGTTATGGGTCATCGCCGCGTTTGCTGCATTTTTTGTAAAAGGATTATGCGGTTTTGCGAATACGCTCGTCTTCACTTCGATCCTTGGATTCGGGGTAGCAAACGTGAATATCTCCCCGGTCGAGCTGCTCCTGGGCTATCCGACTAACCTGATCCTCATCTGGGATAACAGAAAACAGCTCAAGTCTTCCGTTTATTTACCTCTGATCGTACTGGTGCTGGGCGGAAGTATTCCCGGGGCATTCCTGCTGAAGAATATTGACATCCAGGTACTCAAGATCGTGTTCGGCGCGGTCGTCGTACTGATCGGTGTCGAGATGTTTTTCCGGGAAAAGAGCTCTTCAAAGATGAAGGAATCAAAGCTCCTGTTGGGAGTGATCGGGATCCTCTCAGGACTTCTGTGCGGGCTGTTCGGGATCGGCGCTCTGCTGGCGGCATATGTAGGCAGGGTGACGAATACCGCAGATGAATTCAAGGCCAACATCAGCGCAGTATTCATTGCCGAAAACACGTTCCGGATCATACTGTACAGCCTGATCGGCGTGATCACGCCGGATGCCCTGAAACATGCCTTACTGCTGGTTCCGGTCATGCTTGCCGGCCTGTTTGCCGGGATGAAGAGCGCCCGGATCCTTGATGAGAAGCTGGTCAGAAAACTGGTCATTCTCCTGCTGATCGTATCCGGTATCGTACTGATCATAAACAATATCTGATCAACAAGCTGTCACAACTGAAAAGCCGGACAGCTGATTTTTTATATAGAAACGAGAAAACAGTCCGCTACAAACGGATCGATCTGACTGCTTCGATGAATCTCAGCATGTCCGTATTCATGTAGGAGGATCTGTTCCAGCAGATACTGATCTGTACCTGCAGGCGCGGATCCAGAGATATGGGGACGATCCCGCTGTAAGCTTCCGCAACGTTGCGGAACAGGAAGCCGTCTGCGATCCCGGAACGGATGACTGAGATGACCGTTGAAAGCTGGCTTGACTCCGTCAGGATATCGGGTATGATGCCCAGTTCCCGGAAGCTCCTGGTAATGATGGTATTCTGGAAGAATCCGCTCTGAAAAAGGATCAGACGGTTGCTGCGAAGCTCCGGAAAGCTGACCGATGAACGTGATGCCAGGGGATTGTCCTTTGAAGTGACAAAGACTGTTTCAAGCATCTGGATCGGAGCACTTCCCAGTTCCGGCGCGACCGGTCCGTCATGCGGCAGAAATGCCAGGTCCAGCGCGGTGTTTTTCAGTTCGCTGACAAGTTTGTTATGACCTGCTTCTGTGATCTCAAGATGCACATCCGCGTCATAGGAAAACAGCGAAAAGACCTGCGGGAGGATCAGGGAGCCGATCATCGGAGGAACACCAACATGCAGGGTCTTGCGGTTATGTCCTGCGTTCATCATCTGCCGCTCGATCCTTTCCGCATGTTTCAGAAGGTCTTCAGCCTGCTCAAACAGGGCCTGTCCTTCGTGTGTCAGCGTGAGTGTCCTGCCTTCCCTGATAAACAGGTTGACGCCGAATTCATGTTCCAGTTCCCTGATCGCTGCTGAGATCGAAGGCTGGCTGATATGCAGGATATCCACGGCACGGGCAATACTCCCGTAACGGCATACTGTTACAAAATACTGCAGCTGGGTCAGTTTCATACACACCTCTGATTCATAGGAAAAAGCTATTAAAACAACGAAATAACATATTTTACATAATTATATACGAATGCTATGTTTTAAGTAAAGAAAGCGGTTTCATAAAACCCGGAGGAGAATTATGAGAGTCACGAACATCAAGATCAGACCTTTCAATGTAGGGTGCAATTTCCAGATCGTACTGCCTAACGGCAAGACAGTCCTGATCGATCCCTGGTTTACCGGCAATGAGTTTCCTGACGGACATACAAAAGAAGAGATCGAAGGGGCAGACTATATCATCCTGACCCATGCGCATTTTGACCATGACCTGGACATCGGATACTTTGTCCAGAAATTCAACAGCAAAGTGTTCTGCGGCGTGATGTGCGCGCTTGACGA
>JAFOMZ010000123.1 GCA_017421125.1 Solobacterium sp.
ACACCGATGAAAAACGGTATTATCGTCAATATTGCCAATGTCCTCATGAACTTTCTGCTGATCTACCAGCCAAGGACGCTCCATATATTCGGACTTTCCGTTCCGATGTGGGGCGCCGGCATGGGTGTGATCGGCGCGGCTGTCGCAAGCGCGCTGGCATTTGTTCTGGGCGGAACCCTGATTACGGTGAAACTGTTCAGGCATCCGGAGGTCTCGCCGCTTGGCTGGACGATGAAGCCTGATCCGGAAGTACTGGTACCGTGTCTGCGGATCGCCCTTCCGAATATGCTGCAGAGGTTTGCCACATCATTCGGATATGTGATATTCGCTTCCATGATCAATTCCCTGGGCGGTCTTTCCACCGCTTCCCATACGATCGCCAATACCGTGGAATCAGCCTTCTACATCCCCGGCTACGGCATGATGACTGCTGCAGCAACATTAACAGGCAACGCGATCGGTGCCAGGGACAAAGAGCGGCTGAAACAGATGCCTGTCATGATCATCTTCTGTGAGGTGTCCATGATGATCATTTCGGGAACACTGCTCTTCCTGTTTGCGCCGAAGATGGTATCCGTGTTCTCGCATGATCCGGATGTCATTGCACTCTGTTCCAAGGTACTGCGCATGGTCGCCTGCTCGGAACCCTTCTATGGCATATCTATTGTCATTGAAGGAATGCTGATGGGAGCCGGACAGACAAAAGTCCCGTTCATACTGAATGTCAGCGGTATGTGGTGCATCCGTATCCTGGGTACCTTCCTGTGCATCCATGTGTTCCATCTCGGACTGATCGCTGCCTGGGTATGCATGATCTCGCACAACATGGCGGTCTTTCTCTGCTACCTTCTCTACTACAGAAGGGGCAGCTGGAATCCGATCAGAAACGATGCATAATAACACCGGATCATTGATGCTGATTTAACAATAAAGATCATTTCTTTTCACGCAGGTGACATATGAAACACCTGCGTTTTATTTTTGTTTCCCGTAATCATGTGCTTACGAACGTACATAAATACGTACAAATGAAAGTACATTTGAAAATGAAACGTATGATGCCGTTGATACAGTGTTTGAGATCCGAAGACTGATTGATATCAAAACTGAATGATACAGTTTTTCATAGCAGAAATAAAACAAGAGGCTGCAGCAGCTGAATATTCACACAAGGGAATAATCACTGCTGAAGCCTCTTTCATGATAAATATGGTTTGTATGTATTCTTAAATGCGCTTATGGATGTACTACGTAAGCACCGACCTGCGGATCAAAGTAATAGCTGCTGTATTTGTTTTTCTGATTGCCGGTCTGCGGTTTACCGCTCTTCAATGAGACCATAATATCTTCATTACCGTACATTCCGCTGACTGCTTTACCGGTTTCAGTATTATAGAACCCGATCAGTTCACCATTCGTCTTTGTCCTGATCTGAGCAGTGATACTGTCAGAATCACCGTATAACTTTAAGGTGTTCAACTGGTAATCAGCGTACCACTTGCCGCCGAATTTATAGATCGGTGTGTAGTAGTCCATTGGTACGCCCATACGGTTGGTATGCCATAGTTTTGTGATACCGTTGATCTCTGCGTAGACCGCTTTGTCAGACACTGTGCTTCCATCCTGATTCACCAGAACATAGAGAGCCTTACTGCGGTTATTTCCGAGTTCCGCGAAGCATTCCATCGTCTTCCTGTCTTTGTCACTCAGAGAATTCAGACTGCCGTCGATCTCCAATGGCCTTACATAGCTGCCGGTCTGGATCCTGCAGTCATCCACAACATAATACTTCTTTCCGCTTTGTACAAGTGAGTAGTATCCTTCGCTTCCCGCTTCCACAATGGATCCGTCTGTGCTGTAAATATAGGCATTCGTATCGTAGCCTTCCTTGATGCCGTAAACTGCGCCGGTCTGAGGGAGACCCTTGCTGTCAAGAATGAAACTGCTGTAAATATCCCAGTCAGAATCGTAAGCACCGAAGTTGACGATCTCTCCGGATGCAGGCTTGCCTGAGCCGGTGTAGGCGATCCTGGTCAGAGATCCGTCCTTCGCCCATGCTGCGGTCAGATCCTTGCCTGCAGGACTGCCGTAAAGATTATACCCCGTTGGAGATGTACTCAGTACAGGTGTCGCCTGTACGCCGAACTGATCGTAGAAATACCACTTACTGCCTGTTCTGACCAGACGGTTTATATATTTCCGTCCTGTTTCATCGAAGCAGAAGTACTGTCCGTCGATCTTCTGACGTCCGGTGGCCAGCTGTCCGTTTTTCAAGATATAGTAGATCTTGTCTGCGTTTGTCCAGCCTGTCTTGAAAGTGGAGGTTCCGTCCGGAGCGAACATGTACAGTTTCTTTGAGATCGTAAGTTCCTTGCTGCGGACAAGGATGCCTTCCTCAGTGAAATAGAGTTTAGCACTGGCCGATGAATCATTCACAGGATGCGTCTCATATCCGTCATTCTTCGGAATTCCGATATCTTCCGCACCGAGCGCAGGATCAATACCCCTGAATACAGGCTTCGGTATGGTCTTCCATCCTCCGGTGACTGCTGCGCAGGTCTTCGGATCGAAATACATCAGCACATCTTTATACGTTTCATGGCTGTCTTTTGCCATGGGATCTGTAATGGTCACACGGTCGAAATGGATCCATCCGGTGACTGCCGTACCGCTTTCGTTAAAGAGATAAAGCTTGCTGTTGATCTTCCAAAGTGTGAGCCGCATGTCATTGTTCAGGTCGTTCAGCCGTTTCAGGTAATATCCGTTCTCAAGCATATAGTATGCTTTTCTTCCGCTCTGCATGGTCAGCAGACCAAGTTTGATCGATCCGTCTTTCGTGAGACAGATCTGATATCCGTCCGGTCCCGTGACCCAGATCTCTGTTTCAGGTTTATTGACCACATAGAAGTCAACACCATTGTGAATGCCGGAATGACTTGTAACTGTCTTTGTAAGATACGGTTTTCCTTTGTGTACAATGATGTCCTCCCGGGAAGCGTCCCCTCCTCTTTCAAAGTACATGGTATAGGTCTGCCCGTCGATCACCACATTGCCGAACGCGTTTCTCTTCAGAACACCGTTTTTGTCAGCATAGCCCCATTCATCAACTTCATGAGTGTATGTCCAGGCGATCGGTACAAGTCCGTTCTTGTAAACAGTGGAATCATCCGGAGATACCGCATATAGCTTGCCATTGATCTCTACCGTGTTATAGCAGTATCCGCTGTCCGGGTAACTGCCGTAGAAGACGCTTCCGTCATCAAGCACCGCATAGGTGTTCATCGGGCCTTCCATTTTCCTTGATACGGAGATCAGCGTATTGACAACAGGTTTCCCGTTTTTGTTCAAAGCCATGACCGGCTGACCGAAGGCATCGACCAGCAGGATATTCGTCAGCTTTTGGTCATTTGTATCATCGTAGTAATAATACCCTTCGGAAGGTTTTTTGGCATTAACCGGCTTCGCGTTAACATGAGTCTTCAATTCGGTCTGGCTTAGCACAAACAGACCTGTATCAGCCGCAGGAACTCCTGCCGGATCATAGATACCGTCGTTGTTGAAGTAATAACTCTTTTCCTTAACACTTATCCACTCTTTTGACGCAGGACTGCCGTCTTCTTTTGCGTACATCCATGCGATATCGTGGATCATCGGGTTATATGCCTGAACCAGTGCGTTTTTCGCAAGAGATCCGTCCGGACCGACGATGAAACTTTTGGTGCTGTCACTTTCCCATACATATTTTACGTTCTTCAGGGAGTCAAAATGTTTTTCATACGGACCCGGAAGAATGACACCTGCTTTGATCTGCTTGGTGACACCGGATATCGTTCTGTAGATATTGACTCCGCGGTATTCTTTTCCGGCTGCCCAGAATGACTCTGTCGCGATCTGTCCGTTGTTGTTGGGGTCACAGTATATTTTCAGGTATCCGGTCTTATTTGTTGCCGGTATGGCATTCCAGGAATCGTCTACCGTAATATAGACCCATCCGGTCCTGCTTGCGCCTGACTTGTCCAGGTAGTACCAGTTTCCATCGATCTGATGGAGACCTTCAAAATAGTAAGAAAGGTTGCTGTCCAGGTCATACCCGTCATCATCCCAAAGTTCGCCGCTGGCGTCTACCCATGTGACTCCCTTGCTGTATTGGGCCGGGACCCATGAACTTCTCACCACGAACCCTGTCTTGGGATCATAGTAACGATCTGTATAGTAATAATTCCAACCGGTAAGAAGACTTCCGTCTGCTAAGACATATATGTCGTCCAGCTGACCTGTATTTGAGTCATAGGCGTATAATTCACCTTCGATCGTTTTTGTGCCGTCTGAATTATATTCAAGATTAAGCATGCGGTCTGAACCGAAATAATACAGTTTTCCTCCGATCTTGTATACACCTTGATTGACGACCTTCTTTGTGGAAGGATCCACGTAGTAGATCCATCTTCCTGCCAGACCTGAGGCGTCCGTCTTAATGCCTGCTGCTCCATAGACGAACTTCTCATCCATATAGGTGATCCATCCTGTCACAGGCTTCCCGGCTTTATAGAACTGCGCACCTTCATCCGGATCCGCGGAAACACCGTGAACACTGGTGAATCCGTCCACATCGATCGTGCAGGTTGCTTTCTTTCCCAAAGCTTCCGCAGTCACCGTATAGTGTCCGCCTCCAACTGCCATAAGATGGATCTGTGCACGCGGCTGGGATCCGATCGTTGTAAGATCACGCGTATATGTCGTGACATAGTTGCTGAAGTCAGCTGCAGCAGCAGGCCAGCCTGATCCGCTCGGTTCTCCGTTAAAGATCTTCAGCCCGTCTCCGCCGGTAACGGTAAAGGTCACCGGTATCTTTGCTTCACTAGGGATGGAATCTGTTGTCAGCAATAATGTATATTCCAGATTTGTATAACTGCGGCGGATCACCGGCGATACACCATACTCCGGGACAGCTTTTGCGGAATCAAATTTAAATGTCTTTGGTGTGATCGGCTCGACTTTTACATATACTTCTGCTTTCACTGCCGGATCCGCTTTGCTGGAAACAGTGATCGAAGTTTCTCCTTTTCCGACTGCTTTGATATTGCCTACGGTATCGACCGTCACAACTTTCGTGTCTCCGGATCTATAGGTAAGGCGGGTATCATCCACTGAGTCCGCAGGATAGAGTTCGGCAGTGATCTGAGCGGTCTCTCCCTTATATTCCATGATGAGAGGATGATATGAATCACCGTAATAGGATCCTTTCTTCATGATCCAGGCATCCATCAGAACCGGTACTTTTGTCATAGGAACAGATATATTTTTGACACCGCCGCTGACTGCGATCACGTCCGACGTGGACACACCTGTATACCAGAAGTTATAACTGTCTGAAGGCATACCGGATAAAGTATATACACCCTTTACAGCTTTTGCGGTCAGCTGTGATTTTGTAGTCTCAATATCGCTGTAGATGATCTCGCTGTTGAAGATAAGTCTGTCAATATAGGTCAGATCAGGCAGTTTCACCTGCAGTTCACCGGTGCTGCTGCCGTTATCCTGTTTGGATACCGATACATCGGGCTGCGGCAGGATCTGCAGTTTTTTACTGTATGCCGGGGATACGATCAGTGACGGTTTTATAAAGGCCGCGTTATTGCTTGCAACACGGAGGGTATATTGTCCTTCCGGCAGTCCGGGCACAACATGATCGAACTTGAACGGAACATTCGTGCCGGGCAGATCGTATTGACCCAGGAAGTATCTGGTCGTCGAATTCTCAGCGATCAGATATACGTTTGTCGGTGCTGAGACCTTCCACAGTGCCGTAACGGTGATCTGGTCGTAATCCGCCTGTTCGACATTCTGGATCTCAAGCATGTACGGGTTCTCAATCAGATCATGTGCGCCGATGGGTTCCGACATCAGTGAGGCACCTTCGGAATCTATGAGTTCTTCAATTTGTCCGGTCTCTTCGGGTCCTTCTTCCTCAGGCACAGATTCTCCGGTTTTTTCCGGTTCTTCCGTCACTTCCGGTTCAGCGGTCTCCTCAGGTCCTGTCTCCTCAGGAATTTCCGGTTCTTCCGGCTCTGTCACTTCAGGAATTTCTGTTTCTTCCGGAATCAGTATTTCTTCCGGTTCTTCCGTCATTTCCGGGCCGGTGGTTTCCTCAGGTTCCTCAGTTTCTTCCGGTTCCGCTTCAGGAACTGCGGTCTCCGCCGGTTCTTCTTCCTCCTGTTCAGGAACGATGACAGTATCATCCTCATTTTCTTCTGTCAGGACGGTTTCCCCCTCTTCCATGACAGTCTCCGCCGTATATTCCGGTTCTTTTTCCGGTTCCTCGGCATAAACGATCGATGAAATGCCGGTCAGTGATGTCTGGAATGCCAGAGCCGCCGCCAGCAACTGTTTCAACAGTTTACTCATGATACAAAGCCTCCTCATTTTCTGATCAATGCGTGAGAATCATTATCTGCGAATGGAATATTGAATATATTCAGTATATCGTAATTCACTTGTAAAAAGATTACAGCCATGAAAAAAACGGGCATGCAGCAGATTATTTGTTACAGACCCGTTCTTTTTGTAACATTTTCAGATGTCTAAGACATTGTTCTGGATGTGATCAGCCTGACACCTGTTCCTGCCAGGTTCTCCGTCAGTACTGTTCCGATCCTGACCGGAGCGTGTACTTCCATGGCGCGGATCTCCTGCATTGCTTCACTCATCTTTTCCAGCGGGATCGCCTGTTCTGTGATAACAGGGATCACTCTGGCTGATGCGCCTGTGATCCTGACTGTGCTTGTCAGGATGCGCATCGGCTGTATGCACTCCTGGATCGCGTATTCCTTTCCTCTGGGGCAGGTATTGCCTGTTACGGAAATGACTTCCTTGCCTTCCAGCACGACATGTACACGGCATCCCATCGGACAGTTGACACAGATCAGTTCCTTCTCCTGGGTCATTTCAGTTCCTCCATCTCGATCACAAGATCGCCTGTCAGTTCATTCAGCTGACTGTCTGTTAATGTAATGCGTTCCATCTCGGAAGGCATCAGTTTGGTGCGGTTCAGCTGACGGATCACTTTTCCGTCACTGACTGCCCTGATGACAGCCTTGTCAGCCAGTCCTTTTGTACGGAAGAAGAATTCTTTCTTTTCCTTCACTTCACCGGGATGCACGATCGCAGGAACGACATAGCTGATGCCCTCACCCGGCTTCACGTATACATGCCTGTTCTGCTTGAGTCCGTTTTTCAGGTAATCAGCAGCACCCTGTCCGGCACGCTGTGCCTGCAGGGTGACGAAGTCCACCAGGTCATGGACATGCAGTCCGTTTCCGCATGAGAAGACGCCTTCGACATTTGTCATGTAGTCTTCATCAACGACCGGTCCGCGTGTTCTGGGATCCAGTACGACACCTGCTTCTTCCGCAAGATGGTTCTCGGGGATCAGTCCCACTGACAGCAGCAATGTGTCGACATTGAAGTACTGCTGTGTGCCGGGGATCGGTTTTCTGTTTTCATCCACCTGGGACAGTTCGATCTGTCTCAGCCTGTCTTTT
The DNA here is from genome assembly GCA_017421125.1 of Solobacterium sp. Classification (GTDB taxonomy): domain Bacteria; phylum Bacillota_I; class Bacilli_A; order Erysipelotrichales; family Erysipelotrichaceae; genus Bulleidia. Next base: position 7,542 of record JAFOMZ010000123.1, read on the forward strand.
CCGTAGATATGTGTGACTGTATGGCTCAGATACAGCGGGATGTTGAAGTCATTCAGGCACTGCTGGATGTTTCTCGGCAGTCCGTTGGAATACGGCATCAGTTCCGCAACGCCGTATACCTTGGCTCCTTCCAGCGTCATTCTTCTTGCCATGATCAGGCCGATATCGCCGGAGCCAAGGATAAATACCTTCTTGCCTACCATGTAGCCTTCGATGTTCAGGTAGCGCTGTGCCTGTCCTGCCGTAAAGACGCCTGCAGGACGTTCACCCGGGATCTCGACTGCGCCGCGGTTGCGTTCATAGCAGCCAACAGCCAGGATAATGGCATCCGCGCCGATCGTAACGCATCCTTCTTCGGAGTTCATGTATTCGATCGTCCTGTCCGGATACATATGGGTGACCATGGTATTCAGTTTGATGGGGATCTCAAGTTCCCTTGCCTGGTCGATGAACCGTTCAGCATATGCCGGACCTGAAAGCTGTTCCTTGAATGTCTGCAGTCCGAATCCGTTATGGATGCACTGCTGCAGGATACCGCCCGGTTCCCTGTCCTTTTCCAGGATAAGGATGTCGTCTATCCCGTTCTGTTTCAATGTGATAGCCGCAGCCAGACCTGCCGATCCGCCGCCGATGATCACTGCTCTGTATGTACGCATATTACCGGTTCTCCTCTTCCAGGATGTTCGATCTCAATCCATCCAGTACGATCTCCTGCGGATCTTTATGCAGTTCTCTGGCGAGTATTTCGAGTACCAGCGGTTCGCAGAATCCGCCCTGGCATCTGCCCATACCCGGTCTGACGCGTTTTTTGACACCTTTGATGCTGCGGGCACCGCACGGTCCCTGCAGGCAGTCGATGATCTCACCTTCACTGACCTGCTCGCAGCGGCAGACGATCCTGCCGTATTTCGGGTTCTGACGGATGAGTTCATTGCGCTTTTCCGCGGACAGTTCCTTCAGTACGACCGGTGCCTTCCTTGTCATGACAGCGTCAGGGTCTTCCGTGAATGTCAGCGTCTTCTTCAGAAGATCGATGATATACAGGGAAACTGCCGGCGCGCTGGCAAGACCCGGTGATTCTATGCTGGCAGCCAGGATGAATCCCGGATGTCCCAGGGCCTCTTCGATGATGAAATCAGAAGACGATGAAGACGGACGGAGTCCGGCAAACGTACGGATCGTTCTGTAGAACGGTACGTTCTTCATGGTCTTGGTAATATTGGCGCGGACATAGTCCAGCCCCTGCACAGTGCTTCCCGTATCAACGGTTCCCTGTACATAGTCGGAGTTCGGTCCGAGGAGTGTATTTCCGTGTACTGTAGGTACTGCCAGTACGCCCTTTCCCTTGTCTGAAGGGACCGGGAAGATAATGTGGTTTACAAATTTCGCGTCATGGTCCAGGACATAGTATTCGCCTTTTCTGGGTTTGATCTCAAAACCGGGGTCTTTCATGACCATATGGGCGATCTGGTCAGCACCGATGCCTGCCGCATCGATGACGGTCTTTGTTTCAAACTCTCTGTCCGGTGTATGAACGGTATATCCCGTTTCCGTTTCGTCGATCTTTGTCACTTCGGAATTCAGATAAAGCTCAACACCGTTCTTCACAGCTGTTTCCGCGCAGGCGATCGCCACTTCCCAGGGATAGATGATCGCTGTTGTCGGGAATGAGAGTACTTTGGATACCTGTTCATTCAGGTTGGGTTCCTGCTGTCTCGCTTCTTCCCCGCTCAGCCATTCATAAGGGATACCCCTTCTTTCAGCCCTGTCAGCCAGGATGTCCAGTTTGGCTTCTTCTTCGTCTCCGACAGCGGCGATCCATGCGCCGACTGTCTGGTACATACATCCGAGGTCTTTGCACAGCTGCTCGTACAGACGGCATCCTGCTACATTGAGCTTCGCCTTGAGCGTTCCGTCCTCAGGGTCATAGCCGGTATGCACGATCGCGGAGTTTGCCATGGTCGCACCGTTGGCAATGTCATTTTCTTTATCCAGCAGAGCCACTTTTAGCTGATAACGCGACAGATCCTTTGCCAGCATCGTACCCGTAATGCCGGCACCGATAATCACTGCATCATACATATAAATGATTCCTTTCTGATATTGATTGTTCCTCCTAAAAGTATATCAAAAAAGACCACCGATTACCGATGATCTTTGTCATTCTCAGCCTTCTTCCGAAGATGTTTCGTCTGATGTTCCGCCCGACTCTTCTTCGCCTGTTTCTTCCGTGCCGCCTGTATCCTGTTCCGGTGTGGGATCAGGTACGATCATGTAGCAGGCAGAATACGCATCTCCCGTATAGCCTTCATTGCAGTAACATGCCCCGCCGCTTTCATAAGCGTTCTCACCGCATACGACAGGTGTCGGAGTCGGTTCAGGTGTCGGTTCAGGTTCCTGCGGAATGACCGTTTCTTCCGGCTGCTGTGGTTCCGGGTCTTCCGGGGCCGGCGTCTCGATCTCCTCAGGCTCTTCCGTTTCTTCAGGCTCTTCTGTCTGTTTCGGTTTGGGTGTTTCTTTCGTTTCTGCGGTAGGTGCCGGAGTCTGTCCATCTCCGCCGGTGACTTCTTCGGTAAACTCTTTGTCATTCAGCGGATTCGTCTTGATCAGGCCGTCCGGTACGCCATAGATCGCCGGTACATTGGCCAGGGGCTTCGGACGGTCATCCTTTGTGATCCAGGAATGCGTCCTGATATAGTCGAACAATGCCTGCAGACCGGTCGAAGAGAAATGCAGTCCGTCATTTGACAGGTAGCCGGCTTTGGCATAGCCTGTTTTCTCATCCTTCAGTGTTTCCGCTGAGTTCAGGTATTTCCAGTCATTCTTCTTGCACATCTCGGCGATCGCCCTGTTGTAGGCATCGATCTGTGTCATCGTAACATGAGGATAATCCCTGACCTTCGCTACCGGCGGGATCGAGTTGACGATCAGGTCTACGGTAGGATATGCGGCAACGATATTTTTCAGCTGCTGTTCGTAGCGCTGGATGAAGCCTGAGGCGTCGGTGCTGTTTCCGTACAGGTTGTTCGTACCGAAGGTAATGATGACGCGCTGCGGCTGGATGACCTTCACTGCCTGCGGCATCGTATAAAGACCTGTCGAGAACTGCATGCAGGCAAGTGATGAGATCGCATCGATCCCCATGCCTACGACACCGATCGTGTTGTTTCTGGTCGTAAAGGGCTTGCCTTCGGAATCATATGACACCAGGAATCTTGCCGTATTGGAGTCCCCGAGGAACAGTGTTTCGGCAATGTAGTCAGCGCCTGCGTCCTTTGTCTTGGACAGGATCGTTCCGCTGAATTCGGATTCCTTGATCTTGCCCTGCGATGCGTCGTATTCAGGATCTTCCTGATCCGCGATCTCTGCTGTGGCAGCCGGATCATCCGTCTTCTTCCCGCCGCCCGCAAAGTGACCGACAAGTACGAGCACCAGGCTGACGGACAGGATCGCGATCAGCAGGATCAGCAGTCTGTCGACATCTACCTTGTAATATTTCCCATTGATTTTGATCTTGTACTTTTTCATAACAGTGCTATTGTACCATCTTTCAGTCTGAAATGACTCAGTCTTTTGACTCCATCCATTTTCTTAACAATTGACAGTACCGTTCAGTCGCTTCGGCGAATACCATGTGACGGCATCCGTCAAAGAGCTCCCACTCTGAATCAGGGATCCTGTCGTACATCGTTTTGGCGATCAGCGGCGTGCACAGGTCATTGGTGCCGGATATGATCAGTGCCGGTATGCGGATCTCATGCAGGCGGTCCGTGTAATCAAAATCCTTCAGTGTGCCTGTCGGGGAATACTCGTTCGGACCCCATCCGTACAGGTACGCCTCCCTGCCGCTGCGCTTCTTTCTGCGCAGGCATTCCGGCGCTGTTTCCGGAATATCGGATGAGTGCAGCTTCATGAAATGGTCATTGGCCGCAAGGTATGCGGGATCCTCATAGTTCCCTGTTTCTTCTGCCAGACGGATCGCTTCCTGTTCCTCTTCTGGCATAAATGAGATCAGCCTGTGCTGTTCATGTGCCCATAAGGCGGATGAAGGCAGTGTGCTGGACAGGATCAGGGAGCGGACAGCTTCAGGCTGTTCTTCGATCATATAGCGTATCGCCAGCATTCCTCCCCAAGACTGACCCAGCAGATGATATTCCTTCAGTCCAAGGAACTCTGTCAGCTGCCGCAGTTCCTCCGTCCACAATTCCGGCGTCCATAATTCGGGATGTCCGTCCAGATAGGAGTTTCCGCATCCAAGCTGGTCATACATCACGATCTGCCTGCCGGTATCTTCCAGTTCATCCAGCAGTTCAAAATAGTTGTGCGTGGATCCCGGTCCCCCGTGCAGAAGCACTAGTGCAGGTCTTCCGGTATGCTCTGCCCCGGCGATCCGGTAATATGTCTGCCATTCTTTGAACGGCATATATCCTTCCTGTATCATTTCAGTCCCTCTTTTCCATTACATCCATTTTACATATCCTGTCTGAATTTTTCGTGAACTAAACTTTTCAAAGTATCGAAAAGATTGCGTTCGTATTCGTTATGAATTATGATTACACCAATTATCAGAGGTAATCTGATCCTAAGGAGCAGGATGATGCTGGAATACGAAGAAGAAACAACCGATGAACAGTCAACGTATGCGTCCGACAGTTCCGTACTGACGAACGTAGCCGATGCTTATTTCTTTGGGCTCGGTATGCAGACAAATTACAGACAGGCTTTCATCTATTATAAAAAAGCTGCGGCGCTCGGCGATGTCATTGCCAAGGAACAGCTTGGTCTTTGTTATGAGAAAGGTCTCGGAACAGAGGTCGATCTTGCCGAAGCGATGAACTGCTATGAAGACGCGTCTGACATGGGCAGCGCTGTCGGCAGCTACAGACTGGGCGATTTCTACTACAAAGGGATCCCCGGACTGGCACCGAAAGACCAGAACTATGCATACTCGCTGTATATGAGCAGCCTGATGGCAAGCTACATGTCCGATGACTATCTTGCCCTGGCTGATGTTCATATGCGCCTGGCGGAATGCATGGAACTGGGAAACGGTGTCCTGCAGGACAAGGAACAGGCCCTCACCTTCTATGAGCTGGCAGCGGAAGAATATGAAGACCGTGTGATCAGCGGTGATATGAGATGCGAAGAACTGCTGGACCAGGCGGAAACACATGCGGAAGCGCTGAAAAAAGAACTGGCTGCCAGACAGGAACAGCACAAATGAGCAGGTCCTCTTACCGGCAGACCTATGAGAAGATCAGCGCGCCGTTCCGTGCTTCAGAGAATGTCATGCGTATGATCCGCCTGGCGGATCATATCCTGACGTACATGATGTATGTCCTGTATCCGGTGCTGCTGGTGATCCTGTTTTTGAAACATGATGAACATCTGCTCAAAGCAGTGCTCATACCGGGAACAGGCTTTGTACTGGTCACACTGATCCGCAGGCTGATCAACAGGCCGAGACCCTATGCGGCCCATCAGATCCCTGCGATCATCCATAAAGACAAACAGGGAGAATCCATGCCAAGCAGACATGCCTTCAGTGCGGCGGTGATCTCCATGGCATACTACGCGGTATATCCCGCGGCAGGCATCGTACTGCTGATACTCAGCGCACTGGAGTGTGTCATCCGGGTGATCGGCGGCGTCCATTATCCGGAAGATGTCATCATCGGTTATCTGGCCGGTGTGATCATGGGAATGTTGATCTGACAGCGGAAGCTGTCTTTTTTGTTATAAAAAGGTACATACCCCTTTCGGGATATGTACCCATATGACCGATTGCTATTTCTGGAACATCTTCATGACCGGCATCTTGTATTTGTTCTTGATACCGGTGTACGGATGTTCACGCAGCGGCAGATTGAACTTCGTGCTTCCATACAGGACTGTGGAAGGATGCGTGAATTCACGGAATCCCCATTCTCCATGGTATGCGCCCATACCGGAATGACCTGTTCCGTTGAACGGTGCGCCTTTGACAAGCAGGTGCAGGCAGACTTCGTTGACGCATCCGCCGCCGTACTGCTGTCTCTGCATGGTTTCCTTAGCCCACTTCATATCCTTTGTGAACAGGTACAGTGCAAGGCCATGTTCTCTCTCTGCGATCGTGTTCATCAGCTGATCGATCTCGTCATCCTTGAACGGTACGACCGGGATCAGCGGGCAGAACAGTTCATGCATGACGATCGGCTCATCGATCCTGACAGGATAGATGATCGTCGGTGAATACCTGAGCTTTTCAGGATCCCCTTCTCCGCCGAATACGATGCGGTCCCTGTATTCCTCAGCTTCCTTTGCGCACCAGTCATATGCTTTTTTGCCGATGAGCTTCGGATATTCCGGATTCAGGATCGCGTGTTCACCGATCTGTTTGATGATTGCTTTCTTCAGTTCTTCAACAAACTGATCTGCGATCTCTTCGGCAACACCGATCTGGTTGATATTGATGCAGATCTGTCCGGCATTGCAGATCTTGAAGAATGCGATCTTTCTTGCGGCGTCTTTGATGTCAGCGTCTTTTCTGATAACTGCCCAGTTGCCTGTTTCTCCGCCAAGTTCCAGGGCGACAGGCGTCAGGTTCTTTGCGGCTTCTGTCATGACATGGATACCGACCTTCGGTGAACCAGTATAGAAGATCTTGTCAAATCTCTGGGCAAGGCATGCGTCAGCGATATCATGGCCGCCGTCAATGACAACAACGAATTCCTGCGGGAATGTCTCGTTGATCATTTCCTGCAGCACTCTTGTGCTTTCCACGGACTTGGAGCTTGCCTTCATGACTGCGGTATTTCCGCCGGAGATCGCTGCGGCAAGTACGCCTACGGACAGCAGGAACGGGAAGTTGAACGGGCTAATGATCAATGATACGCCATATGGCATTTTGTAGACTTTGGTGACAAAGCTCGGGAAGCACAGCATTCCGGAATACAGTGTTTCCGGTTTTGCCCACTTCTTCAGTCCATGGATACATTCGTTGATCTCCATGATGACATCGCCGATATCGCAGAAATACGCTTCTTCCGCTGTTCTGCCAAGGTCGGTATGAAGTGCTTCCTGGATCTGCGGTGTCCACTTGATCATCGCTGCCTTCAGGCTCTGCAGCTGTCTGATACGCCAGTCGATATCAAGTGTTGTCCCGGTCTGGAAAAATTTGCGCTGTTTCGCAACAACAGCCTGTACGGACTCTTCTGTCCAATTCATAAGATACTCCTCCAATGATTACGTATTATCTGGATCATAATTATTTGTTTCAATAATACCTGTACTTATATTTTACAACCGATCAGGCATATTTTTATATTTCATGATACAAATATTGCTGAAAAACTTCAGAAGACCTGTATTATTTTAGAAGAATTCAGTGTTGTACTTTTTGAAAGTTATGGTATCATAGTAAAGCAACAATTGAGATGCAGGAATACTCAAGTGGTTGAAGAGGCAGGCTTGGAAAGCTTGTAGACCTGTAACAGGGTGCCAGGGTTCAAATCCCTGTTCCTGCGACATATATCAAAGAAACGCAGTAACATGAGTTTTTTTCTGTCTCTTCCCTCCAGCGGCATTGATTAAGGGACACCGTTATTGATGTCCCTTACTGTTTTATGAGCCGATGTTTTCAATCAGAAACCGCTGAA
>JAFOMZ010000124.1 GCA_017421125.1 Solobacterium sp.
ATGTCTTCCAGACCGTACAGCGCTCTTCCCAGTGTATGCATACCGCACTCCGACAGACCGCCGATGCCGAGGATCTCGCCCTTATGAAGTTCAAGATCGAAGCAGAGCAGGTCATTCATCGTCGTCAGGTTTTCTGCTTTCAGGACTACTTCATCACTGTATCCGTCCATATCGGAGCGGTAATAGTCACCTTTTACTTCACGGCCGATCATCATCTTTTTGATCAGGTCAGGATCATATTCATCTTTTTCCAGTGAACCGATGATGTCGCCGTCGCGGAGCACTGTCAGCGTATCACATTTATCCATGATCTCTTCCAGGTCATGGCTGATGAATACGACTGCCTTGTTGTCATCCGCTGCTTTTCTCATCAGTCTGTAGAGGATCTCTCGTCCGCTTTCGGAGAGTGCTGTTGTTGTTTCATCTACTACGAACATTTCCGGATCATGTGCCATCGTCTTGGCGATCTCGATCAGCTTGCGCTGTTCCATGTTGTAGGTTCTTGTCACTCTTGCGGCATTGATATCCGTAACACCGATGTTTTCCAGAGCTTTCTGGGCTTCTTCGACCATCTTTCTCTTGGAAATGATCGGACCGGCTTTGAATCTGTCGTAGTCACCGATGAAGATGTTTTCCGCTACTGAGATCGTCGGGACCGTACCCATTTCCTGGACGATGATACCGATACCGTTATGCAGTGCTTCCAATGAATCCTTCGGTTTCCAGGGCTGTCCCTTGTAGAACATTTCCCCGCTTGTTGCCGGCTGGATCCCGGCGATGATGGATGTTACTGTTGACTTTCCTGAACCGTTTTCTCCGATCAGTCCGCGGATCTCTCCGCGCTTGATGGTCATATTGACGTTGTGCAGGGCAACAGTTACGCCGAAGTTCTTATTCAGGTCTTTTACCTCTACCAGAACTTCTCCTTTTTCAGCCATACGCAGCACCTCCTGAGTTTGTCTGAAGCTTATTGCTTCCTTGCACCTATAAGATAGCTTTCCGGAGCATACCCTCACTACCTCTTTCTCGATACATCAACACCATTTTTTCGACTACTTAAAAAACTGTTAACAAAAAAACGACTTTCCTGTATCGGAAAATCGTAAGTGCTTTCATATTTGTCCTGTTTTACCGGAAAACTATGCCGTTATGAGCAATAAAGTATGGAGATCAGGTCTATTTTCAACTTTTATATGATCTGATTTCTGATATCCCGGAACGTGATCAGCTCGATCCCGTTATGATCGATCCACTGTTTCAGACGCGGATCCGTCATCGCTTCAAGATCCCTCAGCCGGCAGATATTGAACGGCAGACGAAGCGTTTCCGAGTCCAGTTCCCCGCAGTGCGTGATCAGATAACCGTATTCATGTTTCAAGTATCCTGTTCTGTCTTCCAGGAGATAACGCAATGGATCTTCATTCAGCTGCTGTTCCATCGTTCCGTACGTATACCAGCCCATGGAAGGCATGACCGCGTCATTCAGCTTTGCAAATTCCATGGAATACGGAATGCGGTATTCTGCAGCCAGCCTGCGGATGACTGCTTCCGTTTTCTTTGTCTGATATGCATGCGGATGCACATAGTCGGGAAGTTTTCCGGCCAGCCTGATAAAGCGTTCGATCTGGGCACGGAATTCCCTGTAAAGCTGCTCACTGTCGACATGATCATTTCCGTCTGATCCGTGATCCAGTTCCCTGTTCTCTTTGATGCTCAGGAATATCCCGTCTTCATGACATAACGCCGGAACTTCCCTGTATCCGAGCACGGACGGTCCGTTGACCATATTCAGATCGATGCCGAATGCGATGCGTTCAAAATAAGGACGGATCCACCCGGTCACTTCTTCAGCCCATGGCATGTTGGCAAACAGCCCGGTATTTCTCACCGGACCGTTCTGTATTGCCCTGATCGTACCGCGGCCCGTGCCCCTTGTAATGCCGTAATCATCGGACTGGACCAGAAGCTTCATTTGTTCTTCTCCTTCTCTTCGGCAGGTGTGATGCCGAATTCCTTTTTATAAGAAGCAGAAAAATGCGAGAAGTTGGTGTAGCCCAGCTGGACCGCAACGCTGGAAACAGACAGTGATGTTGTCTGCAGGAGTTCTCTTGCGGCATTCATCTTCTGCTGGATGATATAGGCTTTGATGGACATGCCTGTCTCTTTTTTAAAGATCCTGGTCAGGTAATCTTCATTCAGGTGCATCAGTTCCGCAAGGTCTTCTTTGCGGATATTGTCGCTCAGGTGCTCCTGGATATAATTCTGGATCGTTAAGGCGACACTGGATGCATTATCCCCGCCGTTCTGAGACGCGTACGCTTCACAGAATACATGCAGCATTTCTTCCATTGCTTTCTGTGAATGCATGGCCTCTGTATAAAGCAGGGATGCCTGTTCAAATATACTGTCGGTATCCACGGTATCCCTGACCGACAGCATCAGTCTGGTAAAATCCCTGTGGAACGCCAGCAGAACCGTATTGTTCAAGAGACCGGCATCCGCATATCTGCGCAGGACCGATAACGCGTCCTTTTCATATGCTTCGGCTCCGGAGTTTGTCAGGATCAGATTCCATCTGTAGAACTGCTCCTTATACTGGCCGTCTTTATCATTTGCGTTCTGCTCCGCATAAACGCCCTTTTTGCCTGTTACATTGGTTGTCTGGACCCTGAGCAGGTCCGCCCATGCAGATCCGGGTTCCCGGGCACTGCTGAAGCCGTGGATATAAAATGCCAGTGAACACGGCATATACATATCAAACATGCTTTCCAGATAGTGCAGCCTGGATACCAGTTCATTCCTGTCCAGCACACCGCTGATCTTCCTGACAGCCAGCGCATAGATATGATGGTCCATGAATGTCACGACTGAAGAGTACGTCTTTTTTTCAAATGTATCCTGGATCGTATTGCGCAATGCCGTCATCAGTGTATTTTCATTCCAGTCACGCATCTTTTCCGTCTGCTGGACGAGCTGGATCAGCACCAGATGACTGTCATGGCTGAAGTCAGGGAAATCCGGCAGTTCCTGCAGTGTCGCGGCATCGATCGTGCCGGTCAGGAGATCTCTCAGCATCGCCGCATGGATCTCCGTCTGCCTGCTGGTATACGTCTTTCCGAGGTCTGCCATTCTGGAATGTGAGCTTTCCATTGCGATCTCACGGATCGTCTTTTCAACCTTCTCACGGATGCGGTGATACGGTGCCGGCTGGACGATATAATCGGACACCCCGAGACGGATCGCTTCCTGGGCATAGGTAAAATCAGAATGGCATGTCAGAAACAGAATTTTAGTCTTGTATTCCTGTGCCCTTACCCATGTGCAGAGATCGATCCCGGTCTCCACCGGCATTTCAATATCGCACAGCATCACATCAGGAATGCCTTTAGCATAGGAAATACGTGCCTCCATGGCGTTCTGTGCGGTATCAACCTCGGTAAATCCGACACTTTTCCAGTCAATACCCTGTGTCAGTCCGGTCAGTGTTGCCAGCTGGTCATCTACTATCAGTAATTTCATGCCTGCACCTCATTATTCACCCGTTCCATCGGGATCGTCAGATCGACTTTCGCGCCGCTGCTGTTGGAGAACAGGACCGAGCATTCCGGACCGTAGAGCATCCGGAATCTCAGCAGTGTATTCGCCATTCCGATATGATTGTTTTCCTGTACTTTATTCAGATCCTGGTTCAGCAGTTTCAGCATATCCGGATCAAACCCCGGACCGTTGTCCTGGACTGTGATCATCGCATATTTCTTTTCATCCAGTTCCCTGATCTTTCCTGTAATGCGGATCAGCAGCGGCCCGTTCTGTTTGGTTCCGTATTTGCATGAGTTCTCCAGGATCGTCAGCAGACTGACCGGCGGAATTTCAAATGCATCAAGATTCTCATCGCAATCCGTTATCAGCATCGGTTTCAGTACCTGCCCGACGCCCTGCAGTTTGATGTAGTCTTCACACATATCCAGTTCCTTCCGCATCGGAACACTGTCTTCATCAAAATTCAGCGTGTACCGGAGGTTTCCGGACAGCAGGAAAGCTGTCTGTTTGACGCCGTCATAGTCACCTGTCGTTGCCATCGCATAGATATTCTTCAGACAGTTCAGGAAGAAATGCCGGCGGATCTGCAGACGCAGCGCATCCATCTTGGCACGTCTTGCGGTCAGCTGGTTTTCATACGAGCTGATCTTCGCGTCTTTGAGATCATCCATCATGTCATTGAATGTTCCTGATATCTGCATCAGTTCTGTGCTCTTTCTG
>JAFOMZ010000125.1 GCA_017421125.1 Solobacterium sp.
GGCATTCGAAAGCTTCGCGCTCAAGATGAGTGATAATCCGATTGCGGCGATGCTGACAGGTATCGGTCTGACAGCTGCCGTTCAGTCTTCTGCCGCAACGATCGGTGTTGCCCAGAAACTGTATCAGGCAGGAGCGATCACCTTTGCCGCAGCACTTCCGTTCATGTTCGGTGCCAATGTCGGTACGACGATGACAGGTATCCTGGCATCGATCGGCGGATCGATCTCCGGTAAGCGTACAGCAGCCCTGCATACATTGATCAATGTCATCGGCTGTGTAGTCGGTATGCTGATCCTGAAACCGTACTCGGCATTCATCATGTCGATCGCTTCAGGCATGAATCCGATGATGCAGATCGCCGTCGCAAACATTATTTTCAAGACAGTAACAACATTGATCATGCTGCCGTTCACGGATCAGCTTGTCGGACTTGTCCGTAAGATCGTTCCGGGTGAAGAACCTACATCCATCGAAGTCAATATTGACGAACTTGACAGAAATATTGCCACGATCCTTCCTTCCGCTGCGATCAGTGCGATCCAGCAGGCTGTGCTGAAGATGATCGATGTTGTCCGTTACAATATGTCTGAAACAACCAGATATATTAATGAAAGGGGAACGGATGAAGATGTCGGCAAACTGGAACAGAGAGAAGCTACGATCAACCACTTTGATGAGCAGATCACGGATTATCTGATCCAGCTGTCCATCCGTCCGAACCTGACGGAACAGGATAAGAAGGACTGCCGTGCATATCTGGATGCAGTCAAGAATATCGAGCGTATCGGTGACCTGTCCGCAAATCTTTGGGAATTCTTCCATGAGATCTTTGAACGCAATGAAGAACTGACAGTTGAAGGCGCAGCCAGCGTCAATCAGATGATGGAACTGCTGATCGACATGTTCGATGACACTGCTGAGATCTTTGTTTCCAATGATGAAGCACTTTATGCAAAGCTTCTGGAAAAGGAACACAAGATGGATGCTATGGAAGACAGTGCCCGTCAGGATCATTACACACGTATGGTCAACGGCGAATGCACATCCCATGTAGCATCTTCCGTATACTGCGATATTCTCAGCACCATCGAACGTATGGCAGACCATTGCTGCAATACAGCGAAGTCTTCCGTTACAGGTCTGACAAGTGACCTGTCTGACGACGAAGTTACAGCACCTGCAGCAGCTTAATATTCTTTTACAGCAACTTACTGGAGGCTGATTTATGATTGAAAAGATATCTGTTCTAGCGGCTGATATTGACGGTACACTTGCACTGAAGGGCGGCAACCTGATGCCTGAGACAAGAAAGGCATTCCAGCGTCTTCATAAAGAAGGTGTGCTGATCGGTGTGGCTTCCGGCAGACCGCTGGATAAGCGGATCATCAACCGTGCCCAGGAATGGGAACTCGGATTCGATTTCGATTACGTCATCGGCATGAACGGCGGAGAACTTTACGACAAAAATGAAGGCGAGATCGAAAAATACTACCAGCTGAAAAAAGAGGATGTTCATGATATTGTCAGCTTCCTTGCACCGCTTCCCCTGAATGTGATCGTATACAACCAGGGCTATGATGATATTTCCGCACTCCATATGGATGCTTTCCTGATCGATTCCCAGCAGCGAAACAATTCTGTTGTAACGATCGGGGATGTCGATTATGTCAGCCGGTTCGATACGGGTAAAATAGAAGTCCATGTCAAGCCGGAGGATATGCCCGAGGTCATGGCTGTGGTAAATGCGCATCCGTCCGAGAATTATGTCTGTGTCAAGACATTTGAGGGTCCGAACCACGTTACGATCGAATTTATCGACCCGCATATCAATAAAGGACTGGCACTGCGTCAGTTCAGCGAGAAATACAACATTCCTCTGTCAGAATTCATTGCGTTCGGGGACATGGAAAATGACATCGATCTGCTGAAAACAGCAGGCTGGGGTGTCTGCATGATCAACGGTGCGGATACCGTCAAGGCGATCGCTCAGGATGTCACGGAATATGGCGTCACCGAGGACGGTGTAGGAAGATATCTCTTCAAGAACTGGTTCAACAGATAAACGAACATTCATAGCACTCTGTATGCTGTAATGCACAGCCTGCAGGGTGTTTTTTTGGTTGTGGGGACAAATCAGGCATGTTTTATTAAAATATTTGAAACGTTTCAAATTTCTTGTTGACACGTATATATCTGTTGATTAGAATGAAGATGCAACAAGTTGAAACGTTTCAAATAGAGGAGGTCTTCCATGAGAGCTGTGATGCTTATGTATGACACGCTGACAAGAAATTATCTACCGAATTACGGATGTGATTTCTCTGTCATGCCGAATTTTAAACGCCTGGCAGAAAAAGCGGTTACATTTGATGAATTCTACGGCGGTTCAATGCCCTGTATGCCCGCAAGAAGGGAACTCCATACAGGAAAATACAATTTCCTGCACAGAGGCTGGGGCCCGTTGGAACCGTACGATGATTCAATGCCGGAAACACTGTCAAGGAACGGTATCTATACACACCTGGCAACCGACCATTCCCATTACTGGGAAGACGGCGGATGCACCTATCACGGACGCTATTCTTCCTGGGAAGGCTTCAGAGGTCAGGAAGGGGACAGATGGGTCCCGCAGGGTGAAGCTGATATGTCTTTGAATACATGCAGCCTGAACAAGAAAAACATCTCTGCTGTACAGCATCTTGCCAACAGGACAAGGATTGTTGAAGAAGAGGATATGCCTTCCGTACAGACAGTCTCGGCAGGTATCGACTTTATTGATCATTATCACGACAAAGACAGCTGGTTCCTCCAGATCGAATGCTTCGATCCGCATGAACCCTTCTATGTGCCGGACAGGTTCAGGAAGCTGTACGACTGCTGCGACAGCAAAGACGCATTCAACTTCCCGGCATATACACCGGTAGATGACAAATATACGCCGGAAGAGATCGCGGCACTTCGCAAAGAGTACTGCGCTCTGCTTTCTCTGTGTGATGAGCAGCTGGGCAGGGTGCTGGACACCTTCGATAAATATGATCTCTGGAAAGATACGATGCTGATCGTGAATACCGATCACGGTTTCTTCCTTGGTGAGCACAACTTCATCGGAAAGAACTTCCCTCCGATGTATGACGAAGTGATCCATACACCGTTCTTCATCCATGATCCGAGATTCGGGCATGACGGGGAACGCAGAAACAGTGTCTGCCAGACGGTGGATATTGTTCCGACACTGCTGAACTACTTCGGCGTTGAACCGTTTGAAGAAATGGACGGCAGGGATCTTGCACCGGTCATTGAAAACGATGAAAAGATCCATGAACAGATCCTGTACGGTGTCCATGGCGGACAGATCAATGTATATGACGGCAGATATGTCTTCATGAAGGGAAGCATTGATAAAGACCAGCCGGTATACAACATGACGCTGATGCCGACAAACATGAGAGGTTTCTTCTCAAAAGAGGAACTGAAAGACGCGAAACTGGTCGACGGCGGAAAATATTCCCACCATCTGCCGGTCGTACAGTTCCCTGCGCTCCATTCCATGGGGTCATTCTTCTGCTGGCCGGATGCGCTGTATGACAAGGCAAATGATCCGGATCAGAAACATCCGGTCACAGATCCGGAACTCATCAAACATATGACAGCCAGACTGAAAGATGCAATGAAAGCAGCTGATGCACCTGACTGGCAATACACAAGACTGGGCATAGAAAAATAAGGGGGTATTCAAAATGGCTGATGGTTCTATGACTACATTCATGCAGGAAAAAGTAATGCCTGCAGTCAACAAATTCACCAACTTCCACTTCGTCAGATGCATGCAGAAAGGTATCGTTGCATGTACTAACGCCACAATGATCGGTTCGATCTTCATGCTGCTGCTCATTCCGCCGTTTCCGGCAGATATGACAGGCGCCTTCGTAGATGCATGGAGAAACTTCTCCGCTGCAAATGCCGGACTGCTGAACCTTGGTTATACATTAGGTACACAGTTTGCCGGTTTCTACATCATCTTCGGTATGGTCAACGCAGTCTGCCAGGAAGCGAAAGTTCCTGCAGTCAACAACCTCGTTCTGTCGGTACTTGCATTCTGCTTCCTGCACAGCAGTATCGTTGACGGAAACCTCACGATCGGATTCTTCGGCGCTCAGGGTATGATGGCTGCCATTATCGTAGGTTACTTCATTCCTCTGCTGAATATGTGGTTCAAGAACCACGGTCTGCGTATCAAGATGCCTGATTCAGTTCCTCCGTTCGTTTCCGAACAGCTGGAAGACATGATCTCAAGCTTGATGGTCATGCTGTTCGTTGTCCTGGTCAAACTCGGGTTCGGTGCTTTCGGAACAACACTCGGCGGATTCATCAATAAACTGTTCGGACCGCTCTTCTCAGGTTCCGACACACTGTTCACAGTTCTTGCATACTGCATCATCGTCAGAATTCTGTGGTTCTTCGGTATCCATGGCAACTCTGTTGCAGGTGCCGTGATCAACCCGATCCTCTCCATGTCTGCAGTCGCAAATACAGAAGCAGTTGTTGCAGGCGGCGAGCCTACGATCATCTTCAACTCCTGCTTCCAGCAGTGGACAACACAGGGTATCCTGTTCATTGTCATTGCACTCCTGATCGTTGCCAAATCTGAACAGCTGAAGGCTGTATCCAGAATCGCTCTGGTACCGGCACTCGTCAACGTCGGTGAACCTCTGACATTCGGTCTGCCTCTGGTTCTGAACTTCGATATCTTTGTTCCTTACCTGATCGTATTCGCTCTCTGCGGCTTTACACCTTACATGGCATGCAAGATGGGGCTGATGAGGATTCCGTATGTCAATGTTCCGTTCACGATCCCTGCAATCATCAAGGTATTCCTGATGTCCATGGACTGGAGAGCGATCGTTGTCTATCTTGTCAATGCTGTTCTCTGCGTAGGAATCATGATTCCATTCATCAAGAAGTATGACAACAAACTGTTGGCTGAAGAAGCTGCCAGCCAGGAACAGGCTTAATTAATAAGGAGAAATTATGTTTCCGTATCTGATCATTCTGCTGAAGATACTGCTTGCTGCAGTTGTGATGTACCGTATATACGTACTGTATCGTTTCAAGAAAAGTGACACAAATGTCAAACTCAGGTTCGAACTGATGTCAATGATCGAACTTGACGGAGGCATCGCGTTCACTCTGGTGGCACTGCTTGCCGCAATCGATGAAAGATCTTATCTGATCACCTGCGGCCTGCTGCTGGTAACGATCGTGCTGAATATCGCACATCTGTGCAGAATGATCATTGCCGGAGACAAGCGTATTCTGCTGGGCAGACATGCATATGATCTGAAGGAGATCAGAGGCATGAACACTTCAAGTGTTACACTGCATATTTATGTGCACGGTGGGGAAAGGCTGCACATTCTGGTTCCCCTGACACATAATGAGACCCTGCAGAAGATGAAATATCTGAAAGATGCAAAATAAACATGAAGGCAGACACGATTCTATGTGCCTGCCTTTCATTAGTTCGTGTAAAATATTGTCATGACATCTATTAAAGATATTGCAAAAGAACTGAATCTTGCGGTCTCCACGGTTTCCATGGCACTGAATGATAATGAGAAGATCTCGAAGGAGACCAGGCGCCTGGTGCATGAAAAAGCAAAGGAGATGAAGTATGTCCGGAACGGCGCTGCAGTTGATCTGCAGAAACAGAAGACAAACCTGATCCTCTTTGTGCTGTATGATGCGTCACGTTCATTCTTTTCCTATACGATCAAGAGTCTCCAGATCGCTACGGCAGAACTTGGCTATGATTTCCTGATCTCCACAACGTACGGCGGACACAGAAATACCGCAGAACGGTTTATTAAGGAGCGCCGTGCAGATGCTGTCATCGTATATACGAAAACGATCAGTGATGAACTGCTGACGCAGTATGCTTCGGCTGATTTTCCGGTCTTTGTTCTCGGGCATGATGCAGTTACGGATAATCCGTATGTCAAGAGCTTCCTGGCACCGGAGGTCAGGCCTTTGCTGACATGCGAGTATCTGATTGAAAAAGGACACAGACGGATCGGTTTTGTGACCGGTTTTGCTGAATCCTTTGGAACGGTGCGCAGTATGAACGGTTTCCGTCTTTCCATGAGCAGGCACGGACTGCCGGTCGATGAATCGCTGATCTTTGATGCCGGAGGAAGCCAGATGGAAGACGGCTACAATGTTGCGGAAAAACAGATTCTGAGCAGACTCGATGACATGGATGGACTGATCTTTTCAAACGATGATATCGCTGTCGGTGCAATGAAGTGCTTCAACGATCACAACATTGTGATTCCAGACAGGATATCTGTTATCGGACAGCACAATATACCTGCTTCGGCAACGACTATGCCGCCTTTGACAACATTGACCAGTACATCAGGTCAGGAACTGTTCTCAAAGCTGGTGAAATGCCTGGATTCCTATATCCGCATGGAGCCTGATCTGGAACTGGAAAAGGAACTGCAGTCTCATCAGTCAGAACAAATGATCGTTGAACGGCAGACAGTTAAAGATCTGAATAAAAGATGAATTGAATTGCCTGAT
Source organism: Solobacterium sp. (assembly GCA_017421125.1). Taxonomy (GTDB): domain Bacteria; phylum Bacillota_I; class Bacilli_A; order Erysipelotrichales; family Erysipelotrichaceae; genus Bulleidia. Next base: position 6,584 of record JAFOMZ010000125.1, read on the forward strand.
ATATTCATGAGAGAATCACCGGTCCGATCCGGTGATTTTTGTTTTTTCATCAGTCAATGTTTATGCCGGAGCAGCAGCCCGTTGTTTTATGGCTGAAAACATTTTCAAAGACCATTGCCGGGGAGTGGAAAACCGTCCTGCACACAGTCTTTTTTCATTTTTCTTTTTCACCAATAACTACTCCATGTCAGAAACTCAACATACAAAATTGCTGCTTAACGGATCGCCTTGACCTGAGTATATAAAAGGAAAAACCATATGCCTGTTTGCCACGCGATCCGCTGTTTTTTTATACATTTCAGCCGAAAGTGGAAATGTTGGGATAACAGAAAATAATGCTTGTGATCAGCTGATTGTTTCTCTATCAAAGACAACTGATTGCGAAATAAAAACAAATGATAGATGTGTGAAAAAAGTTTCACAAACTTTCAAAGTTAATGAAAAAACATGCATGGATTGTGTTGAAAAGGTGATAGGAAGTTTCTATAATGGACGCAACTTCACTTTTTGAAATCAGAAGTTAGAAATGAGGGTAGAAATGAATTATCGTAATTTACTTAAAGGAGGATTGGCTGCAGCTATGGCCTTTACTATGGCGGCCTGCAGCAGCAATTCCGGAAGTGCTTCCGGAAGCACAGATTCACAGCCGTCATCCGACGGCTCAGAAAAAGCAGCATTCAAACTCGGCGGTTCAGGACCTCTGACAGGCGGTGCAGCAGTTTACGGTACAGCCGTTTACAATGCTCTGAAGATCGCTGTTGACGAAGTCAATGCGGCTGGAGACATTCAGTTCGATCTGAATTTCCAGGATGATGCGCACGATCCCGAAAAAGCTGTTACAGCTTATGGCGTACTGAAGGACGGCGGCATGCAGATGTCTGTCCTGACAGTTACTTCATCTCCGGGCGCTGCAGTTGCCCCTCTTTATGACGAAGATAATATATTTGCGATCACGCCGTCCGGTTCATCACTGGCAGTCATTTATGCTGATGCAGCAAACAAGGCAGGGTCTTACGGGAACTGCTTCCAGATGTGCTTCACTGATCCGAACCAGGGTTCCGCTTCAGCTGTTTATCTGAAAGACCATGCAGACCTCGGCACAAAGATCGCTGTTATCTTTAAGAGTGATGACAACTATTCTTCAGGTATCAACGATACATTCCAGGCTGAAGCAAAAGATATCGGACTGGATGTTGTTTATACCGGAAGCTTTACGGAAGACAGCGCAACAGACTTCTCCGTTCAGCTGACACAGGCAAAAGATGCAGGCGCTGACCTGATCTTCCTGCCGATCTATTATGATCCCGCATCACTGATCCTCACACAGGCTAACGGTATGGGCTATGCTCCGACATTCTTCGGCTGCGACGGACTCGACGGACTCCTGACACTCGAAGGCTTTGATACTGCACTGGCTGAAGGCGTATATATGCTGACACCGTTCTCTGCAGACGCTACAGACGACAGAACAAAGAATTTCGTTAAGAAATATCAGGACCTCTACGGAGAAACACCGAACCAGTTCGCTGCTGATGCTTATGACTGTGTATTTGCGATCGCACAGGCTCTTAAGAATGGAAATGCAACTCCTGATATGAGCACTGACGAACTCACAGACATTCTCGTAAAACAGTTCACATCCATGACTTATGACGGTGTCACAGGCGAAAGCATGACCTGGTCTGAGACCGGTGAAGTCACAAAAGCTCCGATGGCTGTTGTTATCAAAGACGGCGTATATGTAGGTGCCGAATAATCTTTGATATAACATTGGGAGCTTAGGTAGTAAAATATAGGTTGCCAATTATGAAATGGTTGGCAACCTGATTTCTTTTTACAGGAGGGAGAGTAATTATGGCTTTTCTGTCATATCTGATAAATGGATTGGGTCTGGGGAGCGTATACGCGATCATCGCGCTTGGTTATACGATGGTTTACGGCATTGCGAAAATGCTGAACTTTGCGCATGGCGATGTCATTATGGTCGGCGCGTATGTCACATATTTCGCGCTTTCTCTGATGAAGCTGCCTGTCCTGGTCAGTGTGCTGCTGGCTGTTGTCGTCAGTACACTGCTCGGCGTGACGATCGAACGCCTGGCATATAAGCCTCTTCGTCAGGCCACCAGTCTGTCCGTACTGATCACGGCGATCGGTGTCAGCTACTTCCTTCAGAATGGTGCGCAGCTTCTTTGGGGAACTTCTACCAAAGTGTTTCCTTCCGTCATTTCCAACGGTGCACTGGCACTCGGCGGGATCTCCATTTCCTATCTGACACTGATCACGGTATTTGTCTGTCTGGCAGTCATGGGCTGTCTGACGCTGTTTATCAATAAAACAAAGACAGGGAAGGCTATGCGTGCCTGTTCTGAGGACAAGGGTGCTGCGGCACTGATGGGCATCAACGTCAATCAGATCATTTCGATCACATTCGCGATCGGTTCCGGTCTGGCTGCGATCGCGGCATTCCTGCTGTGCGCAACATATCCTTCCGTTTATCCGACGCTTGGTTCCATGCCGGGCATCAAGGCATTTACAGCTGCCGTATTCGGAGGCATCGGATCTATTCCGGGTGCTTTCCTGGGCGGACTGATGCTGGGGATCATCGAGATCCTTGCCAAGGCATACATTTCAACACAATTGTCTGACGCGATCGTGTTCGCTGTTCTGATCATAGTACTGCTGATCAAGCCTACCGGTCTGCTTGGCCGTAAGCTCAGTGAGAAAGTGTGAGGTGCTCAATGATGAAAAACTTCTTTTCGAAACTGTTTGATCAGAAACTCCGCAGCAGAACCATATCGTACCTGCTGGTCATCATCGCGTTTATCATTCTGCAGCTTATGTCTTCAACCGGCAGTCTTTCCAGTCTGCTCAAATCACTGCTTGTACCGGTATGCTGCTACACGGTAGCGGCGATCGGTCTGAACCTGAACGTCGGTTTCTCAGGGGAACTCAACCTTGGACAGGCAGGATTCATGAGCGTCGGCGCATTTACGGGTATCTGTGTATCCGGTATGCTGGCTTCGATGATCACAAATCCGGTGCTCCGTCTGATTATCGCGATCATTGCCGGTGCCTTGATCGCAGCCCTCATGGGCTATATCATCGGGATTCCCGTGCTGAAGCTGCAGGGTGACTATCTTGCCATCGTTACGCTGGCATTCGGGCAGATCATCAAGAGCATTATCACAAATATGTATCTTGGCTTTGATGAAAACGGCCTGCATGTCAGCTTTGTTGAGAATAAGGTCACTCTGGCATCAGGCGGAAAGATGCTTCTGCAGGGACCGATGGGTGCGACCGGTACCCAGCGTATCGCCAGTTTCGCAATCGGTATCATACTGATCCTTTGTGCCCTGACGATCGTTTACAACCTGATCTATTCAAAGTCGGGCAGAGCGATCATGGGCTGCCGTGATAACCGTATTGCCGCTGAATCGATCGGCATCAACGTGGCGAATACAAAGATGCTGGCATTCATTATCTCCGCAAGCCTTGCCGGAGCAGCAGGTGCTTTATACGGCCTGAACTATTCCACACTTGTACCGAACAAGTTTGATTTCAATACATCCATTCTGATCTTGGTATTCGTTGTGCTCGGAGGCCTGGGCAACATGACAGGTACGATCATTTCCACGACTGTACTGATGCTGCTGCCAGAACTGCTGAGATCGCTGCAGGACTACCGTATGCTGATCTACGCGATCGTACTGATCGTGATCATGCTTGTTACGAACAACGCCTTCCTTCAGGCCAAGGCAGCGAAGCTGCGTGAAAGCCTGATCAAGGGAAAGAAAGGAGCGAAACTGTCATGAGTGAAAACAACATTGATCGTTCCCTCATCCTTGAAGTGGAAGACCTGGGAATTGACTTCGGCGGTCTGACTGCCGTAAACAATCTGAGCCTGAAAGTATACAACAACGAGATCGTCGGTCTGATCGGACCGAACGGTGCAGGCAAAACGACTGTGTTCAACATGCTGACGAAAGTGTATCAGCCTAGCCGCGGTACGATCAGACTGTGCGGGCAGGATACAGCAAAGATGACTACAGTGGAAGTCAACAAGGCAGGCATTGCCCGTACCTTCCAGAACATCCGTCTGTTCCAGAACCTCAGCGTGATCGACAACGTCAAAGCCGGAATGCACAACAAGATCACCTACAGCCCGGCTGATTCGATCTTCCGCACGCGGAAATACTATGATCAGGAGAAACAGATCGAGGAAAAAGCACATGAGCTTCTGAAGATCATGGGCCTTGACAGCCTGGCGGAAATATCCGCAGGCAGTCTTCCGTACGGCGGACAGAGACGTCTGGAGATCGCAAGGGCAATGGCAACGGATCCCAAACTGCTTCTGCTGGATGAACCTGCTGCAGGCATGAACCCGCAGGAAACAGAGGAACTGATGGACATGATCCGATTCGTCAGAGATCACTTCCATATCGCGATCCTGCTGATCGAGCATGACATGAAGCTTGTTATGGGGATCTGTGAACGGATCACGGTCATCAACTTCGGTATGATGCTCGCTTCCGGCACACCGGAAGAGATCCAGTCTAATCCGGCCGTTATCAAGGCTTATCTGGGAGAGTGATAGTATGCTGAAAGTAGAAAATCTGGTCGTTTCATACGGCATGATCGAAGCAATCAAAGGCATCTCATTTGAAGTCAATGACGGGGAGATCGTTACACTGATCGGCGCCAACGGTGCCGGCAAGACAACGACGATGCATACGATCTCCGGTCTTCTGAAGCCTGTATCCGGATCGATCCTGCTGGATGGAAAGGATATTACAAAGGTGCCTTCCCATCAGATCGTTTCTATGGGACTGGCACAGGTCCCGGAGCGCAGAAGGGTGTTCGCTCTGGAGACCGTTGAGGAAAATCTTGAACTCGGTGCGTATTCCCGCAAGGACAAGGCGGCGATCGCTGCCGATATGGAAGCGGTATTCGAAAAATTCCCGCGTCTGAAAGAGCGCCGCAGGCAGCTGGCAGGTACATTGTCAGGCGGTGAACAGCAGATGCTTGCCATGGGACGCGCGCTTATGGCCAAGCCGAGGATCATGCTGATGGATGAGCCGTCCATGGGTCTGTCCCCGCTGCTGGTCCATGAAATATTCCGTATTATTGAAGAGATCAACAAGCAGGGAACGACCGTTCTGCTGGTTGAACAGAATGCAAAGATGGCATTGGGCATTGCAGACCGTGCATATGTTCTGGAAACTGGTAAAATAACATTAGAAGGAACAGGCGAACAGCTGGCTAATGACGAGCGTGTTCGCAAGGCATATCTCGGAGGTTGATAATACTATGTATGTAAAAGATCACATGACAAGAAACCCGAAGACCATTACGAAGGACATGAAGGTTTCAACAGCACTCGATATTATGCAGAAAAACGATTTCCACCGTCTGCCGGTCGTTGATGACAGCGGAAAACTGATCGGACTGATCACCGAAGGTCTTGTGGCGGAAAGTACCAATTCAAATGCGACAATGCTGGATATTTATGAGCTGAATTATCTGCTTTCCAGAACCCTGGTAAAGGATCTGATGATCACAAACGTTAAGACGATACATCCCGATGTTCTGCTTGAAGAGGCAGCTGCAAAAATGCTGGAAAATCGCGTCAGCGTTCTTCCGGTAACAGATGACCGGAATCAGGTCGTAGGCATCATCACAGAAAAGGATATTTTCCAGGCATTCCTGGACCTGATGGGATACAGACATCAGGGAACCAGATTTGTTCTGGAATGCAAGGATGTGCCCGGAGAGTTCGCGGATGCCGCAAGGCTGTTCGCAGATGCGGACGCGAATCTGGAAAGCTGTGCGGTCTATCATACCGACCGCGGTGCCGAGATCGTTATCAAGGCAACCGGTGAGATCCCTGTTGAAGAGATGACGGATATCCTGGTGAAGCACGGCTACAAGATCACCAATATTATTCAGACCAACAATGACGGGACAACAAAGCACTATCCAACCAAATAAACAGTAGAAATACCGATGATCAAAGACTGCTGCATCAGGAAGTCTGCATGTACAGTCTTTTTATATTTTATATAACCAAAAAAGTTTCAAATTATAATTAAATAAGAATCATATGTATCAATAATGGACACGAAAAGACTCAAAATGCGCTGAAATGGTATCAAATCACAAAATTCTGCGTATATTTGATATATCGAAGGGGGTCTATAGACCATGAAAGATAAATTGATGGACGGCCTGCTTAATTTTGCAGGCAAACTCCAGGCGAATCGCTTTATGTCCTCCATCAAAAACGGA
>JAFOMZ010000126.1 GCA_017421125.1 Solobacterium sp.
ATACAGGGACTCCATGCAAAGCTGAAGAAGAATCCCATCAGCCATGCGCCGAGCAGCCCTGTCCTGTTCTGTTTCAGGCTGAACCTGTGCTCACGCATCAGGAACGGGACCTGAATGACGCCGAATGACGTCAGTCCCATCACGACCAGCACGAAGCCTCCGATCAGCTGCAGCTGCAGATCGTATTTCTGAAAGAAATCATGCACAGCACCTGTTCCTGCAGCCATCAGGAAGAACACACTGCAGATACCGAGGACAAAGAACAGTGTCGACAGGAATGTTTTCTTCCTGTCATAGTGTACCTTTCCCTCTTCATCCGTACTGATACTGCCCGTTGTCAAATAGCCGACATAGAGCGGGATCAGCGGCAGCACACAGGGTGTAAAGAATGAGAGCAGTCCTTCCAGGAATACTCCTCCCATTGAAACAGTACCGTTCATGGATCAGGCTCCGAAACCGGTGGGCAGTTTTCCCAGAGCCAGAAGGATCAGGATCAGGATACCGAATACGATACGGTAGATGCCGAACACTTTGAATCCATGGGTACGTACGTATTTCATCAGTGACTGGATGCAGATCATGGAAGCTGCGAATGCAGTGATCATGCCCACGAGCAGAACGATGACACCGGAAACACCCATCGCCATCTTCATCTTGAGAAGTTTGAGCAGGGAAGCTCCGAGCATCGTCGGGATCGCCAGATAGAACGAGAATTCAACAGCAGTCGGACGGTTGAAGCCGAGCAGCGTGGATCCGAGGATCGTAGCGCCGGAACGGGAAGTACCCGGGATCAGTGCCAGTGACTGGAACAGACCTACGCCGAATGCTTTGGGGACGGTGATCATCCCGGTCGATCTGATAACAGGCTTCTGCTGGAATTTTTCAAGCACGATGAACAGGACACCATACACGATCAGCATGATACCGAATACCATCGGTCCCGACAGTTTTTCATCTACGATGTCTTCAAGCAGAAGACCGATGATCCCGGTAGGGATCGTTGCGATCACTGCCATCAGCCAGAGACGGTATGTTTTTCTCTTTTCGTTCGCTGTCTTGGACGAAATGAACGGATTCAGCTTGTGCCAATACAGTACCAGTACGGCAAGGATGGACCCGAACTGGATCACGACTTTGTACATGTTCCAGTATTCCGCGTTCATTGCGGCTGTTTCATACAGATTCAGCGGCATGAACAGATTCACAAAGTTCAGGTGTCCCGTAGAACTGATTGGAAGCCATTCGGTAATTCCCTGGACGACTCCGAAGACTATGGATTTCAGTATTTCAAGTATCATCGACATATATTTACCCTCTAAAACTCCGTCATTATATCACAATATATTCATGATTTCTGTGCAAGCATGATCGCTGCGAACATCAGTACGCATCCGGTCACTTCGCGGATGCTGAGGACCTGATGCAGGATGACGAATCCTGCCAGCAGGGCGAAGACCGATTCCAGTGAAAGCAGGATGCTGGCGACTGCCGGATCCGCGTGGAGCTGGCCTGTGATCTGCAGCGTATACGCCGCTCCGCATGACATCACGCCGGCATACAGGATCGGCACAGCTGCTGCCAGGATATCCGTCAGTACAGGCTGTTCCTTCAGGAGCATTCCCACACAGCAGATCGCCCCGGCGATATAGAACTGCATGCAGGACAGCCGGATCCCGTCCACGGAAGGACCGAAATGGTCGATGATCATGATGTGCACCGCGAACAGGAACGCGCATCCAAGCAGGAAAGCGTCTCCCTTTGTCAGACTCTGCACACCGGACATACTGAGCAGATACAGACCAACCACTGCGATCAGGGCTGCAGCCCAGACATTGCCCTTGATCGTTTTTCCCGTTAAGCGGGTAAGAAACGGCACGATCACAACATATAATGCGGTAATGAAGCCTGCTTTCCCTACCGTGGTATACATGATGCCGATCTGCTGCACCATGCTGGCGGCTGCCAGAGCCAGCCCGCAGAACAGGCCTGCCTTGTACAGGCTGGGATTTTTCCATGTCATGCGTTCTGTTTTGCCCCTGATCCTGTCAAGCAGCGGGATCAGCAGTGTCAGTGTGACGCCCCCGATCAGGAAGCGGACGCAGTTGAATGTCCATGGTCCGATATATTCCATGGATACGCTCTGCGCGACA
>JAFOMZ010000127.1 GCA_017421125.1 Solobacterium sp.
CTTTACTGGATGAATTATACCATATTGGTTTACGTTTGTAGTACTTTAATGCATAAAATTAATCTTTCGCAGAATTCATATGTATTTTATTTTCATTTTTATGCAGTTATATTCATTTTCATGGCACAAAAAACTCGCTAAAAGATGTGCATTTAAGCACACCCTTGTTTTGATCATTTGATTCCGTCAGGATTTTTGACTGTAAAATTCCAGGAATCTTCACACATCTGATCGATTCCGTATTTAGCTTCCCAGCCAAGAAGACGCTTCGCCTTTGCAGTATCCGCATAGCAAGTAGCGATATCACCGGGACGTCTTTCCATGATCTTGTACGGCAGTTCTTTACCGCATGCCTTCTCATATGCATGGAGTACTTCCAGAACACTATAGCCAACACCTGTTCCGAGGTTGATCATTTCAACACCCTTATGCTCCGCCGCATATTTCAGTGCACAGATATGGCCTTCCGCCAGGTCAACTACATGGATATAGTCACGCACACCTGTTCCATCCGGTGTCGGATAATCATTTCCCCAGACTCTCAGGAATTCAAGCTGACCGTTCGCAACTCTTGCGATATACGGTACCAGGTTGTTAGGAATACCGTTCGGCACTTCGCCGAGCAGACCGCTCTTATGTGCACCGATCGGATTGAAGTATCTCAGCAGGATCACTGTCCATTCCTCATCGGAATGGCAGAGATCAGTCAGGATCTGTTCATTCATCAGTTTTGTAGCGCCATAAGGATTTGTTGTATGTGTTTCAAAATCTTCACTGATCGGTACAGATTTCGGTGCACCGTAAACCGTTGCACTGGATGAGAATACAAGCGTTTTACAGTTATGATCCTTCATGCACTGGTACAGGTTAACAGATCCGCTGATGTTGTTTTCGTAATAAGTCAGAGGGATCTGTACAGATTCACCGACAGCCTTATATCCGGCGAAATGGATCACAGCATCGATCTTATTTTCTTCAAAGATACGGTCAAGACCCTGCCTGTCAAGAATATCTGTGCGGTAGAACTTCGGACGTGTACCGGTGATCTGTTCGATCCTTCCCAGTACTGCTTCATTTGAATTGTAAAGATTATCCAGGACAACAACGTCATATCCGGCTTCGATCAATGCTACGCATGTATGTGAACCGATATATCCTGTTCCGCCTGTTACCAATACTGTAGTCATAATTGTTTTCTCCTTTCTCAGAATAATTTCATGATATCCTGCCATGTTACAAACAACATCATGGATATCAGCAATACCCAGCAAGCAATCATAATACCTGTCTTGATACGTGTGCTTAATTCTCTGCCGGCAATAGCTTCTGCTACGGTAATAACGACCTGGCCGCCATCCAGTACAGGGAGCGGAAGCAGGTTGAATATGCCGACATTCAGTGACAGTTCTCCAATCAGGACAAGGAATGTCGCAATACCCATGGAAGCAGCTTGTCCTGCAGCGTTGTAGATACCGACCGGTCCGCTCAACTGATCAAGACCGTACCCCTTAAACAATGCGAACAATGTCGTAATCAGAATCCGTGCAAGATAGCGCATCTCCTTGAGGCCATACAGCCAGCAGTTCAGCAGGTTAACGGAATGGACCTCCGCATTAGGACCGGTGATACCGATCAGATATGATTCATACTCCTGCATATATTCGGGTGTTACCGTAAACTCCAGGATCTGACCATCACGCAGAATACTGTACTGCAGCTGTCCGCCTTCATTGTCAGCCAGGAATACCTGCATATCCAGATATGTTTCCGGTTCAACCGAATTGCCGTCTTCCTTTGTGATCCTGACGATCACATCTCCAGCTTCAAAGCCTGCCGCCTCAGCCGGACTGTTTTCCATAACGCTGCCGACCATAGCTTTCGGTGAATCAGCATAAGCACCTGTATGAAGCAGTGTCAGAGAGAAGATCAGCCAGGCAAGCACGAAATTCATAAAAACGCCGGCCAGAAGAACAATGATCTTCTTCCATTTTGCGATGTCATTCAGCCGTCTACCTTCCGGCACAACGACATCCGGATATGCCTCATCCGTTTCGGTTTCACCCGCCATAGACACATAGCCGCCGATCGGGATCGCACGGATGCTGTATTTGGTTTCCTTTCCCTGCTTCTGCCAGATCAGAGGTCCCATGCCAAATGAGTATTCAAAGCAGTAGACTCCGAATTTCTTCGCAGCCAGCAGGTGCCCTCCTTCATGAATACATATAATGACAGAGAGCAGGATAATGAAATAAATAAATGTCATTTCAGTTCCTCAATTCGTTCCAGTGCATACCCCCAGCCCCAGGCATCGGCAGCCTCCAGATCCTCCGGAGTACTGACCGGCATATGCACTGCAGATCTCAGAGCACCGATCACAATATCCTCAATATCGAGGAAACCGATCTCATGGTTCCGGAACGCCAGATTAGCAGCTTCGTTCGCTGCATTCATAACGGCAGGAAGATTGCCGCCTTTTCTGCCTGCATCATATGCTGCTTTCAAAAGCGGGAACCGTTCCGTATCCGCTTTAGCAAAGTGCAGCATACCGATCTCAGCCAGATCAAGCGGATGTTCCTCTTCAAGTGTCAGACGTTCCGGCCAGCTCAGTGCATACTGGATCGGCAGACGCATATCCGGTGCTCCAAGCTGAGCGATCACGGAATGATCGATATATTCAACCATGGAATGAATGACGCTTTCCTGATGCATCAGAACATCGATCTGTTCATACGGCATATCGAAAAGCCAGTGTGCTTCCATGACCTCAAAGCCTTTATTCATCATTGTAGCTGAGTCGATCGTGATCTTGGGTCCCATAGACCAGTTAGGATGCGCAAGTGCCTGCTCTACAGTTACATTCTTCAGCTCTTCCCGCTTCAGATTGCGGAAACTGCCCCCGCTCGCGGTAATGATCAGGCGTTTGACCTGTTCTTTTTTATTGCCTTGCAGACACTGGAATACAGCAGAATGCTCGCTGTCGATCGGATACAGACTGACACCGTATTTTCTCAATGCGCGTTTTACAAGTTCACCGCCTACAACAAGCGTTTCCTTATTTGCCAAGGCAACATCATGTTTTGTTTTGATCGCTGACATTGTCGGTGCAAATCCTGCATATCCGACCAGTGCATTCACAAGCACGTCGTAGTCATCGCGTTCCGCCAGTTCGAGCAGACCATCATCCCCGCTCAGGACTTTGACAGATGGATAATCTGTTCTGAGTACTACCGCATCAGCTTCATTCTGAACACAAACTGTATCCACCGGATACTCGGCAAGCAGTTTTCTCAGTACTTCGATATTTTTTCCAACACTGTAAGCTTTTAATTCATATAGATCAGGGTGCTGACGGATCACATCAACAGTCTGCAGACCGATGGAACCGCTGGCTCCCAGCAGTACAATACGTTTCATTTAAAACCCCCATAAAAGGATCAGTCCATTAAAGACCATCAGGCAGAACAGAAGTGAATCAACACGGTCCAGCACACCGCCATGTCCCGGCAGCAGGGATCCAAAATCTTTGATAGCAAATCTGCGCTTGATGGATGAGAAAGCAAGATCTCCGATCTCACCGACAGCAGGCAGGATCAGTGCGCCGCAGAGAATAAGACCTGCCGGAAATTGCGGACATAAATATCTGCCCCAGAGATACGAACCGACAGCGCCGACCAGATAGCCTCCAACGGCTCCTTCCCAAGTCTTGTTCGGTGAGATCAACGGCGCCATTTTATGCTTTCCGAAAAAGGAACCGAAGAAATAAGCACCTGTATCACACAAATAGGTCGCAAATGCGACAAACATCATTCCCCACCCTTTCTGCACAGCATAAATGCGGGTAATTCCATGAATGGCATATACCATGATCATACCTGTCATGAATGTATATGCGATCATATCTTCACTGAAATCCTTATCGCAGAAATGTGCCAGAAAGAGAAAGATCATGAACAGTGATGCCGCAAACGGAACCTGTATATCATTGATATGACCCATCAGTTCAATTGCCGCAAACAGTAAAGCTGTCCGGAAATAATGCGGTTTCTGATCACTCATGGAAGAGATCTCATATGCCGAACAAGCCGCAACAAAAGCAATCAGGCATTCCATCGGAATCCCGCCAAGCAGAATCGGAGGAAGTACACAGGCAATGATCACCAGTCCGGTCAGGATTCTGATCAGCATTTTTTTGTTCATGATTTAACGCCTCCAAATCTACGATCACGGTGATAGTACTCATCCAGACATCTCTTCAGTACTTCCGGCGTAAATTCCGGCCATGCCTCAGGGACAAATTCAAGCTCAGCATAAGCGATCTGCCAAAGCAGATAATTAGATATACGCTGTTCTCCACTTGTACGGATCAGCAGATCGACCGGTGGGAACTCCTTTGTCATCAGATACTTTTCAAAGTCTTCCGGTTCAATGTCAGGTGAAGCCTTTCCTGCCAGAACGTCCTTTGCAAAAGCACTTGCCGCAAGTGCGATCTCTCTCTGAGACCCATAATTCATGGCAATATTCAAACTGAGTTTCGTATTCATAGCAGAATCGCGTTCTGCTTTTTCCATGACTGCTCTTGTATCTGCCGGCAGCGCATCCAGTTCTCCGATGATACGGATCCTGAATCCGCGCTCGATCAGTTCCTTCATGTATTTATCAAAGAAAACAGCAGGCAGCTTCATCAGATACCCTACCTCATCCTTTGAACGCTTCCAGTTTTCCGTTGAGAAAGCATACAGCGTTAAATACTCAATCCCAAGTTCACTTGCTGCGATCGCGATCGTACGTACATTCTCAGAACCGGCAAGATGCCCTGCTGAACGAGGCTTACCCTGGGCTTTTGCCCATCTGCCGTTTCCATCCATAATGATCGCTACATGTCTGCACTGCTCCATATATACTCCTGTATCTAAAAAATTATATCATAACTGAATGATCAGAGCACATTGTGCTCGGTCATCTCCTCACCAGTGTATCGGTGAAGTCTGATAAATCCTTTTTTTGCACCGCCGCAGGAAGGACAAGTCCAGTCTGCCGGAAGATCACGAAAACGGACCGGTTCATCCGGCTGATGATAGATATAGCCGCATGCAAGGCACTTATAGTATGCATTTCTGCGGTTTGCGCTGAGTCTGTGCCTGCTCCTGTGCGGAGACCCTGTCTTGATCATACTCGTTTCCTCTTTCCTCCGTTTTTATCAAAGATCATTTCCTTATCCTTATCCCATCCGAATGAAATGATCTGTCCCGGCTCATATGCATGTTCTGAAATCATCATAAGTGTTTCTGTTTTCCACAGCAATGTCACAAAATAACGATATCCGTCTTCCGTACAGCGCTTTACGAACCCCTGCTCGTCTCCGCCTTCTTTCAGGCATTCAGGACGGATACCAACAGTCTCTTCACCATATTCAAACAGATTGATCTGCGGTACACCGAAGAAAGATGCTGTTTCAATGTCATCAGGGTCTTCGTAAAGCTTCTTTGGTACATCACAGGCGATGATCCTTCCGTCTTTCATAACGGCGATCCTGTCCCCCATTGCCATAGCTTCACTTTGATCATGAGTAACAGATATCATCGTCATCCCGAGCTGCTGATGGATCGTCATCATTTCAGATCGCATCTGCTCCTTGAGCCTTGCGTCAAGACTGCTGAACGGTTCATCCAACAGCAGTACAAGCGGCTTGCGCACCAATGCCCGGGCAATACCAACTCTCTGCTTTTCTCCTGCAGACAGACCTTCCGGATAACGTTCCAGAAGTTGAGAAACGGACATCAGGCGTGCCGTCTCCTGCAGCTGTTCTTCAGAACATTTTCCATGAATGCCATACAGAATATTATCCCTGACCTTCGTATGAGGAAACAGAGCAGCATTCTGAAATATCATAGATACACCGCGCTGATATGCAGGAAGCTTTGTGCAGTCTTTATCACCGATCATAACTGTGCCGCTGTCCACAGGATCAAGACCGGATACTGCCCTCAGCAATGTTGTCTTGCCTGCTCCGGAAGGTCCGACGATCGCCAGGCACTCCCCGTCATTCACGGTCAAACTGACATCTTTCAGGATCTCCCGTCCGCCAACGCTCCTGACGATATCTTTCATTACGATCTCAGCCATGAAGAATCGCCTCCTCGGTATACTCTGGAAGATAATAAAAGTTCAGTTTCACATCCTGCTGCAGACCATAGTATGTTTTGAAATATTCTTCATGATATGTATCGCCTTCCACAACATCTGCGGAATGTACCCAGTCCACCGGATAAGCAAGTATATACGCATCTTTATCATCCGGGTTTTCTGCATAATATGTCAGCTGTGCCATACGTTTCTGGTTGATCAGATTGACCATCCGGTAAATGAAGAAATAGTGATAACTGTAATAAAGCCCTAAGCATACTGCCGCTGCAGCAAGTACATATTCTGTACGCTTTTCTGTCCGGATCTCTTCCAGCATCATCAAGGCAAACAGGATAAACATAAACACTGTATAAATACTGCTCCTGGCATCAAAGATCGGACTGATCAGCATGATCAGGTCTGCTCCTCCTGCACAGAAGAGTACGCAGATCATCGGCCATTTACGGCTCTCTTCTTTGACAAAACGGTAAACCGTCCAGAACAATGCAGCAGTGTATAACGTATACATTGCTGTATTCAAAGCCAGGCTTCCGGCAGTCTCGATATCAATGAATACAGACATAGCCTGCATATCCATATATCTGTAAACAAGCGCACCGGCTGACTGAATGATACCCCAGGCAAAGAGTGCTGTCAGAATGATCCGTTCTTTTCCGGATACGGATTTCAGTGTGAACAATATCATGATCACACTCAGCAGGAGGATCAGCCAGTTCGGATTCATGAATGTATAGTAAACAAAATAACCCCAGTTATACCTGATCTTCTCAAACAGTGACAATGCCAGAAACCATGCATGTTCCCCTTCCGAACGCATTGCTGCACCGGGTGAGAATTTGATGATCAGAGTGCCGACGATACTGATGCACGTACACAGCAGCATATATTTCAGATGGTTATTTTTCGTGAAGTATGCATACAGACAAACCAACAGCCAGAAACCGCACAGCATGGCAGCAGCGTTTTCCATATACAGCGGGATCATGAAGGAAAGGATTCCGACAATGATCATTTGATACTGCTTCAGGTCATCCCTGAAAACCAGTCTGAACACCAGCACAAAACAGATCAGAAACAGCAGAAGCGGGATCACATATGTCGTTCCCATGATCCATGTATATGTCTGCTTACGAAGATTATTCGGGACACTGATGATCAGTGCAGCTGCCATCAAAGGTGTCAGGTAAGGATGTTGTTTTGTCCCTGCCGCCCGGATCAAATAATACAGGATACCTGTAAAGATCAGTGGATTGATCAGATTCCAGAGATATTTCCTGTCGGCGATCAGGAAGCCCCACAATTCACTGAAAAAACGTCCTGACCAGATAAAATAGAACTGGACAGCCTTCATAAAAGGATTATTCCATCTGCCGCCCAAAGCATATCCCCAATCATCACCTGCTACAGGTGCCCACCTGCTGAGGATCAGGAAAAATGCAAAAAAGCAGAACAGAAGTACTGCCTGAAAAATCTGTGCAGTGCGAAGTTCTTTGATTTTCATAACGATATTATACAACACTCATATATACACGGTATGTTTTGTTATGCAGGCATAGTATGGTCAGATGCATAAAAAAACCACAGATCGCTCTGTGATTTTCATGAAATTATACTTTGAGAACTTCCTTCGTTTTTTTGTCGGCGAGCTCGTCGATCTGCTTGATGCACTTGTCAGTCAGCTTCTGGATCTCGTTCTGAGCATCCTTCTGAACATCCTCATCCATCGTCTTGTCAGATTTGATCGCCTGGTTTGCATCACGTCTGATATTTCTGACCTGGACCTTAGCCTCTTCAGCCATCTTGCCGACCTTCTTGGACATTTCTTTACGTGTCTCACCTGTCAGCTGCGGTACTGTCAGACGAATAACTGAGCCGTCATTCTGCGGAGCGATACCAAGATCAGCCACATTGCATGCTTTTTCAATATTTTTCAGGCTGGACGGATCGAACGGCTTGATCACAAGTGTGCGGCCTTCCTGTACTGATACGCTGGCGATCTGCTTCAGGGGTGTCGGTGATCCATAATAATCTACATTGACTCTGTCAAGCATGTTTGCGTTTGCCATGCCTGTACGGATCGTATTCAGATCTTCTTTAAAGTGGCTGATTGCTTTCTGCATTCTTTCATTGCTGGTGTCTACTATCTGATATGTCATATGATCCTTTCCTCCTTATTTGATCACTGTTCCGATATTTTCTCCGCTGACCGCCTTGACGATATTCCCACGCTCATTCATGTTGAATACGATCAGTTGCATATGATTGTCCATGCACATGCTTGTCGCTGTGGAATCCATTACCTGCAGGCCCTGGTTCAGAAGATCCATATATGTCAATCTGTCATATTTTACAGCTGTAGGATCTTTTCTCGGATCAGCGGAATAAACACCGTCTACTCCGTTCTTTGCCATCAGGATGACATCTGCCTTGATCTCCGAAGCTCTTAATGCAGCTGTAGTATCCGTTGAGAAATACGGGCTTCCGGTTCCGCCTCCAAAGATCACGACTCTGCCTTTTTCCAGATGTCTGATTGCCCTTCTCTGAATGAACGGTTCTGCGATCTTGGGCATATCGATCGATGTCTGAACACGTGTATCAACTCCTTCAGATTCAAGTGAACCCTGAATCGCAAGTGCATTGATGATCGTTGCAAGCATTCCCATGTAGTCGCCCTGTACACGATCCATACCGATCTGTTCAAGGGTCTTGCCACGGATGAAATTACCGCCGCCGACAACGATTGCAACCTGTACTCCAAGATCGACTACTTCTTTAATTTCCTGTGCCAGATCTTTCAGCACAGCGGTGTCAAAGTTTTTTTCGCTCCCTGAAAGAGCCTCACCGCTGAGTTTCAAAAGCACACGCTTATACATGATTATTTTCCTCCGTCTTCTGAACTATTATAGCATCCTGAGAATTGCTGGTGTGTATTTTTGAGTGGATTTCGCTATGATATATCCGGAGGTGCGGTCATGGAACGTTATGGAATCATTGATATTGGCTCAAATACGATCGTTCTGATCATTTACGTTATGAATGGAGACAGACCGGTTCCAGCCGGTTACCAGTCAGTCCCAGTTCATCTGATCGATTTTATCGAAGATGGTCACATGCGTGAAGAAGGCATCCGCAAAACAGTTCAGGTACTGCAGAGATACCGGGAGCAGCTGCAGCTTGCGGAATGTAAAAATTTTGAAGCCTTTATTACAGAACCGTGGCGTGGGATCGATAATCATCAGGTCATGCTTGATCAGTTTCGCCGGATTGTACCGGTCAATGCCTTGAGCGGAGAGGAAGAAGCATCCTATGACTATTATGGTTCCCGGCTTTCCTGGCCTGAAATCAGTGACGGAATCGCTTTTGATATTGGCGGCGGATCTACTGAACTGATCTCGTTCAAGGACCGCAATATCACAGCAGCCATGAGCTTTCCGCTGGGCTGTGTGAGACTCAGACATCTGCCGCTTGATACAGAAGAATGCGCGAATGAGATCTTGAAAGCACGAAACAATTACCCTTTCCTTAATGTCACAGCTGAATCGGTCATTGCGATCGGCGGTACTGTCAGAGCATTCAAACTGCTGTGTGATGATCAGTACCATACAGGATCGATCATTCCTTCCGAAATAGTCAAAGATCTTTATAACCGTTTGTTAAGCAGCGAAAAAACAGCAGCTGACGCAATGTACAGGATCATTGATCCGGCCAGAATTCCCGTATTTCTTCCGGGGATCCATATGATGCTTGAGATCATTCGCATCTATGGTACACAGAAGCTGTATATATCCGAAACCGGGATCCGTGAAGGATTCCTGGTCAAAAAAGTACTTGGGCAATAAAAAAACAGGCAGACTTACACATCTGCCTGATTTTCATTATTTGATCAGTTTGAAAGGTTTTACGCCTTCAACAGCTTGTTTCGGTGTGATCCGGACTTCATTGTTGTCCAGATCGATCAGGATATATCTGTTGTTGCCCATTCCAAGCTCATTCATATAGCTCAGCTGTCTGTGTCCGTGTCTGGACTCGATACGTTCAACCAGATCATGATGATCTTCTTCACACATCGCATAAATCAGATCAACACACGCTGTATCGATCGCACAGATATCTGTTGAAGCAAGGATACCTACGTTCGGTGTGACGACCGGAGCAGCAGCTACACCTGCACAGTCGCAGTCAACAGACATGTTTCTCATCACGTTGACATAAGTGATGTTCTTGCCGAAGAAGTCAATGGTTGCTTTGGTTGATTCTGTGATCTTTTCCATCAGTTCGTCTTCCGTAACAGACCACATACCGCCGCCTTCATGTGCATGGATCCACTTCTTGCCGATCCTTCCGTCTGCACATCCGATGCCGATATTCTTGTTCGATCCGCCGAAACCGCCCATTGTATGTCCTTTGAAATGTGTCAGGACAAACATTGAATCATAGTCGATCATGGTCTTTCCGTGGCTCATTTCAGTGAACCATTTACCGCCCTTCACAGGCAGTGTAACTGTGCCATCAGCATCCATGATATCTACAGGACGGAATGTCCAGCCATTGACCTCAAGTGTTTTGAGATGATCTTCAGTGGTATAGCGGCCGCCTTTATAGTAAGTGTTCGTTTCTACGATAGTAGCATCCTTCAGGCATTCTTCCGTATCCAAAACTTCTTTTACCCAGGATGCAGGTGTAAAGTTCGGACCATTCGGTTCACCGGTATGCAGTTTTACTGCGACTTTACCGGTAATATTCCCGTTGACTTTTTCAAAAGCCTTTTTGATACCCTCAGGAGAGATTTCCCTTGTGAAGTAGACGATCGATTCATTTCCGGTTCTTTCTTCCATCGGTACATACTTTCTGCCGTCTGTCATTCTTGACCTCCTTATATTTATCAGCAAAACTTGAACTTCTGTTCAAATGAATTATACATGATTCATATAACGGGCCACATTTGAAATGACCGTAAAATACTTCTGAAATAATGTTTTGAAATAAGTTGGTACTTATGATACATCATCAAACAATGAGCACATCGTTCCGGCCTGCCATAACAATGTTATTTGACAATATCCTGTATTCTGACAAGTCCATTCAATAGCAACGGACTTTTATCCTGTCATTGGTTCTTTTGTCCCGGTTAATCGTTACTGGTGTTTCATCCTTCCAGGTATTCAAACAGCGCATCACACGCTTCTTCAAAGAATTCATCTTTAAATCCATGCGGTGCATCAGGTATAGCTACAAATTGGATCTCCTGATCCGTATCTTTTTTGCTGAAAGCTTCAAAGAGATCCTCTGCGTAATGGAACGGTACGATCAGGTCACCGGTACCATGCACAAGCAGAACACTGCCATTGTATTTTGAAACTTCACTCAAAGCATCCATATCCATGACACACTTAGCGTATTCTCCGGAAAGCTTCAGTCTGCCGGCTTCCAGGACTTCAGGTACAGCCTTTGGATCAAATCTCAGGATCTGCATGGATCCCCTTCTGGCATCATCCGGAATGCATACAGCCGGATAGAACATGATCAATCTGTCTATTTCAGACTGCAGCTGCGCTGCCGTCAGTCCGGCAACAAAACCGCCTTGTGAAAGTCCCATCACCACCAGTTTATTCATGTCGATCGCCGGTCTTGTCTTCAGCGCATTGATGACTGCTTTGAGGTCCTCGATCTCTGTAAAAACCGTCATATCCATCATGGTGCCGTCACTCTTTGTTTCAAAGCCGCCGCCTATAAAATCAAATGTGAACGCAGCAAATCCGTGTTCTGCAAGACGTTCGGCATACGGAGCAGTACTGCGCTGATCAGAAGTAAAACCGTGACAGAGTATCACAGGTATCTGTTTCGTACATACCATGTCGTTTCTGCGGTACGCAGTACATTCGATTTTCATACCGTCTCTCTGCACGATAAATGGCAATTTATTCACTTTCATATACGCCTCCAAAAGAAAGAGCAGACCAATCTCTGCTCTTTCATCATAATACATTTTTATAGGATCAGTAATCGTGATTACTGGTTGTCAGCTGTTACAGCATTAGCAGCTGTACGGCCGGATACAAAGATCTCAACGATTGCATTTCCGCCCAGACGGTTGCCGCCATGGATACCGCCTGTAACTTCACCTGCAGCATACAGACCTTCGATAATGTTTCCGTCACCATCCAGTACATGACGTTCTGTATCTACGACAATACCGCCCATTGTATGGTGTGTTGAAGGAGCCATCAGACGTACTGTAACAAGTGTGTTTGCCAGATCATAGGAATCGACTTTGTATGTGCCGTCTTCGTTCTTTTCAACATTGCCTACAGTTCTGGAAGCGATAGCTTTCGGAGCATCTTCGAATTCACCCTGACCCATGACAGCCATGTCATACTTTGTCAGTGTATCGATCACTGTTTCGGCATCACATTCAGCACCGAGTTTCTTGAGCAGAGCACCAAGCTCTTCAGCATTTGCATGAACTCTGTAGTATCTGCCTTCGAAGTCGCCATCATCAAGCTGCTTCGGAGCAGGCATCTTCTGTTCAGCATTGTAGATCTCAATGAAGACACCTTTTGTACCGTTAACTTCCATACCGTTTCTGAATTCAGCAAGAGACAGAACGTCACGTTCGGAACCTTCATCAACGAATCTCTTTCCTGTGAAAGGATTGATCCATGCTGCGTAGTTGCCGCCGCCGAATGCCAGGTCACCATTGTCGACCCAGGAGATCGGCATCAGCTGTGTGAAGCCCATGCCCGTTACTGCAGCACCTGCTTTTTCAGCCATTTCGATACCGGAACCAACCAGTGAGGAACGGTTTGTTGTCTGAGTGTTGTTTGTCAGATATTCAGAAGACCAGTAAATGTTCTCATCAAGAACGAGCTGAATGTTGGCTGCATAGCCGCCTGTTGCCAGGATGACGCCCTTGTTTGCATGAGCAGTGACAGGAGTACCATCAAACATTTCAGCTTTTACGCCTGTAACCTTTCCGTCTTCAACGATCAAGTCAGTAGCTGTTGTACGCTTCATCAGCTTGTTCTCTTCGTTGGCATTCAGGAATGCTGTCATAGGAGCTACGAAGTATGTGCCCCAACGTCCGCCATAAGATTCTGTCTTGCCATCTCCGTCTGTATCAACTTCTGCGCCAATGAATTCGTTTTCCCTGTACCAGAGTGCGCCGATCAGAGTAGGCTGTGTGTCTTCAATAAATGTAGAGCCCATAGATTCAAGCCAGGGCTTCAGATCCTGACCATCATCAATGAACTGGCTGACGAGATCAACGTCGCCATAGATCCACTGTGACTTGTCAGCAGACTGTCTCAGGCCGCCATAGTATGTCTGGAATTTGTGGAGATTCAGTGTAGAGAACAGTGTCAGTTCGGATTCGGGTGTTCCTGCATCGAGCTTCGGCTGTGCCCATGCCAGATATGCAGTAATCTCCTGCTTCAGTTCCTTCAGGATCGGCAGATAATCTGCATGTACGCCATGCTTGGAAAGTTCACCGATGTCGCCGATGACATATTCATTGTCAACATAGTATGCTTCATCGAATTCTGCTTCATTCCAGTTGAGGATCGTCTTCAGCTCATTAATGCATCCGTTGACGGACTTGACTTTGTTGTATGTCTTTCCGTCAAAGCCTGTACCTGTTGTTGCATCAGGATCTGCAGGATCCCATACCAGATAAGGCATTACTGACTGATACTGTCCGCCGGAAACCAGCGTGTTGCCACCGACTTCAGCATTCTGTTCGATGACAAGAACTGTTTCTCCGTTCTGAGCAGCCTGAGCTGCAGCAGCGATACCGGCACCGCCTGCACCGACAACTACAACATCCCATGTTCCTTCAACAGGTTCACCTGCAGCAGGTGCTTCAACTGCCTTGGAGAATTCAGAAGCGTTGACGCCTGCTTCAGCAGCAGCGGCATTAACAGCTTCTTTCAGGGCTCTGCTTGAGAAAGTAGCACCGGAAACGTTGTCTACACCGGAACCGCCTGCTTCAAGCATTGCAGGGATCATAATGTCATAAGCGACTGTTCCGACATGATCTGTTTCACCGCTTGATGTTACTTCCAGAGCTGTCAGTTTGCCGTTTTCGTCGATCGTAGCAGATACTTCAACGGGGCCATTATATCCTTCGCCTGTACCTGTATAAGTTCCTGCTTTGATCTCAGCTGATGTTTCTTCTGTCTTTCCTTCAGCCTGTGCGAGTGCTGAAGCAGCTGCTTCCTTAACAGCATTGGACGTTAACGTAGCACCGGAAACACCATCGATCTCACCGGAACCTGTTTCGAGAACCTGTTTAGTCAGTTCTTCAAGAGCAGCACCGCCGACTGTAGGAGTTTCTTTTTCGCCTTCGATCTTGACGTCGGTAACAGCATCTTTATCAGTTGTGATCGTAACTGTTACGGGCCCGCCAAAACCTTCGGCAGTCGCTGAATACGTTCCTGCCGTATACTTTCCTGCTTCTTCCTGGGCAGGAGCACTGCTCTGTTGAGAGCAAGCTGCCATGGAAGCGGAAAGCAGAACAGCAGAAACCAGTTTCAAGGTTTTTTTCATGTTCACATTCTCCTTTTTATGTCAAAATTCTGACAATCTTATATGATTATTAAAAACCCTATACTTGATACAGGGTCAACACAAATTCATCACATTCGAAGGTGAAAAATGAATATCAGAAATCTATCACTGCTGACTGGTATCAATGCAGAAACGATACGATCCTACAGGATCAAAGGGCTTCTGAAACCAGGTCAGAAACAAAACGGGTATTATAACTACACGACCGAAGACTACATCGCACTGATCCATCTGAGAAAACTTCGCGGTTTCAGCATGAGCCTGGACATGATCGGCCGTTATTATCAGACAGATAATGAAAACGAACTGATCTCCATGATCGAAGAAGAACAGTCTGAACTGCATAAGCAGATGGCTCAGATGGAACTGGAACTGAGACTTCTGTAATTTGAGAAACGACATATCAGACAGGTCGGTGAAAACGGACAGAATATCTATCTGCTGGAAGCAATCGACGAAAAGATCGATTACTACAATATGTACAATTCTGAATATTTCAGGTCTCACAAAGACCTGTTCCCGGATATTTATGCATATACAAGTCCCACCCTCCGGATCACTAAAGAGATCCTGAACGGTGAATGCAGTGGAAAAATGATCCCGATCCAGGCAGGTATTGGTACATACAGACATATCATCAAAGATAATTCTCTGCCTATGCCGCCGGATGATTGCATTATCATTCCGAAAACACACTGTCTCTGCCAGATCATCACATTATCCAGACTGGATCATATGAATCTGCTGACGCTGAAACCGCTTATGGACTATGCAAAGCAAAACAACTATGTGTTTATCAGCGATACTACCGGCTATCTTCTGCGTGTGCAGATAAAAGAAAATCAGACACAGTTCCGCTTCAGGATCAGGGCTGCTGTTGAAAAAAGAGATTAAAAAGAAAACGGCCGCGGCCGTTTTCATTCGTTATTTTGCTGATTCAAGTGCAGCTGCTGCAGCTTCCTTGACAGCGTTGGATGTAAATGTCGCTCCTGATACACCATCGATCTCAGCGGAATTAGCTTCCTTCAGCTGTCCTGACAGCTGTTCGAATGCGGCCTGTCCTACATCAGGGGTTTCATCCTTACCTTCGATCACAGCTTCCTTGATGGTTCCGTTATCGAGAGTCAATGTAACTGTTACATCACCGCCAAATCCAACTGCTGTTCCGGAGTATTCACCGGTAGGTCCTTTAGGTTCTGTGGAAGAACTGTCTGATCCGCAAGCTGCCAATCCAAGGCACAGAAGTGCGCTCAGTAATACTTTTGCTGATTTCATTTTATTTCTCCTTAATGGAATATATTATAAATAGTTTCATCAAATATGTAACTTAAGATTATCTGAAAATTGAAAACCCCGGGCACATATAACCCGGGGCTTCGTTTTCGGTAAATGATGATTACTTAGCCATTGCAGCTACTTCAGCAGCAAAGTCATCTACTCTCTTTTCGATTCCTTCACCGACCTTGTAACGTACGAATGTGACTACTTCAGCACCGTTTTCCTTGAGGTACTGTCCGCACTTCTGATCCTGATTCAGGAAGAAGATCTGATCAACCAGGCACATTTCCTGGAGGGACTTGGACAGACGGCCTTCAACGATACCAGCCTTAACCTTTTCAGGCTTGTTAGCCAGTGCTTCGTCATTGTTGACCAGTTCTGTCTGAATCTGACGCTCGTGCTCAACGATGTCAGCCGGCATGTCCTTGCGGGATACATATGTCGGTGTCATGGAAGCAACCTGCATTGCCATGTTCTTAGCGATCTGAGCATCCTGTGTTCCCTTGACAACTGTCAGAGCAGAGATCTGACCGCCATTGTGCATGTAAGTTCCGAAGATCTCGTCATCGTTCTTTTCAACGACTTCGAAACGACGGAGCTTGATCTTTTCACCGATGATAGCTGTAGCGTTAACAACAGCATCATTGAGTGTTCCTTCACCAACTGTCAGTGCCAGAGCTTCATCAACAGTCTTCGCATTGCTGTCGAGGATCGCATTAACTGCTTCATCGAGCAGAGCCAGGAACTTATCGTTCTTAGCAACGAAGTCTGTTTCGGAGTTGATTTCAACAACAGCAGCCTTATTGCCTTTTACAACAACTTTGGAGAGACCTTCAGCAGCTGTACGGCCCTCTTTCTTGGCAGCCTTGGAAATACCTTTTTCACGGAGCCAGTCGATTGCTTTTTTGACATCACCCTCGCACTCAACGAGAGCTTTTTTGCAGTCCATCATTCCTGCTCCGGTCAGTTCACGTAATTCTTTTACCTGTGCGGCTGTAATTGCCATGATTTAAGCCTCCTTCTTCTCTTCTGCAGGTGCAGCAGCTGTTTCAGCAGCCGGTGCAGCCTGACGAGGTGCACGGTTGTCATTCTTTTTGAAGACACGGCGTTCACCGTTGTTGTTGAAATTTCCGCCTCTGCGGTTCTGCATCTGCTGACGGCGTTCTTCATATCTCTGACGACGCTTTCTTTCATACTCAGCAGCCTGCTGTTCAACGTTGATCATGACATCCTTCATTGTGATATCATTCTCTGCTTCATCTTCCTGATATGCTGTTTCCAGAACGCCGCCCTTTGCTTCAACGATCGCATCAGCAATGACGCTTACCATCAGTTTGATGGAACGTACTGCATCATCGTTTGCAGGAATCGGGTAGTCTACGGAGTTCGGATCTGCATTTGTATCGATCAGAGCAAATACAGGGATATGCAGCTTCTTAGCTTCTGCAACAGCATTGTGTTCTTCCAGAGGATCTACAACAAATACTGCATCAGGGAGCTTCTTCATTTCCTTGATACCGCCAAGGAAGTTGTCCAGACGTTCCTTCTTCTTGAGCATCTGGCTCTGTTCTTTCTTTGTGTAAACAGACAGTGTACCGTTTGCTTCCATCTCTTCGATGTCAACAAGCTTCTTGATGGATTTCTGGATCGTACGGAAGTTTGTCAGTGTTCCGCCCAGCCATCTCTGGTTTACATAGAAGCTTCCGGAACGGAGTGCTTCTTCCAGAACAGCAGCCTGAGCCTGCTTCTTTGTACCGACAAACAGCACTTTTCCGCCGTTTTCTGTCAGTTCTTTCAGTGCAGCATAAGCTACATCAAGCTGTTCCTGTGTTTTAGCCAGGTCGATGATGTACACACCGTTTTTGGATGTGTAGATGTAGGGACGGTACTTCGGATTCCATTTTCTTGTCTGGTGACCGAAGTGAACTCCGTTCTCCAGCATTTTCCTCATAGAAACAACAGTCATTTTTAATTTACCTCACTTTCCGTTGTTTTCCGCCACAGTTTCGAACGCCGTCAACCTGAAGCAGGATATTCCTCGACAGGCACGGGACAGCGAATCCGCTGTGTGAGAAGTACATCTCTATGCGTAAAAATCCGCATAAAAAAGATGCCGTTTATTAGAATAGCACAACCGGCATCCTCAGTAAATATGTTTCTGTGATTCTTTCAGTTCTTTTCTTCCTGATTATTTGTTTGCTCGTCAAATCAGTACAGTCCGACAACTGCTTCTGCTTTAAGCGATCAATAAACATATATTTTTCAGGATTAAACAAGAACAGGATACCGCTTCAGAATTGACAGATATCCCGTTTCAAATGATCTTATGCAGTTAATCTTCCGCACCGTACAGAGCGTAGTATGCCTTGATACGTTCATTCAGATCATCATCCAGCATACCCTTTTCCTGCAGGATCTCAACCACTTCCGGCATGGAAACGATTGCCGCAGTATCGAAACCGTACAGTTCAGCAACTTCTTTCAGAGCAGTTGTAGTTCCCTTGCCTCTTTCATGACGGTCCAGGGATACCATAAGTCCGATGATCTTTACATCAGCCTGCGCTCTGACGATAGGAACAGTTTCTTCCATCGATTTGCCGGATGTCGTAACATCTTCGATCATGACGACCCTGTCGCCGTCCTTCAGTTTGGAGCCAAGCAGGATGCCTGTATCACCATGATCCTTAACTTCCTTACGGTTTGTACAATAGCGTACTTCCTTTCCGTAAAGTTCATAGATTGCCATAGCTGTAGCTACTGCCAGCGGGATTCCTTTATAGGCAGGCCCGAAGAGCACATCGAATTCCAGACCGAATCTGTCATGGATCGCACGTGCGTAATAGCACGCCAGATCATGGAGCTGTCTGCCGGTAACATAAGCTCCGGCATTCATGAAGAACGGTGATTTTCTTCCGGATTTTAATGTAAAGTCGCCGAATTTCAATGCCTGGCATTCCAGCATGAATTCTGTAAATTCCTTTTTATATTCCTGCATCAGTTCATCATCCCTTCAATCAGTTCATAAGTTTTCTTAGGATCAGCTGCTCCTGTAATGGAACGGCCGACAACCAGCATGGAAGACCCCTGCTCTTTTGCATATGCAGGTGTCGCAACTCGTTTCTGGTCATTGACATTGTCATCTGCCAGACGGATACCGGGTGTTACGATGCAGAAATCTTCACCGCATGCTTCACGGATGGCTTTTGCTTCATGAACAGAACAGACGACACCGTCAAGACCTGCTTCTTTTGCGTTCAGCGCATATTTAACAACTGTATCCAATACATCTCCCTCAATGCCGAGTTCGTTGTTCATTGCTTCTTTAGAAATGGATGTCAGGATCGTGACTCCGAGCAGCAGCGGACGCTGTCCTTCAGGAGCTCCAGCATCAAGTCCTTCTCTGGCTGCTTTCATCATGGCAATGCCTCCGGCGCAATGAACATTTGTCATATCTACACCAAGTTTTGCAAGATTTTTCATACCGCCTTTTACGGTATTCGGAATATCATGTAGCTTCAGATCAAGGAAGATATGATGACCCATTGCTTTGACTGTTTCGACAATAGACAGGCCCTCAGCGTAGGTCAGTTCCATACCAATTTTGACCCATACAGGTTCAT
This sequence comes from Solobacterium sp., assembly GCA_017421125.1. Lineage (GTDB taxonomy): Bacteria > Bacillota_I > Bacilli_A > Erysipelotrichales > Erysipelotrichaceae > Bulleidia. The sequence continues at coordinate 19,608 of JAFOMZ010000127.1, forward strand.
CAAACTGTTTAAGGAAATTGACGACTTCTTCCTTGGATGAAAAATCAAGTGCGATAATTGTTCTGCTCATAAAAGACTCCTTCCTGTTGCTTCTTTCACTGACTGATAACCATATTTCTCCAGTACACGAGGAAGATCTTCAATGATCTTCGGACATATGTACGGATCGTGGAAATTGGCTGAACCCACTTCGACGGCAGATGCACCGGCATAAAGGAATTCCAGTACATCTTCAGCACTCATGATACCGCCGACCCCTATGATCGGGATATTGACTGCTTTGGCTGTCTGATAGATCATACGAACTGCGACAGGCTTAACTGCCGGTCCTGACAGACCGCCTGTCGTGTTTGCAAGAACTGGTTTTGCTGTCTTCAGATCGATCCTCATGCCAAGCAGAGTATTGATCATGACAAGACCATCTGCACCTGCCGCTTCAACTGCCTTTGCTATCTCAACAATGTTTGTTACATTCGGAGTCAGTTTGACATAAACAGGCTTATCAGACACATCTTTTGCCATTCGTGTCACCTGAGCCGCAAGTATCGGATCAGTACCAAGACCGATTCCGCCATGTTTGACATTGGGACAGGAGATATTCAGCTCATAAGCTTTAACGACGGGTGAAGAATTCATCTTCCGGATGACTTCCACATAGTCCTCTTCAGTTGCTCCGGCTACATTGGCAATGATCTCTGTGTCAAACTGTGCCAGCCAGGGCAGCTCTTTCTCTACAATATAATCCACACCGTGGTTCTGCAGACCGATCGCATTCAGCATGCCTCCCGGTGTTTCAGCGATTCTTGGTACGGGATTGCCGATACGTTCTTTGGGTGTAGCACTCTTGATTGCGATGCCGCCAAGCAGTGACAAATCGTACAGCTCGGCAAACTCACGTCCATAACCGAAACAGCCACTGGCGGGGATCACCGGATTCTTCAGATGAAGACCGGGAAGATCAACTCTCAGATCCATCAGAGCACCACCTTTCCAATTTCAAATACCGGGCCATCCTTGCATACCCGCAGTGTATCTCCTTCAGGCGTCATAGCGACACAGCCCATGCAGGCGCCGATCCCACATGCCATACGTTCCTCCAGGGATACATATCCATGTTCAAAGTATGCACTGACTGCTCTCAGCATACCCAAAGGTCCGCATGCCATTACAGTTTTGTTATTTCCAATGCCGTATGCCTGGATAGCATCCATGACGGTTCCTTTTACGCCGCATGAGCCATCCATCGTTGCGATGATCACTTCCGCATTCAAGGATTCCAGCTCCTCTTTCGCAAATATCTGGCTGTCTGAAGCAAATCCCAGTACTGCCGTGACGTGATGGCCGCTCATAATATGGCGTTTCGCCGTTTCAATCAGCGGAGGGATTCCGACACCGCCGCCGATCAGTACGATATCATCGTCTACAACCGGGAATCCGTGTCCAAGAGGTCCGAAAACATCCAGTTTCTCTCCTTCTTTCATCTGTGCGAGTACCCGGGTACCGTCTCCGGTGATCCGGTATATCAGGGAAAGATGGCTGCTGTCCCGAATCTGCGATACAGAGATCGGACGTCTCAGAAAATAGCCCGGAACAAGGATCTGTATAAACTGACCGCAGGATGTATCAGCTGCGATATCTGTTTCCAGTTCCATCCGCATGATATCCGGAGCGATCATGATCTGTTCTATGATCAGCGCGGCATCATTTCTCATTGCACTTCTCCTGTTCGAACGGTGCAAAACCGAATGCACGCTTAATGACAGCCTTGCGTACAAGCACACCGTTGGACATTTGCGGGAATATACGGCTCTTTGGAGCCTCCACAAGATCTGTATCGATCTCTACACCCCGGTTGACAGGAGCGGGATGCATAACGATGGCAGAATCCTTCATTCTTGCATAGCGTTCTTTGGAAAGACCATACTGTTTCAGATACATTTCATCGCTCATGCCAGCCAATGCTGCACCGCGTTCCTTCTGTATTCTGAGCATCATGACAACATCAGCATCAGGGATCGCTTCATCAAAGTCTACAACTTCAAAGCCTTCACGCTCCCACTCTTTCGGTCCGGCAAAACGTACCTTTGACCCGAGTTTTTCCAGCGCTTCCTTATTGGAAGATGCTACACGGCTGTGCAGAATATCGCCGCATATGACAACGTTCAGACCCTCAAGTGTTCCGAATTCACGATACATTGTCAGCAGGTCAAGCAGGCACTGTGTAGGATGATCTCCTGCGCCATCACCTGCATTGAGAATGGGAATGTTCACATTCTCAAGCTGCTTATAATATGCATCTTGCGGATGACGGATGACTACCGCATCATATCCGATGGCTTCCAGTGTTTTTACAGTGTCATACAGGCTCTCGCCTTTTGTGACAGAACTGCCAGATACAGCAATATCAGCTGCTTTACAGCCTAGCTGGAGTTCCGCACTTTCAAATGAGTAATGTGTCCTAGTCGATGCTTCAAAAAAGAGATTAGCAACAAGGGCCTTTGAACAGGGCAGCTGCCAATCTCTGTAAGTATCATGGAACAATAAAGCATCGTTGAGGATCTGTACAATATCCGTTACGCCAAGATCACGCATGGACAGCAATGAGTTTCTGTTCATAAGTCCTCCGTTCTTTTACCTGTTGTGATTATACAGGACTGTACGGATATTGCAAGGTCATTCAGAATGAAAGTTTTTTCACGCAGCAGTTCATTCCTGCGATGATGAATGCGGGTGTGCTTTATCAACCACTTTGCGCAGACGGTCTTCCGTTACGTGTGTATAGATCTGGGTCGTCGACAGTGTTTCATGTCCAAGCAGTTCCTGAACGATTCTCAGGTCCGCTCCGTTATCCAGCAGATGTGTTGCAAAGCTGTGACGGATCATATGAGGATGGACATGTACAGGAAGACCGGATTTTTCACCGGTATTCTCACACAGCATCTGGATCATTCTAACAGAAACAGGTTTCCCCTTCTGGTTTACAAACAGGAAGTCATGGTCCTCTTTCATATAAAGCGGTCTTACTTCCTTGATATATACAGCAAGCAGCTGACCGGCTCTCGGATAAAAAGGCACCATACGTTCTTTGCTTTCCTTACCGATCACGCTCAGATAATGTTCTCCAAGATGAACACGTGATAACTTCAGGCCGGCACATTCGCTGACACGAAGGCCGCAGGCGTACATCGTTTCCAGGATGCAGCGGTCACGTACTTCGGAAGGTTTGCTGAGATCAAAACTGTTCAGCATCGTTTCCATCTGGTCAAATGTCAGGAATTCCGGAAGTTTTCTTCTCGATGAAGTTCCGCGCAGTCCCTGCAGAGGATTGCTGATAACACCATGGTACTGATACAGATATTTATAAAATGAACGAAGCGATGACAGATGCCTTGAAAAACTGGCATTGGACAGTCTGTTGCCTGTTATGGCTCCGCTTCTGAGTTTTGTGATATATGTACTGATCTCGGTCTTTGTGACGTCTGCCGGTGATTCTATGCCTTCTGCCTGCAGAAAATCCAGGAATCCGCGAATATCCCTGCGGTATGCATCCTGTGTATCTTCGCTTCCTGTATGGGCTAATGCAATGTGATGCAGAAAGCCTTCCAGCATTTCATCATAATCTGCCATCCTGAATCATCTCCGCGATCAAAGGGAGCGACTGTTTTGCGTACGCTTCCTTGCGTTCTTTTTTCTTTACTTCATGGTTCAGATGGAAAATGCCGAAGTTTGCGTTCATCGGCTGGAAATTCTCAGGTGAAGCATGCGTAATGTAATGTGACATGGCACCGATCATTGTTTCTGGACCCGGTTCGACCAGCGGTTCACCTTTCAGCAGATGTGCCATATTGATCCCTGCCAGCATTCCTGATGCTGCAGATTCAATATATCCTTCTACACCTGTGATCTGTCCGGCAAAGAACAGATCATCCCTTGCTTTTGTCTGGTAAGTAGCTTTCAGGCAATTCGGTGAATTGATATATGTATTTCTGTGCATGACGCCATAGCGTACAAACTCACAGTTTTCCAGTCCCGGGATCATACGGATCACCTGACGCTGGGCCGGCCATGTCAGATGTGTCTGAAAACCGACAATGTTGTAAAGACTTGCTTCAGCATTATCCTGTCTCAGCTGGACGACAGCATAAGGACGGTTATCTCCCAGTCCAAGACCAACAGGTTTCAGCGGTCCGAAGAGCAGTGTCTGTCTGCCGCGTTTTGCCATAACTTCAAAAGGCATGCAGCCTTCAAAATAGACTTCCTGCTCAAAGTCGCGGATCTTCACAGTTTCCGCAGTAATCAATGCAGCATAAAACCTGTTGAACTCATCTTCCGTCATCGGACAGTTGATATAGTCTGCAGAGCCCTTGTCATATCTGGATTTGCGGTAGGCTTTCGTCATATCGATCGATTCAGCCGTGACGATCGGTGCTTCAGCATCATAGAAATAACAGTACTTCTCGTTCAGCAGTTCCCTGACCGGTTTCATCATGGCTTCCGACGTAAGAGGTCCTGTTGCAATAATCACCGGAGTATCCGGGATCTCATCCATTTCACATGTTTCAAACGTAATATTAGGATCAGACATCAGAGCGTCTGTGACAGCCTTTGAAAACTTTTCCCTGTCCACTGCCAGTGCGCTTCCTGCCGGTACTTTATTGGCATCAGCCTTTTCCATGATCAAAGAACCGATCATCCTCATTTCCTGTTTCAGAAGTCCGACTGCGTTTGTCAACGCATCAGAACGAAGGGAATTGGAACAGACCAGTTCAGCAAATGTATCACTTACATGAGCCGGAGATTTATGCTCGGGCTTCATGTCGATCAGACGTACCTGAATACCGCGTCTGGACAACTGGTAAGCTGCTTCGCATCCGGCAAGACCAGCGCCGATCACGATTGCCTGAGTACTCATTTCGTACTCCTTCTGCGGCCTCTGGCTGCGGGTTTCTTTTCGGAAGATGCGCTCTTTGATACGATCTCCTCACCCTCCAGTGTTTCCATATAGCGGCACTTCGGGAAGTTCGAACATCCGACAAAGTATTTACCGTATCTGGATTTACGCTTGAGCAGTTCATGACCGCATTTTGGGCATTCTTTTCCAATAGGCTCGGGCTTTTCCTTGTTCTCAACATTGATCTGTCTTGTATATTTGCAGGCAGGATATGTTGAACAGGAAATAAACTTGCCGAATCTGCCGTTTCTGTATACCAGTTCATTGCCGCATTCCGGACAGAGTTCACCGACCTTTTCGGGCTGTTTCTTTTCCATCTTCTCGTATGCTTCATCAAGAAGCGGAGTGAATTTATTCCAGAATGCCTGCAGCATTTCAAGTTCATCTGCTTCGCCTTCGGCAATTCTGTCAAGATCGGTTTCCATCTTCGCGGTGTATTTCGTATTGATGATCGAAGAGAAATATTCATCAAGTTTCTCGACGGTCAGGATACCCTGCTCTGTCGGGAAGAATACCTTTGTCTTCGACTTTTCCGTTGACGGCTTCAGTTCAACATAACCTCTTGCCTGGATCGTATCGATGATCATGGCATATGTGGAAGGTCTGCCGATCCCATCGTCTTCCATCTGTTTGATCAGTCTCGCTTCTGTATAGCGGGCAGGCGGTTCCGTGAAATGCTGGTTTGCCTTCAGTTCTTTTGCCTTCAGGATCTCCCCTTCACTGAGTGCGGGCAGGATCGTATCCTTGGAAGAATAATAATCACCATATACTTTAAGCCAGCCGTCAAATGTCTGTCTGTTTCCGGTAGCAGTGAAATCATACCCGTTCTGTGAGATCGTGATACTTTCACCGCTGAACTTAGCGGCAGACATCTGCGATGCAAGTGCACGCGCATAGATCAGTTTGTAAAGTCTGTACTGTTCACTTGTCAGGTACTGCTTGATCGTTTCCGGATCATTCGCCAGATTTGTCGGGCGGATCGCCTCATGCGCGTCCTGAGCATTGGCATCATTTTTAGCTGTATAGTGACCGGCATATTCTTTGCCGTATTCGGAATTGATCTTTGCATGAGCAGCACCGGTGAATACATCCGAGAGTCTTGTACTGTCGGTACGCATATATGTGATCAGACCTTCCTGACCATTGCCGATATCGATACCTTCATACAGTTTCTGGGCAATAGACATTGTGCGCTTTGCCGAGAAGCCGAGTTTTGTAGAAGCCTCCTGCTGCAGTGTGGATGTGATAAACGGTTTGAACGGTGCGATAGATTTGTTTGTATGCTTAATGCTGGTGACTGTGAAATCTCCAAGACATGCCTGATATGCCTTGTCAGCTTCTTCCTGATTATGGATCTCAGCCTTCTCACCGTTGATCTTAGTAAGGGAAGCAGTAAAATCCTTGCCATCCTTACGGAATACAGCATCCAGTGTCCAGTATTCTTTTGGGACAAACGCCTTGATTTCTTTTTCACGTTCAACGATCAGCTTCAAAGCAACAGACTGTACACGTCCTGCTGATTTGGATTTGATCTTATTGTTCAGGAGCTTTGACAGCTTGAAGCCGATGATTCTATCAAGAATACGTCTTGTTTCCTGAGAATGTACCAGATCCATATCGATCGCTCTGGGCTGTGAAAATGCTTCGATAACAGCGTCATGGGTAATTTCATGGAATGTTACACGATCCTGTGCATTTTCATCCAAATTCAGTTCCTGGGCCAGATGCCACGAAATAGCTTCTCCTTCACGGTCAGGGTCGGTTGCCAGATATACATTGTCGGCTTTTTTTGCCTGTTCCGTCAGTTCTTTAACAACATCCTGTTTGTCCTTGGAAATAACGTAAGTCGGCACAAAACCAGCCTCGATATCGACGCCAAGTCCATCCTTGCCTTTAATTGCAAGATCCCTGATATGCCCTTTTGAAGACACAACAGTGTAATCTTTTCCAAGATACTTCTGAATGGTCTTCGATTTGGAGGGCGACTCTACTATGACTAAATTCTTCATACTCAAATTACCTCAATCGGAACGCTACATAGGATATCTCAATTCATATGCGTTTTGCAAGTTACTTTCAAAATTCTTCCAGCTGTTCTGTTTCATATAACAGATTAGCCCCCTGCTGGATCAGCAGGCCGCAGCCCTTTCCTGTCTCGTCGTCAAAGGGATGCGGAACACACCAGACTTCCCTGTCCATCTCAAGTGCTTCATTAACTGTCAGCATCGTACCGGACTTCAATGCTGCCTGAGTCACAATGATTTTCCCTGACAGCGCAGCAAGTATCCGGTTACGCCAGGGAAAATGCTGTTTGCGGACACCGGTTTTATACGGATATTCACTCAGGATCAGGTGATCCCTGCGCATCGTTCTATACAGCGGTTCATTAACATAAGGATAATGAACGGAAAGGCCGGAACCGATCACGCCGATCGTACGTCCGCCGTTCTCGATCGCGCATGCATGAACGATACCATCAACACCTCTTGCGAGTCCCGAGACAAGGACATATTTTCTGCTCAGTCTCCGGCAGATTTGTTCAGTCACCTGATATCCATAAGGCGTGACCTGCCGTGAACCGATCACCGTGATACAGCTTTTTTTCATTAAAGTGATATCACCTTCGTAAAACAGGACAAACGGCGGATACCGGAGCTGCTTCAGCATATCCGGATATGCCGCATCACAGATCGTAATATATGGTGTCGGTATTTCCGTGATCAGCGGCTCTTCATGACGGATCTCAGCCTTGGCGATCCGCTTCCAGTCACCATTGTATCTGCAGGCGTAATATGCCAGGATCTCTCTTTGTTCCATAAGACCTCCCGGATATATATACGCTTAAATCAGTCTGCTTCCTTAGAAAAGTTTCTGTTGTGTATATGCCGCCGGCGCAAAGCTTCTGCGGTGGATCGGTGTAATGCCGTACAGCTCGATCGCCTGCATATGCTGCTTTGTGCCGTATCCTTTATTCTTAGCAAACCCATACTGCGGATACAGGACATCATATTCTTTCATGAGCCTGTCCCTGTATACTTTGGCAAGGATCGATGCCGCAGCAATACTGACACTTTTCTGATCACCTTTTACCAATGAAATGCATGGTCTGTCAAGAGACAGCGGCATTGCATCGGTCAGAACGATGTCAGAAGGAAGTGTATTGGCAATCTCTGTCATGGAAAGCTGATCTGCCCTGTAGATGTTATAACGGTCAATGATCTCAGGAGGAACGATATCGATGAACCAGTAAAGCGCATCTTCCATGATCACTTCAAACAGTTCGTCGCGTTTCTTCTCACTGATCGCTTTTGAATCATATATCTCAGGGTTTTCATATCCCTGTTCAAACACGACTCCGGCGACGCTCAAAGGACCGGCCAGCGGTCCTCTGCCTGCCTCATCGATTCCGAGCACATACATATCCTTTGCCCAGTATTCGTGTTCATAATCATTCGGACAGGTCTTCGTACGTTTCATTCCGGCATCTCCAAAGTCAGTTTCCCATACTTTGCTTTTCTCAATTCATGCAGGAACACATCAGCAGCACGCTCAATATCAGGTTCATCTCCTGCTTTTACGAGATGCCTCTGTCTTGCGATCTGTTCCAGCATTGCATATTCATCTGTACCTTCCGGTGCTTCAAAGACTGCCTCAAGCAGTCCCGGGTACAGTTCCTGTATATCCTTTATTACATATACGGCGATCTCAGTTGTATTGAGAATGTCTTCATTGATCGAACCGAGTGCGGCCAGCAGGACACCGGTACGCTCATCATCAAACTTCGGCCACAGTACACCCGGTGTATCCAGGATATCCAGCTGGTCCGATGCGTGGATCCATGAAAGGCTTCTGGTGACACCCGGTTTATCCGCAGTTTTTGCCCTTGTTCTGGAAGCGATCAGGTTGATCAATGTGCTCTTTCCGACATTGGGAATCCCGCATGCCATAGCACGCATCGCACGCGGTCTGATTCCCCGTGCAATCATTCTGTCACGTTTCTTTTTTGTCAATTCAAGGCATTCATTGATGATCATCTGTCTGTTCCGTTTCTGTCCGACAAGATCACCATACACAGCTTTCTGCCCTTCTTTGCTGAGAGCTTTGACCCACGCTTCACTGGCTGCGTCGTCAGCCAAATCAGATTTTGACAATACGATCAGGCGGGGTTTATCACCGATCATTTTATCCAGCATCGGATTTCTGCTGGCATTGGGAATTCTTGCATCCCTGATCTCGATCACCATGTCTACCTGTTTCAGCGCATCCTGCATATCGCGGCGCGCTTTTTCCATATGACCGGGATACCACTGTACCGCTACCATGATCTCAGCCCAAACCTGTCAAATGGATACAGGATCAAAGCACCGACGCATTTGATCTGCTTCTTCTGAAACGGTCCGTAATAACGGGAGTCCTTGCTGTTGGGACGGTTGTCTCCCAGACAGTAATATTCATTCTCACCAAGAGTGATCTCATCTATATCACCCATGAAGACACCATTGTAGTTTCTGCAGTAATCCGTATCCAGGAATCTTTCCCTGACTTCTTCTCCGTTGATATAAAGAATTCCGCTTCTATATGATACTGTTTCTCCCGGAAGTCCTATAACACGCTTAACCAGATACTTGTTGTCTTTTTCCATATATATGACTGCAATATCAAAACGCTCGATCTGGTCAAGTCTGACACTCAGAACATTTGACAGACCGAATTCATCGCTTTCCAGTGTCGGATACATGGAACTGCCATCGACTTGAATCGTCCGGATAAAGAAGTTCACAGTAATCGTAACGATCAGAAAACTGACAGCCAATGTCTTTGCCCAGTCCAGAGCTTCGTTTCCTATAGCCTTCCATAGTTCTTTGTTTTTGTTTTCCATATGTTGTTATATTAAAGCAAACGAAAATAAAAGAGAAGGATTTCCTTCTCTTTTTTCCCGAATTAACGATCTTCCTTGATACGCGCATTCTTAGCGGACAGACCCTTGAGGTATGTCAGCTTCGCACGACGGA
>JAFOMZ010000128.1 GCA_017421125.1 Solobacterium sp.
GAGTAACGCTGGTAATACATATTGGTCTTATTGCCTGTCACGGCATAAAGATTCAGCAGACCGAAGTATTCCGGAATGTTCACCTGGATCGGGCATTCTTCCATACAGTACCTGCAGGAAGTGCAGGGGACTTTGATCGTACGGTTCAGGATTGCTGTGATCGTTTCTACCAGTTCCCGTTCACCCTCTGTGAGCGGCTGGAAATCCTGCATATATGATGTATTGTCGTCCAGCTGTGAGATGTTGCTCATACCGCTCAGCACGATCTCTGTTTCCGGCAGAGAAGCCACATAGCGGATGGCAAGGGATGCGGGTGAGGGCATTACTTCCTGATCACTGTAATATTCATGGAACACTTTGACAGCTTCTTTCGGGAGACGGACAAGCGTACCGCCTTTTACCGGTTCCATGACCATTACTTTTTTACTGTGTCTGACAGCAGTTTCATAGCACTTGCCTGATTGAGTTACAGCACTGTTCCAGTCCAGATAATTGATCTGCAGCTGTACAAAGTCAACTTCCGGGTGATCGGTAAGAATACGGTCCAGCGTTTCCGCGTCATCATGAAACGAGAATCCGATCTTCCGGATCTTACCTTTTCTCTTCAGGTCCTCAATAAAAGCAAAGCCGCCGAATTTTTCTGTACTTTCATAGCGGTCTCTTCCCATATTATGCAGAAGATAATAATCAAAATATTCTACTCCGCACCGTTCCAGCTGTTCCTGGAAGAACCTGGGATAATCCTCTGCGGATGTTACGCGCATGACCGGCATCTTGTCCGCGATCACAAAACTGTCACGCGGGTATCGCTTGACAAGGGCTTCCCTGAGCGCTGCTTCAGAGCATTCTTCATGATATGGATAGGCAGTGTCAAAGTAGGTAAACCCGCGTTCCATAAACATATCTGTCATCTTTTTAAACTGTTCCAGATCTATACTTTTCGGGTCTTCTGCGTTCAGAAGCGGCAGACGCATTGTGCCGAAGCCGAGTTTTTTCATAGCCAGATCCTCCTGTTTTTATTGTAAGTAATATTTCATGAATACAAAAGTTATATACTTTCAGACAGACTCAAAGATGTGACAGCTTTGCACAAAAATGGATATCAAAGCTGCGGTCCCGGCAAAGCAGTAAAAGAATGTTCACTGCGGTAATTCTGTATAATGGTTCTGAAAGAACAGGGCTGTTATGCCTGTTATGGATCGGAGCAGTATCATGAGTGATTTGAAGTTTATTTTTGTACACGGAGCCGGAGGATGGGGCAGGTATGATGCCATTGACCGGCTGGTCCCTTATTGGGGCATGCTGAACGGAAGTCTGATCAGTTTTCTCAGGCGAAGGGGATATGACTGTTACGGGGCAAGTGTTGCGCCTTCCGGAAGTATCTGGGTAAGGGCATGTGAGCTGTATGCCCAGATCTCCGGTACCCGCACGGATTACGGTGCTATTCACAGCATCCGCGAAAACCATGAACGATATGGGCGGGACTATTCAGGTGATCCGCTGATCCCGGAATGGAATGAAAATACCAGGCTGGTGCTGCTGGGCCATTCGATGGGCGGGGCTACTGTAAGACTGCTGGCACATCTGCTGGAACACGGAGATGAAGAGGAACGCAGCAGTACGCCTGATCATGAACTGTCCGATCTGTTCAGGGGAAATATGAAAGGAAGGGTCCACGCTGTCATGACGCTGGCGGCACCGACCAACGGAGCTTCTTCCCTGGATATGATCACTGATCCGTCGTTTGACGCTGATGCGGTACCGGTTCCTTTCTGGAGCAGGATCACCATGCGCATCCTCGGACTGCGCCTGAATACCGGAAGAAAACAGCTGAAGACAACGAATACCAAACGTCTGTCATCGATCGATCGTGCCTTGAAGCAGAATGAATATATCAGCACACTGCCGGATGTGTATTATTTCTGCATTGCCTGCAGCAGTACTGTCAGACAGCCGGACGGGACGCAGTATCCCGATTCCAAGAAGACAGAGATCCTGTATTATTCCCGTTCGATCCAGATCGGACGCTATACCGGTGTAACGCCGGAAGGCTTTGTGATCGATGAGAGCTGGCAGGAGAATGACGGGCTGGTCAATACCGTATCCGCGCTGGCACCGGTCGGTGCTCCGCAGAAGCCATTTGACCGGAAACATATTGAAAAGGGGATCTGGAATGTAATGCCGGTATTCGATGGTGACCATATGTCGGTGCAGGGAGGACTCTTCCATCGTCGTGATGTGAGATGGTTCTACCTCGATCTCCTGGAGATGTGCAGACAGCTGGAAAGGTGATCAGACAGCTGTGCAACCAGACATAACAAAAAACAGATGATCCGGTGAAGTGCGGTTGGTAGAAGGTAATGCAACCACACTTTACAATATTCATAGAAATCTGATTTATGGAGGTTTTTATGGAAATTGTACAGGTGAAGGATCTTACAAAAAAATATCCTGCATTTGAACTGTCAGATATCTCTTTCAGCCTGAACAGCGGAAGGATCACCGGTTTTGTCGGCAGGAATGGTGCAGGCAAAACAACAACGATCAAGTCAATGCTGAATATGGTCCATCCGGACAGAGGAGAGATCTGCTTTTTCGGCAAACCTGTTCTGGGAAATGAACAGGAGATCAAAATGAGGACCGGCTATTCCACCGGTACGATCAGCTGGTATCCGCGCAAAAGGATCTCTGTGATCGTGGATACCGTGAAGCGATTTTATGACACATGGGATGATGAAGCATGCAGAAAATACTTCAGTCTGTTCGGTATTGATGACAGGAAGACACCGCTGGAACTTTCCGAGGGTATGAAAGTGAAGCTGAATCTTGCGCTTGCGCTTTCGCATAGGGCGGAAGTGCTGATCCTGGATGAACCGACGAGCGGTCTGGATCCCTTCTCACGCAATGAGCTTCTGGATGTATTTTCCCTGCTGAAACAGGAAGGGACAGCAGTGTTTTTCTCTACCCACATCGTTTCTGATCTGGAGAAATGCGCGGATGATATTATCTATATTTCCAAAGGAAAGATCTTTGCGTCATTGCCGAAAGAGGAATTTGTACGCCGGTACTCTGGAGATGGTGAAAGCCTTGAGGATACGATCCTGAGACTGGAGGGAGGTGCATTCCATGCGTAACCTGCTGTTCAAAGAAATGCGTTTATCCGCGTCCATCCTCTCTTATCTGTTTATACTGTTCGGCTTCATGTTTCTGCTTCCGGGATATCCAATTCTCTGCGGCGTATTCTTTGTGACGCTTGGTATTTTTCAGAGCTTCCAGTCAGCCAGGGAAGCAAACGATATAGTGTTTTCGGTATTGCTGCCGGTGGCGAAAAAGGATGTGGTGAAAGCGAAATACCTGTTTGTCTTCATCATTGAGGGGTGCGGCCTGCTGCTGATGGCGCTCTGCGTGATCCTGCGCATGACTGTCTTTTCCGCTTCACCTGTGTATCTGGGCAATGCTTTAATGAACGCAAATCTGTTTGCTTTGGGACTGGCTTTCTTTATTTTCGGCCTGTTCAATTGGATCTTCGTAGGAGGCTTCTTTCAAACAGCTTATAACTTCGGGCGTCCGTTTGTGACTTACATCATCGCATCATTTCTTGTTATATTAGTTGCGGAAACACTTCATCATATTCCCGGACTGCAGGCGTTGAATGCTTTCGGAACAGACAGTTTCGGACTGCAGTCAGTTCTGTTTGCGGCAGGAGTGATCAGCTTTGTTATGATGAGTGGACTTTCATGCGCAAAAGCATGTGAATGTTTTGAAAAGATCGATCTGTAAGGAGGGCTGCTATGCTGAAAGATAATCTGATGATGCTGCGGAATATCCATGGTTATTCACAGGAGGCGATCGCTGAAAAGATCGGCATCTCCCGTCAGGCATACGCGAAATGGGAGAGCGGTGCGACTGTTCCGGATGTTGTAAAGTGCAGCGCACTTGCCCAGATCTACGGAACGACGGTCGACAGTCTTCTGAAAACCGTATCAGAGGATCGAATAGGGATCATTCCTCCGGCACCGAAAGGCAAGTATATCTGGGGTACTGTCACGGTCAATGACAGGGGACAGATCGTTATTCCCAAAGGGGCGAGGGATCAGTTCGGCCTGACTGCAGGACAGCGCCTGATCGTTCTCAGTGATGAACATGAAGGGATCGCGCTGATCCCGGATAAAAAGTTTGAAGAAGGGCTGAAAAGAGCCATGGAACTGATGTCACGCAGTGATGACGGGTTCTGAACAGATGACCCGAAGGAGGATATATGAAACAGCTGGTTTTATATGTGCATGGAAAGGGAGGCAGCAGTGCGGAAAGTGATCATTACATACCGCTGTTTCCGCAGTGTGAAGTCAGGGGAATTGAATATCATGCCTCAACTCCATGGGAAGCCGGCCGGGAGATCCATGATTCTGTTGAGAAATTGAAAAGCGGATATGATGGCATCATCCTGATTGCAAACAGTATCGGCGCGTTTTTCAGTATGAACGCAGGGATCACTGACATGATCAGTAAATCATATTTCATTTCACCGGTCGTTGATATGGAGCGTCTGATCCTGAACATGATGAACATGCAGAATGTCAGTGAGGAAGAACTCATGGAAAAAGGCGTGATCCCTTCAGCATACGGTGATGACCTGTCATGGGAGTATCTTTCTTATGTCCGTTCACACCCGTTGAAATGGAACGTGTGCACGGAGATCCTCTATGGGGAGAATGATGCCCTGACTTCTTATGAAACGATCAGGACTTTTGCGGAAGAACATCATGCAGGCCTGACTGTGATGAAGAACGGGGAACACTGGTTCCATACAGAGGAACAGATGCGCTTCCTGGATCAATGGATCAAACAGAACTGACGGGTGTGCATCTGATTAACATAAACAAGGCGCTGTGCGGTAAATACACAACGCCTTTTTCGTTTGTTTTAGTTGAACGGGAGCTCAGTCAGAGTATCGTTTACTCTTCGTTCAATACGCATTCTCCGTTGGATTCACAGAGTTCCTTCATGAATTCATACGACTTTTTCTTAGCTCTTTCCAGTGTGCCGTGTCCGTCATTGAAGCGGTCAACATAGACAAAGCCGTATCTCTTCTTCATTTCGCCTGTGCCTGCAGAAACGACATCGATCGGACCCCAGTAGAGGTAGCCGCGGCAGTCAACACCGTCTTCGAGCGCAAGGTTCACATTCTTGATATGCTCTGTGATGTAGTGGATACGGAAGTCATCTTCAATCGTTCCGTTCTCGTTCAGGTTCTCATCCAGACCGACACCGTTTTCTACGATGTAAAGCGGCAGGTGATAACGGTCATACAGTACGTTCAGGGTGTAGCGGATGCCTTCGGGATCGACCGGCCAGCCCCAGGGCTGAGGAGCCTTGTCCTTGAGATAAGGATTTTCCTTGCCGATCAGTCCGCCGGTATCTCCTCTCAATGCAAATTCATAATCGTATGTGCTTGATCTGTAATAGCTGAAGGAGAAGAAATCAACGGTATACTTTTTGATCAGAGCGAGCTCTTCATCCGTGAAGTTTACGGTGACGCCGTCCTTCTTCCATACCTTTTTCAGATAGGTCGGGACAATACCAAGGCAGAACGGATCACCGAAATAGAAGTTTGCCATACGCTGTGACTCCAGCGCGCCGAATACATTTTTCGGATCACAGTTGTAAGGATATGTCGCTATGCTGGAAGAAGTCAGCATACAGCCTACCTGGCATTCCGGATCGATCTCATGAGCGATCTTGACTGTATATGCATTGGCGACCAGGATGTTATGGTATGCATCCCAGATATCCTGCTTTGTGGTGGAGCCGATCGGATCGGAAGGATCCTTCGGGTCTTTTACTGTCAGGACACCGCCCGCTACAAGCGGAATGCGGAACAGATTGTTGACTTCGTTGAATGTCAGCCAGAGCTTGACAAGCCCCTTGTATCTTGTGACGACTGTTGAAACATATCTGCACCAGAGTTCGATCAGCTTCGGGTTGGACCAGCCGCCGTATTCGGTAACGAGATAAAGCGGTGTTTCATAATGGGAAAGGGTGATCACGGGTTCCATATCCAGCTCACGCATGCAGCGGAACATGTCTTCATAGAACTTCAGACCTGCTTCATTGGGTTCTTCCTCATTGCCGTTAGGGAAGATACGGCCCCAGGCGATGGATGTACGGAATGAGTTGAAGCCCATTCCTTTCATCAGCTTCAGGTCTTCTCTGTATCTGTGATAACCATCGACAGCTTCATGGGAAAGGTATGCCTTTTCGGGATCGAGACACATTTCATATTTCTTTGTCTCTTCATTCCACTTGATGCCGGGCTGTCTGGACATGATGCCTACAAGAATGTCCGTGACATTGGGCTGTTTGCCGTCTTCGAGCCATGCGCCTTCATACTGGTTGGCAGCGATCGCACCGCCCCACAGGAAATCTTTCGGGAAACTCATAAATTATCAACCTCCATAATTGCTGATTTCATTATATCTGATAAAACATGCATTGACGAGTTCTGCCTTGCAGTATGATGCATGTTCATTGATTTGAAAGCGCTGCTGACTATCTCCTGATGGGGTGTCCGCTGCTCAGCCGGATCCCGGTTATATGCGGCTGATTCCGTCATGCTGTTTGATTATTGATCTTCTTCAAAGCCGCACTCTTCCAATATCTTTTTCGCTGTCCTGGCAAATGATTCGTTGGAACCAAAACTGAGATTGAATAATCCGGAACCTCCCCCGGTTCCTACAACAGCAGCTCTTTGGATATTGCCGCTGCTGGTACACTGAACAGTCAGTGCCGTATAGCTTCCGGTTCTCAAATAGTATTTTTCGAATACCAATAACAGAACTTCTGTGTCTGGTCCTTTCTGCAGATCCTGAAATATCAGCTCAGCACCGGAGTCAGATATTTTCTCCGTGATCACTCTGGATAAGCTGTTCAGGCTCTCCGGGGAAATACGTTTCATGATGATGTTTGACTGATTCATCTGATCGTCCTCCAATCGTTTTGTTTATCGGTAATCACAATATTCCCAATGGTCATTCACGATTCCGATCGCCTGCATATAGGAATATATGATGACAGACCCCGTAAATTTGAAGCCGCGTTTCTTCAGGTCTGCGCTGATCTTTTCGGACAGTTCATCCTTTGCAGGCATATCCTTCAGATCCAGGAGATGGTGATCGATCACCTCTCCGTTGGTGAAGCTCCAGATATACGCGTCAAATGATCCGAATTCTTCCTGAACCTTCAGGAATGCCTGGGCATTTGAAACGGCTGCTTTGATCTTCTGCCGGTTGCGTATGATACCGCTGTCCTGCATCAGTTCCTCCAGCTTTGCGTCATCATATGCGGCTACTTTGACAGGGTCAAACCCGTCAAACGCTTTGCGGAAGTTCTCTTCTTTGTTCAGAATGAGATTCCAGCTGACGCCTGCCTGCATGCCTTCCAGGACAAGCATGGCAAAAAGTTCCTGATCGTCATGTACCGGTTTGCACCAGCGGGTATCGTGATAAAGCAGGAATTTATCTGTAACCTGATATTCATTGTTTCCGAAACTGAAACTGCATCTTTTCTTTTCTGTCATATATTTTGCTTTCTTACCTGTTCACGATCCAGTGTCATTATCCCAGCGCACGCAGCCTGCTTTTCAGCAGAGGGATCCCTTCCTGCATCCACCATTCGTTATCAACACCGCCGGAACTCATTCCGCCATGGGCAAACTGCTGTATGACCGCAAAATCACCGTATTCATTGGTCAGGGGTTTCCGGGCAAGTGACAGGTATTCACTTTTGATCCACGCTTCCAGTTCGTCGGGAGTCATGATATCCATATTCTCTGCGCGTTCTTTTAAATAGTCCCAGAAATACGGATCGCCCCTGAATCCCCATTGTCTGGGTCTTTCTTCAAATATGACTGCAAGGTTCATAGCCCTGATCCTCCTTGAAATCCGGTCCTGCCGAACGGACAAACATCTTTTTGGTTATTATACAGCCTGTACGATACACATTGTACTGCAGCCATAAGTATGCAGATAAGAAAACATCCTGTTTTGCAAACTGGGGAAGGGTGTTCCGTCTGCGGGGACATCCTGCTGATCTCACTATATCGGTTGTTTATGATACGGGAAACATCCGGATCATTCACATTATCGTACTGCATTCACCAAAAGGGACGGATGGTCTTTCTTGAAACAGTATTGCACATACCGGGCTGCAGTACTTGCAATAAAGCAGGGGATGGAAAATAATGAAAACGGAGGTGAACGAAATGAATCCAGTGTTTATATGTATTATCATTCCGGTCGCTGTCTTGTTTACCGCACTGGGGATCTATGCCTGGAGACGTACTGAACCGATGTGGTTCTGGTCCGGCACTTCCGTAGGTGCTGATGAGATCTCGGATATAAAAGCATACAACAGGGCAAACGGGATCATGTGGATCGTGTTTTCCATGATATTCTGGATCAGCATCCTTCTTTCATTGCTGCAGTTCCGATACGCCGGTTTGTTTATGGGTATTGGTGTTGTTGTTGGCGGCATCTGTCTTCCGATCGTTTATACCAGGATATTTGACAGGTACCGGGTCACAAAGTAATACTGCTGAACAATGGATGCACAGCAGTTTTACAGATGCATAAAAGACCGGGTCTGCGGACTGCCGGCACTGTGCCTTCTGTACCCGGCTTCAGCTGTCTGAATGATGAGATCAAAGTGCGTCGGTTCAGCCTGATGACTGAACCGCTTTTCATATCTGCATTAACGGCTTCACAGGGTTCTTTTTCCGAGATCTCCTGAGGTATTTCGTTTTTTATCTGATCATCGGATTGACCGGTTTTTCTGTTTATATCGGTCTTTTTCATTGTCTTTGATGCAGGTGTGTACTTTCTATTCAATTTCTTGATCATCGCACTTTTGTGTTAACATGAGGTTATAAAAGAGAACAGCAGATAAAACGGAGACGTATATGGAAAACAATTTTTTATTTTTCGATATAGACGGTACATTGATCGACCCGTCGACCGGATCCACACCGCGCAGCGCTTCGAAAGCGATCAAAGAGGTAAAAGCCAGCGGAGGTCTCATCTTCATCTGTTCCGGACGACCATACTATGAAATCCAGGAGACGTTCGGCATTGAATGCAATGGTGCTGTTTTTGCGTCAGGCGCAGGATTTGAACTGGATGGAAGGCTTGTTCTGAAAAGAGTATTCGATCCTCAGCTTGCCCGGGCCATCATGAACAAAGCAGAAGAATGCCATGTCGGATACAATCTGCTCTGCCTGGAACGGGGCTACAGCGATCCGCTCTGGAGGAATACGGTATTTGAGCCGTTAAAGAATCTTCCGGCATCTGTCGCAAACCGTCTTCTCATTCATCCGTTCTACCTGGTCGGCAACTATCCTGTCGAAAAATATGCGGATGAAGATATCTTTAAGATCAATGTCCAGTATTATCCTGATTCTGACCGTGCTTCCTTTATGGAGTTTGTTGAACCATTGACTACTTATGTTCCTGTCAATTCACAGGCAAACCGGTCCAACAGCGGTGCTGAAATATCGCCGGTCGATGTTAACAAGGGAACCGGCGTGCTCATGGTTGTCACGCATTACCACGGAAACATGGAAAACACATACGGCTTCGGTGATTCTCTCAATGATCTGGAAATGATCAAGGAATGCGCGCACGGAGTCGTTATGGGAAATGGCCAGGAGGAACTGAAAGCGTATGCCGATTACATCACCACGGATGTTGACAAGGACGGCATCAGGAACGCGCTTCTGCATTACGGGCTCTGCAGGTAACGGGCTGTCTGCATACCAGGAGGTAAGCTTACCGCGGGATCCCGTTGATCATCCTATGAAACAGGAACATCGATCTCAAACAGCTGATTGGCAAGTCCGGTGACAGGTTCATAATCCGCTATTTTCCTGAACCCGTATTTTTCATACAGACCATGGTGCTCACTTTTCAGATAAACTTTCTGATATCCGGTGGCCTCTGTATTTTTCGTCTGCGAACACTGAATTGATAAACGGATGGCAGTTATCAAATTTCTCCGGTACATTGCCATTGTGTTCAAAAACACAGAAACCGGCGATCTCCCCGTCCTGTACAGCGATCAGTACTTTCTCCCAATCCTGAAAAGAATTGGTTTTCATC
>JAFOMZ010000129.1 GCA_017421125.1 Solobacterium sp.
ATGATTATGTGATTGGCACATCATCATCGGTGTTTATTATGGTAACATTACAGTAGTTATCGGGAGTTCATGCGCATGAGCAATTTAAAGCGGTACACATTGTATATATTGAATCTGATCGATGTGTTTTCCATTGTTCTGGCACATTTTTTCGCTTATCTGATGAGAACGAAGATCCTCGTTTCGTTCATTTCTTTCCATGAAAGAACGGATTATACGAAGAATCTTTTGTTTGCGCTTGTTGCATATATCATCTACAACGTAGCCGTTCAGTATAATGAGAACCATTTCCTCGAGCGCAACCGCTGGGAGGAACTGCATTCCACACTGAAGATGACGCTTTATGTGGCAGGTCTTCCTCTGCTGTATCTGTTTGTGACAAAGCAGTCCGAATTGTTTTCAAGGATCTATATCGGTGTTTTCATTGCGGCATTGATCGTGATCGACCTGGTCGCAAGGATCCTTGTCAAGCGTCTGGTCATACCGCGCTACAAAACATCGAACAATGTTGAAGACGTGCTCGTTGTGACGGATATGGAATCCGCTGAAGCAGCCATTGCCAGGCTGAAGGATGATAATGACTGGCGTTACCTGATCAGCGGACTGGTGATCACGGACCAGGAACTGAAGGGAAAGACCGTTTCCGGCATCAAAGTCCTTTCAGACCGCGAACATATGTTTGAAGATGTTGAATCGGCAGAGATCGATTCAGTCCTGATCGTAACCGGAGACGAAAAGCGCTCAACGATCAAAGAATGGATGAAACGCTTCCGCGATGCCGGAAAGATCGTTCATGTTGAAGTGTCTGAATACGACCTGGATGACTCATTCCACGATATCGACCAGATGGGAAAAACAGCTGTTGTCTCATACAGACAGATCTCCCCGATGCCGATACGTCAGATCCTGGTCAGAAGGATCCTGAATATCGCTGCGGGACTTGTGCTTCTGCCGGTCTTCCTGGCAGTGACAGTGATCGTGTGGATCTTTACGGCAATCGAATCACCCGGCAGCCTGCTGGTACCGCGTGTACGCGTCGGAAGAAACAACCGCCGTTTCTATAAATACCGCTACAGGGTCTATCGTACGGATGCTGAAGAAAGGATCCGGAACGGACAGTCTCCGTATACCGGGATCGGCAGGTTCCTTGAGAAAACACATCTGGACGGTCTGCCTGTTATATTGAATGTCCTGAGCGGTGAAATGACGCTGCTTGGCCCGAAAGCCAGAGATCTGCAGACCTATCTGGAAATGAATCCTGCCAGAAGAAACACCATGATCTATCCCGGAGCCATCGGCTACTGGAGCTGTGATCCTGATCCTGAATCCGTGTTTGAACAGGAACAGGAATTCATTGAACACTGGTCCGTCCTGAAGGATATCAAGATCATCCTCTCAACGATCCTGCGCTATGTCACAGGCAGGTCACTGCGGGTGATATCGGAATACCACAGGAATGAGGAACTGCAGTTTGCCCGGGAGCTTCTGATCAGGAAGAGACCGATGGAATACGACCACAGCGTATATACCCGGAAAAAGGATGCCGGCTATCGTATCTATCTGTGCTTCAAAAGGCTGTTTGATATCCTGCTGTCACTGGCTGCCATCCTGATCCTCTCACCGGTCTTCATCATCCTGACGATCCTGGTCGTTGCGGATGACGGAGGAAATCCGTTCTACTCGCATCAGAGGATCGGACTGGAAGGCAGAAGGATCAATGTATACAAATTCCGCAGTATGCGCAAGGACGCCGGTGATCTGGAGACATTGCTGACACCGGAACAGCTGGCACAGTACCAGAAGGAATTCAAGATAGACAATGACCCGAGAATCACCAGGGTGGGTGAGTTTATCCGTAAGGCAAGCCTTGATGAACTTCCGCAGCTGTTCAATATCCTTGGCGGATCGCTGTCTGTCATCGGTCCCAGACCGATCGTTGAGAAAGAGACGAAGATCTACGGCAGTGATGTCGCGAAACTTCTGAGTGTCAAGCCGGGACTGACAGGATACTGGCAGGCATATGCGAGAAACAACGCAACGTATGATACAGGTGAGCGTCAGGCAATGGAAATGTATTATGTGGATCACCAGAGCCTGCTGCTGGACATCAGGATCTTCTTCCATACATTTATCTCGGTATTAAAGCAGGATGGAGCTGAATAATATGAATATTAAAATAATGATCGCCAGCCACAAGAAATGTGATGTACCGGACGACCCGATGTACCTGCCTGTATTTGTCGGATCAAAGGGCAAAGAAGACAACGGTTTCACCAGGGATGATTCCGGTGACAATATCAGTGAGAAAAACCCGCTGTACTGCGAGCTGACCGGTTTGTACTGGTGCTGGAAGCACCTGGACTGCGACTATCTCGGCCTTGTACATTACAGAAGATACTTCACACTGAAGAACAAGATCTTTCAGAAACGTCATGATCCGATGGAATGTGTGCTGAGGGAAGAAGAGGCAAAGGAACTGCTTCAGAAATATATGATCATCGTACCGAAGAAGCGCAAATACTATGGTATTGAAACGATCTATTCACACTATGACCATACGTTTGACGGAAAGCAGTTCGATGCGGCAAGGACCGTTCTGGAAGACAAATATCCTGATTATGTCACTACATTTGACGAATACATGAGAAGTACTTCCGGATATATGTTCAATATGTTTATCATGCCGAAGGGACTGGCTGATGAATACTGCACCTGGCTGTTTGATGTGCTTGCGGAGCTTGAAAACAGATACGATACGACCGGCATGACGGACTTTGAGAAACGGTATATCGGAAGGGTCGCCGAAAGACTGTTTGACACATGGCTGATGCACCAGGTGAAGACAGGAAAGATCTCACAGCGCATGATCCATGAAATTCCCTACCTGTACATGGGAAATATCAACTGGCCGAAAAAGATCAGCGGATTCGTCCAGGCAAAACTCTTTCACAAAAAGTACCAGCAATCATTCTGAATCGAAGAACGACCGGGACGGGCATAACTGCCTGTCCTTTTTAGCGTCTCTGAGCTGCGCCTTTATATGATCCGACACTGTTTTACAGGTGATGCCGGGAACAGTGAGATCAGCCGCATGATGACAAAATGTGAAGGAAAAATGAATGTTTTCATGCGGGACTGCAAAATTATCTGTCCACTTTTTTGCCACCAATTGTTATTGAACGATTTGACAGATATAATCTAATCGTTAACATTAGCTGTTAATTCTTCGGATGACTTCATGTTGTGTGAAAATGATGCAAAAAGTAATTTGAGTACGGATACGGAGCACTATAATGAGCGATTTTTCAGGTCTGCTAAAAGAATTTCTGACGAGAAAAAATAAAAATGTGATCAGTATGGCGAAATACTGCAATACTGATAAATCTACAATGTATAAATTCCTGAAGGCATCCAGGACGCCTGCTTCAGCAGAACTGGTCAGAAAAATGTCGGCATATCTTCAGCTGACACCGAATGAAGAAGCGGAATTTCTGGAAGCTTATGAAATCGCTCAGGAGGGTAAGGTCGTTTATTACAGAAGGAAAGAAGTGGAAGCGTTTCTCCGCACTTCGTTTGCGAGAAATGAAATGGTTCCCGGACTGAAGGCTGAAATCGACGACGAACCGCTTCGCAGCATCAGGATCATCGATGATCAGGATGCGGTGGAGAATTATCTCTATAAAGTGATCCTGTC
>JAFOMZ010000130.1 GCA_017421125.1 Solobacterium sp.
CGGACATACAAAAGAAGAGATCGAAGGGGCAGACTATATCATCCTGACCCATGCGCATTTTGACCATGACCTGGACATCGGATACTTTGTCCAGAAATTCAACAGCAAAGTGTTCTGCGGCGTGATGTGCGCGCTTGACGAAGTCAAGTTCCACAAGATCCCGTATGACAACATCTTCCCGGTATTCCCGAACTCCACATTCACACTGGAGGACTTCCGGATCGATTTCTACCAGGCAAAGCACAATCCCAGCGGCGGCCGTACATGGTCACCGGAAGCGATCGCACCGGTGCCGGGACATGAAGCATGCGATACATGGGGATCTATCGAATCACTGGACTTCATCCTGACGACTAAGAACAACTTCCGTATCCTTTGCGCATCCGGACGTGTTGTATGGAACGACCTCTATGATGTCTGCCGTGAGAAAGCACCTGATCTCGTGCTGCGCCAGGCAGGTGTCCGTGAAGGTACCGGAGACATGCGCACCGGCAAACAGGTCGACGCAAAGACGCTGGCAAAGCTGATGACGAGCTATGGCGCCCAGACGATCATTCCGTTCCATCATGATGTCATGATCAAGCGTGAAGGCCTGGAAGCCGTCAACAAATACATGGATGAAGTGGCGGAAGAAGTTTCAAGGCTCGATCCGGGAGCACAGTTCCTGAACCCTGTCGCATGGCAGTGGTACAGCATCGGCAGCGACGTGATCGCAATGGAGGACTAAAAAGATGACCGAGTATAAAGTGGCACTGATACCGGGTGACGGGATCGGCAAAGAAGTAGTTGCGGAAGGCGTACGTATCCTGAACCGTGTCGCAGAGCTGGATGACAGGATCAGTTTCTCATTCACCGAATATCCCTGGGGCTGTCAGTATTATCTGGAACATGGGGAAATGATGCCGAAAGACGGTATTGAGATCCTGAAGGATTATGATGCGATCCTGCTTGGGGCAGTCGGTTATCCCGGCGTTCCCGATCATATTTCACTGAGAGACCTCCTGCTGAGGATCCGTCATGACTTTGACGAGTATATCAATCTGCGTCCGGTCAAGCTTCTGAAGGGTGCGTACTGCCCGCTGAAGGATGTTCCCAGAGAAGATATCGACATGATCTTTGTCAGGGAAAACAGTGAAGGCGAATACGCAGGCAGCGGCGCATGGCTCTATCCTGACAGCGAACAGGAAGTCGTGATCCAGAACGGCGTCTTCTCACGCAAAGGCTGCGAGAGGGTCATCCGTTATGCATACGAACTTGCCCGCAAGGAAAAGAAGACACTGACATCCATTTCAAAAGGGAACGCCCTGAACTATTCCATGGTTTTCTGGGACAAGATCTTTCAGGAGGTCGGCAAAGATTATCCGGATGTTGAAACGCATACACTGCTGGTAGATGCTGCAAGTATGTTCATGGTTAAAGATCCCAAGCGTCTGCAGGTCGTCGTAACATCCAACCTGTTCGGAGATATCCTGACAGACCTTGGCGCAGCGATCAGCGGCGGCATGGGTCTTGCGGCAGGCGCAAACCTGAACCCGGAAAAGAAATTCCCGTCCATGTTTGAACCGATCCACGGATCCGCTCCGGATATTGCCGGAAAGGGGATCGCAAATCCTCTGGCAACCATCTGGACAACCGGACAGATGCTCGACTTCTTCGGATACGAAGAATGGGGCAGAAAGATCGTTGACGCGATCGAACAGATGCTGGTAGAAAAGATCGCTCTGACACCCGATCAGGGCGGCACAGCAAGCACGCAGGAATGCGGCAAAGCACTGGCGGAACTTCTGCACTGAACAGATACAAGGAGCTGCGGCTCCTTTTTCTGTGAAGCCGGCAGCGAAGATACGTTCCGGAAAACTGTATTTGCCGTATGGATTGTTGTAAAATGAATAAAACAGGTCATGACGAAATGTTATGGCGTAAGAAATTTTGCGGATAACGCAGGAAAGCAAGGTAGATCATGCATATTTTTTATCTGAATCCGGAATGGATCATCCGTGTGCTGCTGGCGGCAGGAACAGGAACAATGATCGGCTTTGAACGGCATAACCGTTCCAAAGAAGCGGGTGTAGGAACACACGCCATCGTCTGTGTGGCTGCGGCAGCAATCACGCTTGTTTCAAAGTACGGATTTGATGACACCGTACGGTTTGACGCGGCGCGTATCGCGGCACAGATCATCTCAGGCATCAGCTTTCTCGGGGCAGGCATCATCTTTGTAAGGAATGAAAGCATCCAGGGATTGACAACGGCAGCCGGTATCTTTACCACTGCAGGCATCGGCATCTGCTTTGGCGCGGGACTCTGCGGGCTCGGCTTGTTTACTGGACTTCTGATCGTCGTGATCCAGTTCATACTGCACCATGCCAGCTACAGCGCCGGACTCGTGTTTGTCACAAGGATCACGATCATGCTGAAGGAAGGAGTAACGGATATGTCTGCCGTAACTGCCAAGGTACGTCAGTACGCAGGCAATCCGGGCAAGATCAATGTATATCAGTCGGAAAACCACCGCATCCTTGAGACTGATCTGATCACAACGAATGAATGCGTGATCAATCAGATCCTCGATGAGATCAATCAGCTCCCGGAAGTTGAAAAAGCCGGTCTTTACGAAAAGCACCTCAGCAAAAAATAACCGGCCAGTGAACTGCTCGGCAATTAAATTGCAAGGATTCGAGCTAGTTTCCTGAAATATAGGTCTCTATCTCCCGGCGAAGATGACACCGTCCATAGGAGCCATTGGGTATCACCGCATGGGTGGTGATGGATCCGCACTCTGGAGAATGACACCGTCAGGTGTTCCTGCCATGTGTTATTTATTTCCCTGATCCCGGATATCATTTCCGACAATATCTTTGCTGTTATCACCGATCGTACATATACCAGAATATTGGTTTGTCCGGCCCGCACTCAAACAGAATATGTATATGATCCGGTTCCTTGTTCGTTTCACGGGTCCGGCTCTTTTTTCTTCTGTGGTATTCCGGATCGGCTGGCATATATTATCCTGAACAGAACCTGCAAGGTCCGTATGCCGGTCATCCTGCCGGTTTTCCTTTCCTTTCTTATCTCATTCATATTGCGGCGAACATGATCGCTGTTTGTCATGTCCATTTTTGCTGTTCCGAAAAGAGCAGGCTGAACTATATTTACGTATTTGCTGTTACAATAGTGACATAACTTTATTTTTTCTGTGGGGGCATTATGAGAAAGGTAACACTTCGTCAAAAGATCCGCTACTGGCTGGATTATCGGATGGCGTCGGGAACAGCAAGTATGGTCAAGCTTCTTCTGACACTTGTTCTGACCGCTGTCGTTTTTGTAACAGCGCTGGTCCTGCTGTTTAACCTGCAGGCTGAAGGGAAAAGTGTCATTGCCATATTCTGGGACAATCTCAGATCGGCAATGTCCTCGTCTTTCCCGTCCTCTGATTCCGGCTCGCTTCTGTATATTGTCCTGTATACTCTGCTGGGCCTCACCGGTATGGTATTTACCGGCATGCTCATAGGTATCTTTTCCAGCACCATCCGCGGACGCATCATTGCCCTGCAGGAGGAAAACCCGGAGATCATTGAAGAAAATCATACCGTCATTCTCGGTTTCCGCAGCGGTGAATACGCTCTGCTGAAGGAGATGATCAAGTCTACCTGGAAAGACAGACGCACGATCGTCATTGTTGAGGATATGGAACGCCAGGATATGGAGCAGGCGATCAGAAAGAATGTTGCTGTCCCCAATAACATCCGGCTGATCACGATCAAAGGCGATACCACCAGTCCCAACGATCTGCGCTGCTGCGCAATCCCGGATTGTTCGACACTTGTGGTAAATACCAGAAACCGCGGCCGTACGATCAAGACTCTGCTGGCGGCTGAGATCCTGATGATGGGCAGCAGCAGGCGTCCGAGGATCGTTGCTTCCGTTGATTCAAATACCCGTGTATTCTCAAGGGAAATGATGAAAGAAAGCGGGATCACGATGCTGTATTCCGGTGATATCGTCGCCCGCATCATAGCCCGCTCGACGACGCAGACCGGTATCTTTGAAGCGCTTCTCGACATGATCGACTTTGACAATTATGAATTTTATTTTGAGCGCCGGCCGCAAACAGCCGGGCTGCCGTTCGGATCAGTCGTGCTGTCCGGGCGAAAAGGAATCGTCACAGGTCTGTTCCGCAATGAAACGGCGCTGATCAACCCGGCACCGGATACCATCATCAAGGAAAATGATATCCTGATCACATTTGAGGAAGATCCCGGGGATCTGATCCTTGAAGATCCTCAGGGAATCCAGCCTCCTTCCGAGTTTATCGAAATTCCTTCGAAACCGATCGAGGAAGTTGTGATTTTCGGGATCAACTCATCGATCTTAACGATCATGCATGAACTGCCTGACAATATCCAACGCATCAAACTGATCGGTGTTTCCCAGCAGGATAAAGCAGCTTTCATTCCGGAGAATGAAAAATTCGTTTCCGAATTGACAGCTGATTTCCGAAGCACCGAATACGACCGCAATCTCCTGGATATGGTCAGGGATGCCAGTCACGTCTGCATCCTGTCCGATCACCGCAAGAAGGAAGAGGATTCTGATACAGAAACCATGCTGCGGATCATCCGGCTGCGCAATATCAAGAAAAAATACAAGTGGTCGTTTACCATCACCGCGGAAATGCGCTGTGAGAACAACCGCGATCTGATCACCATGGAAGACTCCGAAGACTTTATCGTTGCCACGGATCTCTCCTCGATGATGCTGTCACAGATCAGCGCTGATGTCAGAAGGGCACCTGTCTTCAATGAATTGCTGTCGGAAGAAGGCTCGGAAGCATATATGAAACCGGCATCCGAGATGGGTCTTGCCGGTGCAGAAATGACC
Source organism: Solobacterium sp. (assembly GCA_017421125.1). Lineage (GTDB taxonomy): Bacteria > Bacillota_I > Bacilli_A > Erysipelotrichales > Erysipelotrichaceae > Bulleidia. The sequence continues at coordinate 4,882 of JAFOMZ010000130.1, forward strand.
TATAAAGAACTGCTTAAATATGTATATGCCCGCGGTGGTATCCTGATGGGGATCCGGACTAAAGACAATCCTTTCAAGATTATCGCAGGATCTGTCCTGCCGATCAAAATCGCTGAAAGCGACCGGCTGATCATGATCGGCAAAGAATAAATTCACAAACCTCATGACGCAGAAAACCGGCTAATTAAACAGGGGAAAAGTCACATTTCTTCCCTGTTTTCATGCCGGCTGTTTTCCGGGACTGCATTTTCAACAGTCACTGTGAAGTCTCATTTCATATGGAATCATTCAGAGTCCTGCTTCCGGCAGGCAGTGCATCTGGGTCGGACCCAGCACACGGAAGCCTTCTGCCTGTCCTTTGAGACTCCGGATCCCGAAGTCAATGGCTCTGAGCTTCCAGTAGGCACGGATCGCGCCGGTCTCTGAAGCACCTTCGGGAAACTGTGTTTTATGGCATTGGAACACCGCTCTGTCCTGAAGGTACATGTATTTTCCCGTACTGATATACTGGTTCGGCTTCGCGGTCATATACAGCGCGACTGCCTTTACATCAGCACATTCAGCATCATATTTTTTCATAATGCCCGCAAACGGCGCGAACATGCTGACCTGCTTGACGGCGTTTCCCGTATTCAGGTGGTCGATATGGCACTCACTGGAAACATCAGGGTCAGGCGCGAATATCACATCCGGCTTGAAATCACCAATGACTTTGGCAATTTCCCGCTTGAGGTCTTTGTACTTGTAGAAACCTCCGTCACTGAAGCCCAGAAAACGGACATCATGGACACCGAGCAGATGCGCGGAATCCAGGGCTTCCAGTTTCCTTTTTTCAGCCAGCTGCGAAGGCTTCATGTCCGGTACATAGCCGCCTCCGAACCGTCCGTCCGTACAGATGACAAAGCAGATCTGTTTGCCTTCCGCGGCAAGCTTTGCGGCCGTGGCACCTGCTCCGATCTCAATATCATCCGGATGCGGGCCGAAGAACAGGTATCTGTCAAATGATCCGATATCAGGCAGGGGAGCCGCGAATCTCAATGCCAGCTTAGTTATGCTCATAGGATTCCTCCCACTGCCTCTCTTCCAGGATGTTGCAGATCCGCACATACTCATCTTCGTCAAGAATATAGTGTCTGATATAAAGCAGGTAGGAAATGATCATCATGAGGCATGGCAGCACCGTCATCAGGATCAGCAGGCCGGATGCCTGTGAACGCTGTACGTTGGTCAGGACCTGTGAGATCAGATCCATCTTCTCGGTCTCACTGATCGTTCCCGCGGCAGCTGAGCTTTCATATTCGGAGATCCTGTTGGTGAACCGGGTGATGCCGAAGATCATGTAGGCTCCGGATGTCAGAACGGCAGTCAGCGCTGAACTGAGCTTGGTGATGAACGGTCTCAATGATGTGATGATCGCTTCATCTCTTCTGCCTGTTTTGTATTCGTTGTATTCGACTGCATTGATGATCGAGATCATCATGATCAGGTAGTAGCAGTACTGACCGAAATTGGAGATCATGTAACCTAAGACGATGCATGCGTATTTCGCCATATCGCCTGCCGGCAGAAGCAGACCGCTTCCCAGCATCAGGACATATCCCGCGATAGAGATATACAGCATGATCTTCATGAGCGGCTTCCTGTGGATCCTCTTTGAGATCGCCGGATAGAAGATCATGAGGAAGGCTGTCGCAGCCATTCCGATCGTTGTGAACAGGGAATACAGTCCTCCGTTGTAGCCGAACTCAATATAGATATATGTGGAACCCAGACCGCCGATGATCAGTCCGTTGCCGATCTGCTGGATCAGGAAGATCACAGCGATCCAACTCAGCTGGTCATTTGCCTTGATCGTATTGAATATCGCCTTCAGGCTGAATGAGTTTTCATCATCGGTTAAATTATCACGGCGCTCCCTGACGCCGAAGATCGTAAATGACAGGAACAGCGGCGCCAGCACGCAGACGATGCCGGCAATGATGCCGTATGCTGTTTTGGCATTTCCGCCGAGCGCATATTGTCCCGTCGTCAGCATCGGTATGGCAATTCCGGCCAGCGTGCTGCCGATGCCGGCAAACAGCGTTGCCTTGGCAGTGAACCTGTTTCTGGCATCCGCGTCAGAGCTCAGGGCAGGGATCATGCCCCAGTAGGAGATATCATGCATCGTGTAGGTCAGCGAGTAGAAGAAATAGAAAAAACCGAACAGGACGACAAACTTCCAGCCGGTGAGATTCACATTGAAAACAGTCCATACGACAACGGATGTCGTCAGGATGCCGATGACCAGCCACGGCTTGAATTTGCCCCATTTCGTATGGGTATGCTCAATGATGTCGCCCATGATGGGATCGTTCAAGGCGTCAAAGATCCTGGCGCCTACCATGATCGCCGTGATCGCCCCGAGCTGTCCGTTTGTCAGCTGTTTTGTGAACAGGATGAATGTCAGAAGATAGTTTGTGACCAGTGTGTAGACCATATCCCTGCCGACAGTGCCGAGCGGAAACATGATCAGGTTCTTTTTCATTGTCTCATTGCTGTGCATGATAAACACCTCGTATAAATTATTATAGTCATAAAACTCATCAGCGGGCTCATATGGGGTATGATTACGGTAAGGATGGTTTTGAATATGGCTGGAAAATGGCTCGATGAAGCGGTGTTTTACGAAATATACCCGCAGTCTTTCAAAGATTCGAACGCGGACGGTATCGGTGATATCAATGGCATTATCGAAAAACTGGACTATATCAGGGAACTTGGCTGTGATGCGGTCTGGATGAATCCCTGCTTTGATTCCCCGTTCGTGGATGCCGGATACGATGTGCGCGACTTTTACAAAGTGGCGGAACGGTACCGCACCAACGAAGACCTGAAGCGTCTCTGCACGGCAATGCATGAAAAGGGCATGCACTTGATCCTGGACCTTGTTGCCGGACATACAAGCGTTGAATGCGAATGGTTCCGCCAGTCCTGTCTGCCGGAGAAAAACAAATATACCGACAGATATGTCTGGACGGATACGGTATGGAACGCTCCGAACAACGTCGGCAATATCATGGGCTGGCTGAGAGGCGGCTATGACCGCGATGGTTCTGCTGCCGTCAACTTCTTCACGGCACAGCCGGCATTGAATTACGGCTTTGCCGTTAAAGACGAAGGCTGTGACTGGGAACAGTCAGTGGATGATGAAGGTCCGATGTCCACAAGGGCAGAACTGAAAAACATCATGAAATTCTGGCTGGACATGGGAGTGGACGGCTTCCGTGTCGATATGGCAGGCTCACTTGTTAAGAACGATCCCGGCAGTCAGGGTACGATCAGTCTCTGGCAGGATATCCGCAAATGGCTGGACCGGGAATATCCCGATGCCGTGATCGTTTCGGAATGGGGTGAAGCGGACAAGGCACTGAAGGCAGGCTTTGACATGGACTTTGTCCTGCACTTCGGTCCTTCCCATTATCCGGATCTGTTCCGGACAGAACACCCGTACTTTGCGGGTCATGGCAGCGCAGAAGCGTTCTTTGATGTATATCTGAATAACCTGGCAAAGACAAAAGACGGGAACGGACTGATCTGCATCCCGTCAGGCAACCATGATATGTACCGCCTGGCAAGAACTTTAACACCCGATGAGATCAGGATCGCGTTTGCCTTCCTGCTCACCATGCCGGGCATTCCGTTCATTTACTATGGTGATGAACTGGGCATGAATTATGTGGAAGGCCTGCATTCCAAAGAAGGCGGCTATTACAGAACAGGATCCAGGTCTCCGATGCAGTGGGACCGTTCGGTCAACGCCGGATTCTCGAATGCGCCGGCGTCCATGCTGTATGTACCGCAGGACACAGCACACATGGATCAGATCAATGCGGAAACGGAAATGAATGATCCAGATTCCATATGGAACGAGGTCCGCCGTCTGATCGCCCTTCGTCAACAGCATCCTTCCCTGTCCGGAAGGTCTGACTTCAGAATGATCAATTACCACGGTTATCCGCTTGTATATGAGCGCAGTTCTGGTACAGAACGGATCCTGGTCATCCTGAATCCTTCTGAAAACGATATCCGTATGGATACCGGTACGGCAGGTACCGTACTCTACAGCTTTGCGCAGAAAGAGATCCGGGATCATGTTATTCCGGCAAAAAGCGCGTTCATCATACTGCAATAGAAAAGAGGTCACACATGAAAGAACAGATCAGGAAACTTCACGACAGCGCGTGCGTACAGAAAGCACTGGCATTCATCGAACAGGATGCGGACCATATTACGGAGCAGCAGGTAGAACTGGCGCTGATCCCAGCATATTCCAACCACGAGGAACAGAAAGCCGCCAGATTCAAAGAACTGATCGAAGAGATGGGCTATGAAGCTGTGCAGGATGAAGTCCTGAATACATACACGGTGATCCCGGGACCGGAAAACAGCCCGGTCGTCTGGGTCAGTGCGCACCTTGACACCGTATTCTCAATGGATACGGAGCTGATGCTCAGAAGAGAAGGCGCACGCATCTGCATTCCCGGGATCTGTGATGATACGAGAGGCTGCGCGGAAGTACTGGCGCTGCTGAGGGCAATGAAGGAAGCGGATATCAGACCGGCATGTACGCTGATCATCGGCGGGGATGTTGGTGAAGAAGGCGTCGGAAACTTCCGGGGCATGCGCCATATCTTTGAAACAAAGAATACAAAGGTCGACGCGTTCATCTCGATCGACGGCTGCGGGGACCAGCTGACATACGGAGGCGTATCCGATGTCCAGTACCGCATCACATTCCGCGGACCCGGCGGTCATTCCATGGGTGCCTTCGGGCTGGTCAACCCGATCATGTGCATGGGCAGGACGATCGCCAGGATCGCCGAGCAGCGCGTACCGAATGATCCGTTTACGATCTTCAATGTATCCACTGTCAAAGGAGGTACCGGCGTTACTTCAATTGCAAGCGAATGTTCATTCACCATGGATGTCAGAAGCGCGGACGGAGAGGTGATGAAAGCATTCCATCAGAAATGCCTGGACATCGCTCATGAATGCGCGGATGAAGAATATGCAAGGTGGGAAGAAGAACGCAACTGGTCCGCCGCAAACGCAAGAAGAAAGAACTTTGATCCGGAAGCACGCATTGAGATCAGTACGGAAGAACTGAGCGGTTCCATGGGCGGGATCCAGGATGAGAACTGTGAGATCGTAACGATCCTGAAGAATGCATTTGAAGTGTCGGGCGTTCAGCCTGTCCTGAGAAGCCTGTCTTCCACGGATGCGAATATTCCTCTGTCCAAAGGCATCCCTGCCGCAACGATCTGCAGCGGCGGAAAGAGCGGCGGAACGCATGATATCAGTGAATGGTATGATCCCACCGACGCGTACAAAGGCGTTCAGAAGAACCTGCTTTGCGTACTTGCGCTGACCGGTGTGGAAGGACTCTGCGGACCGCTGATCTCAAAAACACAGACAAAATAAACCGCCGGAATCAGTACGATAAAAAGTGCTGCCTGTTAGATAACAAAACAGACAGCATTTTTTCTTTCCGGTTTTTTCAGCATTTCAGTTCTTTGATCATCCGGAAAACATCATACAGGTTTTCTTTGTTCCTGCTGTATTTGGGGATCGCGATCATGATGTCATAGCAGACAGGCGGGTCTGTTTCGATCACGGTAAATTCATGTTCCGCTTTGATCAGATGAGAAGGGACCATTCCGGCACCATATCCGTTTTCGACAAGCCGGAGCACTTCCTCAGCACTCGGGGATTTGTAGACAGCCGGAGGCTTCAGCTGATCGATACGCAGTTCTTCCGGGATCAGCGGTTCCAGGAATGTATCCCTCGCGTAATAGATGAAGGGGATCTTTTTGAGCTGTTTCATGAGCGGGACATCATCGCTGAGCGGGTAACCGGAGGAGACTGCCAGAACAAGATGCTCATGATACAGAAGCGCAGTCTCAATGACGCTGTCCCGGATCTGCCTGGCTGCCAGGATCGCAAGATCGACAGAACCGTTTTTTAAAAGCTGCAGGGACTGGCTGGAATCAGAACGGTAAAAGTAGATGTTGATGTCAGGGAACTGTTCTTTCAGAATCGTCAGGATCCGGTCGGAAACCGAATTGTATGCCTGGTTGCATATAGCGATCCGTATTGTTCTGGAAGTATCGTGCGCCAGTCTTTCAATGCCTTCGTACGTTTCGTTTTTGATCCGGATCATTGTCTCAGCTGTTCTCAGGTACAGTTCACCAAGCGGTGTGACGGTTACTTTTTTGCCGCGGGTACGCTCAAACAGCTGGCCTCCGGCTTCTTTTTCTTCTTTTGCGAGTGCCTGGGAAAGGGCGGACTGGGAAATGTTCAGTTTTTCCGCTGCTTTCAGGATCGTTCCTTCTCTGGCGATCGCAAGCATGTATTCATAATTGTTCGTGTTCATATTCAGCCTCATAATGACTTAAGATACTCACCTTGGAATCGGATCAGCTCCTTATCGGCTTTGGAAAGCACACGGTCTTTCCTGTAAGCAAGGATCGGATTGACGATGAACGGAGGGTCAAAACTGTAAGGCGCGATCTGCTCAAGCGGTGAAAAGTTCCTTCTCTGGATGACACCGATCCCGTTTCCGGCTTTGATCATTGCGGCGATCGCTCCCGTGTTGGATGAACGGAAGATGATATTCGGGTTATATCCTGCCTGTTCAAACAATCGGTTCAGTGCTTCGCAGAAGGATACCTGTTCGCTGGGCATAATGAACGGAAGATCACGGATCATTTCAAAGTCAACAGTCGGGAACTGTGCGTCTTTTGCCAGACCGGATGGATCATAGTAGCCGGAAAAGCCTTCCGGGATCAGCAGGATCAGTTCATTTCTCGTACCGATAATGCATTCAAGATCCGGAAAATCCGGATCGGATGTGCTTCCGACCCCGAAATCGATTTTTCCCTTGCGGACAAGCTCCAGCATGTCGCGGTTATAACATTCTGTGAACTGCAGAGTAACAGAAGGCATGGCATTCCGAAAATGTTTGTACATTCTGGCGAATATTCTCGTTCCTCCGGAAGGAGTTCCTCCGATACGGATGATCTCCTGATCAGAGGTTGAGATCAGTTTTGCTTCACGGTAAAATCTGTCCCGCTCAGCGATCATTTTCCGGGAACCCTCCAGATACAGCCTGCCGGCAGGCGTCAGGATGATGCCGCTGCGATTGCGGATGACCAGCTGGACATCCAGTTCCTGTTCCAGATTGTTCAGCCAGGCGCTGAGAGCCGGCTGGGAAATACCCAGTTCCCGGGCAGCGTTCTGCAGTGAACCCTGCTCGGCAAGGGCGATCATGTAAGTCTGAGAACGTACGTCCATTACAGCCTCCTTTTTATAAATAAATCTGATTAATCATATAATAGATACCTGTTTGTATAAAATCAAGTGATTATTTATAGTGAAAGTGTCAAAAGAAAGCGGATACATTATAGAAAATACTTATATAAAAGAAAATTATATAAGAAAAACTAATTTATCCGGCTTACAGGAGGATAGTATGTTTGATTTCAACACAGTAGTCACGCTGCTCGTACTGTTATGGATCATTATCGGATTCATGTCAGGAAAGTGGTCAATGGGCACTGTTGCCATGACAGGCCTGATCATCCTGGAAGTAACAAAGGTCCTGGAATTCGGTGAGGCCTTTGCATACTTCTCATCCAACAACATCATCATGATCGGAGGTATGTTCATTCTCTCCGGCGCACTCGCAAAAACAAGCATCGTTTCCAAACTCAGGGCATGGATGCTGCAGCACGCGAACAATCCTTCAGCGATCGTTGCGATCTACTTCGGCGCATGCTGGCTGATGGTCCACTTCGTTTCACCGCTGGCTCTGATCTCACTGCTCCTGCCGATGATGAACGCTCTTGGTGAAGACTCCAAAGTCCAGCCTTCCCATCTGCTCTATCCGGGTTCCATCATGGCTCATGCTGCTCAGAACTCCCTGCCTTTCGGAAACACACTGACAGCCTTCGTTACGATCAACGCTATGCTCGCTGCCAACGGTTCCACTGCTGAAGCAGGCGTTCTCGATAAGGTGTTCGTCGTCTTTCCTGCATGCCTTGCTACATATCTGTATCTGGTACTGGTTGGCTGGAAACACTACCCTGTTCATAAGATCGACACATCCAAGATCAAAGAATTCAACGAAAAGAAATCCGATATTACTCCTGCACAGGAAAAACTCATCTACGCTGTATTCTGCGCAGTCATGGTCCTGATCGTCGTTGCCAACATGGTCAAGGGCTTCCCGATCGACATGTATGTCATTCCGGCAATCGCTGATATCATTCTCCTGCTGGCAGGCGTCATGAAGGTTCCGGATGTCAGAAATGCAATGAATATCGATGCACTGTTCATGCTGTGCGGCGTTCTCCCTTTGGCAACAGCTATGCAGAAGTCCAATGCAGCCCAGATCGTCGCAAATGCGATCGTCGGCATGCTCGGCGGAAATCCTTCCTTCCCGGTATTCATTCTCGCATTCATGCTGGTCGGCGGTATCCTGACTCAGTTCATGTCCAATACAGCTACATATAACGTATTCTGCCCGCTGTCCATCGTTACAGCTATGCAGATGGGCTTCAATCCTGTCGCATGTGTCCTGGCGCTGTCCGCAATGACAACAGCAGCCATGCTGACACCGATGTCTTCACCGTCAGTAGCGATCGCATATGGTGCCGGCGGATATACTCAGAAAGAAGTTCTCAAAGCTTCAATCATGCCGTGGATCATCCATACAGCAGTCGTATTTGTCACGATCCTTGTTCTGTACGGAATGAACGGTACAAGCGGACTGATCGGCGGACGCTGATAGATCAAAAAGAAAGAGGTGCAATGCTATGAAAATCACGGATGTTACAACATACTCAGTACACACCACACAGTTCAGAAACTTCAACTTTGTCAGGATCGATACAGACGAAGGTGTCCACGGCGTTGGAGAACTCTTCTGCGTCGGCGCAGATGCTGCAGTGGCTGAAATGGTTCACTATGTATCCGAATGGGTCATCGGCATGGATCCGCTGGACAGGGAACGCATCCAGAAGCGTATTCTGAACTATTCAAGATTTGAAGGCGGTTCCGTTCTTCGTACAGCAGCGTCCGGCATCGACCTGGCACTCTGGGATATCGCTGGTAAAGTTGCTGGCCTCCCTGTCTACAAACTGCTCGGTGCAGTCAGGGATAAGGTTCCCGTATACTGCCACGCAATGGGCAGAAACAGTCAGGAAACTCTGGAAAACCTCCAGCCCAAGATCGATAAATACGGATATAAAGCTGTCAAGGTAGGCATCCGCGGCGCCGGGTACCTTCCGGAAGGCGAAGCAATCAATGAAGCAGTTGAAATGTTCAGCGGCCTCAGAAAAGCACTTGGTGATGCATTTGAGATCGGAACAGACCTGCAGA
>JAFOMZ010000131.1 GCA_017421125.1 Solobacterium sp.
AATACCCACTCACCTCCACGTGCTCTAAACAAAGCTATCCTCTACCTACAGAATAGCAGAAAGCACGCACTGGAGACTGTTTATTCATAACGTATTTGTGACGGACGGCGCAACAGGCGCCGTAATGGAGGGAAAAATGAAAAAGAATCAGATTATGAAGGCTTCCGCAGCCGCACTGCTCGCATTATCCATCGCTGCCTGCTCATCAGGCTCCGCTTCCACATCAGATGGCAGCAGTACTGCAGCAGAACCCAAAACAGGAGTCAACTCCACCTACGCATATCTGCTGGATACAACAGATCTTGAAAAACCCGAGCTTGACCTCAGCAATGCGGACGGCGTCCTCAAGAGCATCCTTGACAAGGGTGTTATGACGATCTCCACATCACCTGACTATCCGGCAGCCGAATGGATCACGGACGACGGAACGATCTACGGCTCAGAAATGATGCTTGCGAAGTATATCGCTGACTGCCTGGGTGTTGACCTGGCGATCGAAACGATGGACTTCGGTTCCACACTGGTCGCAGTCGATGCCGGAAAAGCAGATATGGCATTCAGCGGCTATGGATGGAAAGCAGACAGAGAAGAATCCTATGAACTGTCAAAAGGCTATATCGGTGATCCGGACAATGACAACTACCATACACTGATCGTCGCAGCAGGCGATGTTGATAAATACAAGACGCTGGAAGACTTTGTCGGCGCGCATATCCTTGCCCAGGCAAACTCCCTGCAGGAAATGTATGTTACAGACCAGATCCTGACGCTCGAAGGCGGCGACAAAACAGAACTCGAAAAAGTAGCTACACTTGACCAGGCAGTGCTCGGACTGGCATCCGGCAAATGCGATGCTGTAGCTCTTGACGGCAATACTGCTGAAAACTATGTCAAACAGTCCGACGGTCAGTTCGCGCTGACAGGCGTTAAGTTCGATCTTGAAATGTACGGTATCCATGAAGGAAACGTGTGTGCTGCCAAGAAAGGCGAAACAAGCCTGATGGAAACCATCAACACTATCGTCGACTTCGTCAACAGCAAAGATCTGTATAAGACATGGTACAGCGAAGCAAAGGCGGCTGCAGGCATTGAAGACTGACAAACTCACTTCGAAAAACGGGGGTAAGACATGGGAAAAGGATTGATAGAAGTATTTCTTGAATATTGGCCGATCTTTCTGAAGGGTGCGGCCGGAACGCTGCAGTATGCGTTTATCGCCGTATTCTTCGGAACGATTCTCGGCTCACTGGTCGCGATCGGAAGACTTTCCAAAAGCAGGGTCCTCCACGCGATCATCAAGGTCTACGTAACTGTCATCCGCGGAACCCCGCTGCTTGTACAGATGTACATCGCATATTACTTCCTGCCGATGGCATTCCCTGTCATGAATGATATCTTCAGCAAGGAATTCACGGTCGTGCTGGCACTGATCATCAACTCCAGCGCATATGTTTCCGAGATCATCAGAAGCGGCATCAACTCCGTTGACAAAGGACAGACAGAAGCCGCAAGGTCGCTCGGTCTTACCGCAAGCCACACGATGACGAAGATCATCATGCCGCAGGCGATCAAGAATATCCTGCCTGCACTTGCCAACGAATATATCGCAATGATCAAGGAAACATCCCTGGCAGGCACGTTCATGATGTACGAACTGATGTACACCAGGACCCTGCTGGCAAATAAATATCTGTTCTGGCAGCCGCTGTTCATTATCGCCGGCATCTACCTCATCATGACGGTAGTGCTGTCATGGCTGATCAGAATGATGGAAAGGAGGTTCGCTGTCAGTGACTGAGACAAATAACGTACTGATCGAAACAGTTGACCTGAGAAAGGACTTCGGTGACCTGAAGGTCCTGAAAGGGATCAATGAAAAGATCATCAAAGGAGAAGTCGTTTCGATCATCGGACCTTCCGGAGGAGGAAAGTCAACATTCCTGAGATGCCTGAACCTGCTGGAGGAACCTACCGGCGGACAGGTCATCTTCGAAGGAAATGTCCTCGATTCAAAGAGCACCAACCTGGATCTCCATCGTCAGAAGATCGGCATGGTATTCCAGCAGTTCAATGTATTCCCCCATCTGAGTGTCATGGACAACATTACCCTGGCACCTGTCCTGGAAAAGAAAATACCGAAGGATCAGGCTGAGAAAGAAGCTATGGAGCTTCTGCGGACAGTCGGTCTGGATGACAAAGCAAACGAATATCCGAGAAAACTCTCAGGCGGACAGAAGCAGCGTCTGGCGATCGTCAGGGCAATGGCGATGCATCCAGATGTCATGCTGTTTGATGAACCGACATCGGCACTTGACCCGGAAATGGTCAAAGACGTTCTGGACGTTATCAAAAAGCTTGCTGAATCCGGCATGACCTGTGTTATCGTTACACATGAGATGGGCTTTGCCAGAGAGATCTCCGACCGTGTACTCTTCATCGATGACGGGATCATCGCTGAAGAAGGAACACCGGAAGAATTATTCGAACATCCGCAGAATCCGCGTACAAAGGAATTCCTCAGCAAGGTACTGTAAGAAAGAAGGGCATCATGAAAACAACATTCAAGTACGATCATTACTGGCTCTACGATGAAGTGAAAACCAACCTGGAGTATTTCACGGAAACATATCCTGACCTCTGTTCTCTTGAAAGCATCTGTGTCACAGAAGAAGGAAGAGACGTTCTGGCACTGACGATCACCAACAAAAAGACAGGTGATCCTTCAACAAAGCCTGCATTCCATATCGATGGACTGCACCATGCCGGTGAAGTAACAGGTTCCATGGCAGCCCTGCATGCAGCAGACTATCTGCTCAGCAATTACGGCACTGATTTCACAGTCACAAAACTGCTCGATACCGAGACAGTATATGTGATCCCGAGAGTTTCTCCGGACGGATGTGAAACATATCTCACAACTCCCTATACACTGCGTTCCGTAAACCGTGTTCATAACCCGAAGGCAGGCGGCATCAAGGAAGAAGACCTGGATGGCGACGGCGTCATCCGTATGATGCGTATCCCTACCGTTTACGGCGCATGGAAAAAAGATGAAGCTGATCCCACACGCATGATCTTCAGGGATCCCGGTGATACAGACGGCGAATTCTTCGATATCTATCCGGAAGGTGTCTTCGAACCGTATGACGGTGATGAGAACCTGAAGCGCAAAAAGCCTGACTGGGCACTTGACTTCAACCGTAACTATCCTTACGGCTGGTTCCCTGAAAACAGACAGGCAGGCGCGGGAAAATATCCGCTGAGCAATCCTGAAACAAAGGCTATGGCAGACTGGATCATTTCCCACCCGAATATCTGTGCTGTCTCAACAAACCATACATCGGGCGGCATCATCCTCTACCCTCCCGGAACAAGAAAACCTGAAACTGTTTCCAAGGACGACATCAAGTCCTTCGTACAGATCGCCAAGATGTGCCAGGAAGAAACAGGATATGAACCTCTGAACATTTATGATTCCTTTATCCAGGATCAGGCAAATTACGATTCCGGCGCATTCGATGACTGGTGCTATCAGTCACAGGGACTGATCGCCTACACGATCGAATTCTGGGACCTCGCAAAGCGCATCGGTGTTCCGTATGACTGGAACGTACGCAGAGCGGAAGATCCTTCTGTCGGCATCAAGCGTTTCAATGCCGCAATGGACTGGGTCAAGGAAAACGCTCCTGAATACTATGTCGACTGGCAGGAATTTGATCACCCTGTATTCGGCAAGGTAGAGCTGGGCGGATTCAACTATAAGTTCACACAGCAGAATCCTCCTCAGAAGTTCCTGACGGAAGTCTGCGAGAACATGACAAAGTTCATGATCCGCTTTGCAAAAGCAGTACCGCACCTGATCATTGATACCCTGACAGCAGAAAAAGTATCCGACGGTGTATACAAAGTCACAGCAGTTGTCGGCAACACCGGATACCTCCCTACCAACATCACAGATGAAGCTGTGAAGATGGGAATTGCGAAGTCCGTCAAGGTCACGATCGATGCAGATGTTGTCTCCGGAAAGAAAGAAGACGAGATCGGCAATCTGGACGGCTACAGCAGGACAAGAACAGGCTCTGCTTACGGAAACCTTTCTACAATGGCCAACGGCAAACAGAGAAAGAAGCTTGAATGGATCATCAAGGCTGATGCCGGTACTGAAGTTACAGTCTGCGCATCACAGGAAAAAGCAGGCTGTGTAACAGCTACAGTGATCCTCTGACAACATACTCCGAGGGAAAGAAGTGAACGCAGAACGGTATACAATGCCGACTGCGTTCTTTTTTTGTCCTTCCCTTCCGCTATATTTTCAGACTTTTGTGCCGCATAGTATATTGCATTACATAATAGTATGTGTTAATGTATAGACGGAGGTACTCATATGGATGCACAGTTAAAACGCGGCGTGCTGGATCTCTGTGTGCTGTCACAGCTGAGGAAGAGGGATATGTACGGATATGAACTGACGGAAACGATTGCCTCGGAACTGGAGATCACAGCAGGTACATTGTATCTGGTACTGAAAAGACTCAAAGATAATGCATATGTAGAAACATATCTTGTTGAATCCAGCAGCGGTCCGGCAAGAAAGTATTATCACATTACACCGGAAGGCCTCCGTTACCAGGAAGCTGGAAAAAAAGAATGGGAACAATTTGTGGAAAGGACAGGCAGACTGTTATGAAGAGAAATGAATATATCGGTATTCTTGCGGAAGTACTGGCAGATATGGACGCGGAATCACGGAATGAGATCCTGGAAGAATTTGAACATCACTTTGATGAAGGGATCCGCAGCGGCATGAGTGAAGAAGAGATCTCGGAAGAACTCGGTGATCCCCGTGAAGCTGCAGAAGGAATTACGGAACTGTCAGGCAAAGGTGACCTTTCCCTGAAAAACATACTTACCGAACTGTCCTCTGTATTCCGGACAGCCGGAAGAAACAGATACAGTGAACCGGAAACGATCTGCGGTTTTGAAGAGGAACAATGCGGAAATGCTGTGATCTGTACAGAGAACGCAAGCGCTGATATGACGATCAGTACAGGTGACAGATTTGAATATGTATTCCGCAAAGGATTCAACCTGTTCGGGCCAAACGACTGCAGACTAAATACAGAGATCCGCAATGATACATTCTTCCTGCGTATAGCTGACGGACACGGGAACCTGGAACTGACCATCCCCTGCTGCACTGACCATCTGGAGATCCGGAATACCAGCGGTGATATTACGATCAGGGATATCAACCTTGTTTCTGCAGACATTGAAAGCAGCAGCGGAGATGTCAGGCTGGAACAGACGGATACGGAACGATTGAGGATCAGGATGCGCAGCGGTGACATCACATTGGTTAACGTCAATGCGCTGCGATCGGAAATGAAGCTGAGTTCAGGCGACCTGGAAATGAACTGCTGCAGCGGAAACGCGGAAATCGAGACAGGATCGGGTGATATAGATATTTCTGCTCATACCGGAGAGCGCATTGTCATATCAAGCAGATCCGGTGATATCGAACTGGAAACAGACGCGCCGGAGATCGATGTCTCTTCTGTATCGGGTGATATTGAGGTTGAAACACCGAACAGGATCGCCTATATTGAAGCGCATTCCGTGTCAGGTGACATCGACCTTTCATTGAAAGATCCGGAATGGTCCGCTGAGTTCAGCACAGTCAGCGGTGATCTGGAAAACAGGACAGGCAAACCTGAACGCAGGTCCGGGAAGACTCTCCGGATCGGAGATGGAAATGTCAATGTGACCGCTTCAACTGTATCCGGAGATATCAAAGCCGATACTTATTGATCAGTTCATACCAAGGCAGCTTCGGCTGCCCTTTTCATGATCCGGCTGTCATTTCAAAGGGAAAAGAATTTTTTATTGAATATTAAACTGCACGCGGTTATAATAAACATGCTGTAAATGCCGATATAGCTCATCCGGTAGAGCAACGCACTCGTAACGCGTAGGTGGCTGGTTCAAGTCCGGCTATCGGCACTGTTGAAAGAAGTCCTGGAAATACGGGACTTCTTTTGTGTTTCAGCAATGTTTCTGTTCCTGCTGCGTTCTCTGATGACATCATAAAAACCGGGCCATTGTGTGACCCGGTCTGATGGAATACTGAGATGAATTACTTCTTCTTGATATTCTTGCGGATATCCAGCGCGACAGCTACGACGATGACGATACCCTGAACGATGAAGTTGTAGTAAGGGTTGACACCGAGGAACTGAAGGACGATCTTCAGAAGTTCGAATACGAGGACACCGACCAGAACGCCCGGAACAGTACCGATACCACCTGTCGTGGAAACGCCGCCGATGGTGCATCCTGCGATAGCTTCAAGTTCATAACCCTGACCCATACCGGCGGAAGCGCCGCCTGACTTAGCAGCCAGCAGCCATCCGGCGATCGCATACATGATACCTGCGGTGACATAGATGAGCAGTGTTGTTTTCTTTGTGTTGACACCGGAAACTTCTGCTGCAACTTCATTTCCGCCGATCGCATACATGTATTTGCCATGGCGTGTTTTGTTGTACAGGAACCAGAAGAACAGACCGAATGCCGCAGCGACAAACAGCAGATAAGGCAGATGGAAGCCTTTTACACTTCCGATACGGCCTGTGATGACCTTGATATAAGAATCACGGAAGCCGCCGATCGGCTGAGCGTTTGTCAGGACAAGACAGAGACCGTAAACGATCGTCTGTGTACCCAGTGTTGTGATGAATGGCGGAACCTTCAGTCTGGAAACGATCAGACCGTTCATTGCACCGAAGCATGCGCCGACGAGAACGACGATGATCAGAGCGACGAACATGTTGAATTCAGGAAGATTCGGGAACAGACGGCCCGTGTATTCAGCTCTCTGAACAAGAATACCGGACAGACATGCTGCCAGACCTACCTGGCGGCCTGCGGACAGGTCAGTTCCCTTTGTGATCAAGCAGCCGGAAACACCAAGCGCGATAATGAAACGCACTGCAGTGTTGCTCATCAGGTTGCCGAAGTTACTCCAGGAAAAGAAATTCTTTGTGGTAAAGCCGACAATGATCGAAACGATGGTCAGCATGACCACAATCGGGTTACCTTTAAAATAATCAATTACCTTTTTCATGTTATTTAACCCCTTTACTATGCTTCAAACTGTGTTGCCAGTGCCATGATATTTTCCTGTGTGGCATCCTTGCCGTCAATAAATCCGGTAACTCTTCCGTCACACATGACCATGATCCTGTCGGACATACCGATCAGTTCGGCCATTTCGGATGAGATCATGATAATGCTCTTACCCTGCTTTGCAAGGTCTGCAATGATCGTATAGAT
>JAFOMZ010000132.1 GCA_017421125.1 Solobacterium sp.
ACAGTACGGCTGGGAATTCCTGTTCTTCGGGGCCAACATGGACGCGATCGCCGCAGCCGGAAGATTCGGCATCCATGAAGACAGGGCAGTCACATTTATTTCCGACCGTGTGGGAACCAAACTGAATTATGCCGCGATGTCAGAAGCGGTCACTGAGATGCGCATGGCTCCGAAAGGAACAAGGATCAGCGGAGCCTGGAAAAAAGATATCGAGGCGGATGTGAGAAAACGTCAGAAGTAAAAGGAGGATGGCTTCATGAAAAAGAACAGAGAACCGATGATCGCCGTCTTTCAGGATACCCGGGAGTTTTATGAGACAGATGAAATGCTGAAAAAGGCTGTAGAAGAGAGCTGCCGGAATACTGTTTTCTACAGTGAAGGGAATCATCCTTCTGTTCCGGAAGAACATCATTCCGGACTTGTATCAGTCACGAAAGAACGGACATTTGAATGTGCATTCCGCATGAGAAAAAAGTATCCGGACAGACGGATTGCAGTGCTGAATTTCGCTTCAGCCACCAGTCCGGGAGGCGGAGTGCTCAACGGGGCAATGGCCCAGGAAGAAAGTCTCTGCCGCTGCAGCACAT
This sequence comes from Solobacterium sp., assembly GCA_017421125.1. Classification (GTDB taxonomy): domain Bacteria; phylum Bacillota_I; class Bacilli_A; order Erysipelotrichales; family Erysipelotrichaceae; genus Bulleidia. The sequence continues at coordinate 588 of JAFOMZ010000132.1, forward strand.
TGTATCCGGTACTGACCCAGCCCTGGCTGGATGCGTATTACTACCGTGTGAACAGCAAGGCACATGACCCGCTGTATTCGGATGCCTGTATCTGGACAGGCGATGTCGTGGTATGCAAGACAGATGAAGATATGCCGAGGAGACTACCGCATGAAGAAATGATCCGGACGGATGTACTGACATGCGCGGCACCGAACCTCATGTACCGTGATATTCCGGATGAGCAGCTGTATGAACTGCATCTGAAGCGCGGCCGTCATATCCTGAGCATCGCGGCACACCATCAGGACACTGTGCTCGTGCTTGGAGCTTTCGGCTGCGGGGCATTCCGGAACGATCCGCATGTCACCGCAAAGGCATATCAGCAGCTGATCGCTGAGATGGGACATCTGTTTGAAGAGATCGTCTTCGCGGTATACTGCAGAGACTTTGAAACAGCCAATTACACAGCCTTCAAAAATACGATCGGAAACAACTGATGACAAGGGGTCTGCGGACCCCTTTTCTGTGCGTGCAGGACGTACATACCCGACGGTTTCTGCCGGTCTGTTTGTCGTACGATCTCTTCGGAAGGAGGTGGTTGTATGGACACAATCAGATTTACATTTCATGAATCATGTATCTTCGAAGCACGCAGGGAAGAAAACGAACTGTATGCGGAGTATTCCATGATCCTCTGGATGGGCAGGGGAAGATATGCCGTATGGCGTATGTGCTTTGTCCCGGAAAGTCTGAAGTCAGCAGCTGTGCAGATCCGTGAATGGCTCGACAATGATGAAGAAGAAGTTCAGCTTGATCTGCAGGGCGACACATTCATTCTGAAACTGACTTTATATGACGATCTCAGGGCGATCCTGCAGTACGGACAGGATACGGAGGCAGGATTTGCCGAGTATCCGCTGACGTATGATGAACTGGAGCAGATCGTATGGATGATGGAGAGTGCCGATGAGTGATCATTCATTTGATCTCAGTATCCTGAACGAAACACCGGATGTATACATCGGTGAAGTTTCCCTGAATGAAGATGACCGTACGATCTG
>JAFOMZ010000133.1 GCA_017421125.1 Solobacterium sp.
GCTGCTCAAGGCAGTCGGACGCATGCATAAGCCGGTACTGCTGAAGCGCGGCATGTCCGCAACGATCGAAGAATGGATCATGTCAGCCGAATACATCATGGCTTCCGGCAACCCGGATGTCATCATGTGTGAACGCGGCATCCGTACGTTTGAAAAATACACGCGCAACACCATGGATCCGGCAGTGATCCCGATCATCAAGCAGCGCACGCACCTGCCCATCGTCGTCGATCCTTCCCACGCGACCGGTGACTGGAAACTGATCGAACCGGTAGCCCTGGCTGCGATCGCAGCAGGCTGTGACGGTCTGATCATTGAAGTCCACCAGCATCCGGAAAATGCCTGGTCAGACGGCGCGCAGTCATTGAAGCCAGACCGCTTCGCTGCACTGATCGAAAAAGCCCGGGCTGTTGCCGGGGCAGTAGGCAGAGAGCTCTGATGAAGGCGCTGATCAGAAAAGGAACAGCAGACGGCTTTACAGTCAGGATCCCGCCCTCAAAATCACTTTCCCACAGGGCATTGATCGTCTCCGCGCTTGCGGACGGGACATCAAAGATCATCCATCCGGCAGACAACCGGGATATGAAGGCAACGATCCGCTGTCTGAGACAGCTCGGTGCCCGCATCCATGAAGAAGGTGATCACTGCATCGTGGAAGGGATCGGCGGGTCTGACCGTTATGATGGAAGTCTGATCGACTGCTCGGAGTCGGGAAGCACACTGCGCTTCCTGATCCCGGTATTCGCCATGACGGGAAAGCCGAGCCTGTTTACCGGACAGGGAAGGCTGATGGACAGGCCGCTGGATGTCTATGCGGACCTGTTTGGAAAGCAGTCACTGCCGTTTGAAATGAAGGACCGGATCCTGCATCTGCAGGGACCGCTGTCTCCGGGTGAGTTCAGTCTCAGGGGAGACATATCATCACAGTTTATTACCGGCCTGCTGCTGACACTGCCGCTTCTGCCGGGAGATTCCGTGATCCGGATCACGGAACCGTACGAATCACGTTCTTACGTGGCATTAACGGAAGATGTCCTGCAGGACGCAGGGATCACATTCCATGACCATGGCCTGACGATCGGAATACCGGGCGGTCAGAAATACCATGGCAGGACATATACCGTTGACGGGGATGATTCCCAGGCAGCCTTCTTCCTGTGCCTTGCGTGTTTAACGCATCAGAGCGCGGATGTACTCTCCCTGCGCCATGATTCACACCAGCCTGATCACAGGATCATCGATATTCTGCGCACCATGGGTGCTGAGATCATGGAGATCGAAGACGGATACCGCATCATCCCGCATGAACTGCACGGCTGTACGATCGATCTTGCGGACTGTCCTGATCTCGGACCGGTGCTGTTTGCCCTGGCAGCGGCTGCGGAAGGCACATCGGTATTCGTGAACGCAGGAAGACTCCGCTACAAAGAGAGTGACCGCATTGCGGCATTGGAAGAGGAACTGAGAAAACTCGGATGCGATATCTCATCCGATGAAACGACCGTGACCGTACATGGCGGGGCAGAACTGCATGGGACAGAATTGGACGGTCATGGCGATCACCGTGTCGTTATGTCGCTCAGTGTGCTCGCGGCATCCATGCAGGAGCCTGTCATGATCAAAGGCTGCGAAGCAGCAGATAAAAGCTATCCGGGATTTCTGGAAGACCTGAGATCCACGGGAACAGAGGTAACAATGTATGATCGATAAGAATACCGTCATCACGATCGTCGGACTCGGACTGCTGGGAGGAAGTTATGCCCAGGCATTTGCCAGGGCAGGCTATGGTGTCCGGGGGATCGACATTGATGAAGACGCTGTTTCCTTTGCGAAGGAACAAGGATGGATCACGGAAGGAAGCACCGATGTCAGCCTGGCAGCTGATACGGACATCCTGATCTGCGCGCTGTATCCGCATGTTTTCATCAGCTGGGTAAAGGAAAACCAGCATCTGCTGAAGCCTGGTACCCTGATCACCGATGTGACAGGCGTCAAGCGCAGTGTGGTGTCACAGCTCTCAAGCATCATAAGACCCGATATTGAATACATTGCCTGTCATCCGATGGCAGGCAGGGAATACAAAGGGATCCGCTACGCGGATGCATCCCTGTTTGAAAAAGCGAATTTCATTATCGTATCGACAGAACACAATACAAAAGAGGCAATACAAACGGCAGAGCAGATCGCGCAGATCCTGAAATTCAAAAAGATCTCCTGCCTGACCCCTGAACAGCATGATGAAATGATCGCGTTCCTGTCCCAGCTGACGCACATCGTAGCGGTCAGCCTGATGAATGTGAAGGACAATACGCACCTTGCGGACTTTACGGGAGACAGCTTCCGTGACCTGACGAGGATCGCCAGGATCAACGAAGATATGTGGCCGGAGCTCTTTATGCTGAACGGGGATTATCTGACCTCTGAGATCGAAGCGCTGGCAGCAGAGCTGCTGCGGTTCAGCGATCTGATCCGCACGGGAAATACGGAAGAGATGAAGCGCCTGCTCATTCAGTCGACAGAACGCAGAAAGGCATTTGAGGGACAGTCATGACAAAGATCATGGTACTGAACGGACCGAACCTCAACATGGTCGGGATCCGTGAGAAGAACATATACGGAACGATGTCATTTCACGACATCATTGAACTGATCGGGGAAGAAGCCGGAAAACGCGGTGTTGAGGCGGACTGCCGTCAGAGCAATCATGAAGGCGATCTGGTGGACTGGATCCAGGAATCGTATTTCGGGAATTATGACGGGGTCGTCATGAATCCCGGGGCTTATACCCATACGAGCATCGCGATCGCAGATGCTGTCAAGGCCATCGCACCAATCCCTGTCGTCGAAGTGCACATCAGCGATATCGATGAACGTGAAACGTTCAGACATATTTCTTACGCCGCCCCGTACTGCATTGCCCAGATCAAGGGGCACGGTGTCAAAGGATACATCGAGGCAATGGACCTGATCATCCGTCATCAGGAACAGGCGGACTGATGCATGAACTGGTATCTGAACGGGAATAATGCTAAAATACCTTCGTTATGAAGAAAAAAGAAATATATATCCTCATTGCGATCGCTGTGCTGTCAGTGATAGCATTGCTGTTTATGAAAAATCCGTTCAGAAAACCGGAAGAACCGAAGACCATGGTCGGTATCTTCTACCGGGATAAGCTGATCCATACATTCGATCCTGATGAAGATGCCGTATATCATGTCCAGGGTTCCTACGGAACGCTGGATGTGGAGGTCAAAGACAGCAAGTGGCATGTTACAAATGAACAATGCCCGAATCACATCTGCGCCGGTATGGGGTGGGTCACGGTGGATGACCTGCTTCCGATCACCTGCATGCCGAATGAAGTTTATATTATGGTGCTGGAGACTGCAGAATGACGATCAACCGGACAAGACATTTCGTATATCTGACATTGCTGTCGGCAATGGCGATCACATTGAACCTGATCGAATCGATCTATATCGGGCCGATCTTCCTGACCCTGCGTATCGGTCTGGCTAATATCATAGCCCTGATCACGATCAGGATCCTCGGTGTCCGGGATATGATCATCGTCAATGTGATGCGCGTCATGATCGGCAACCTGCTGAGGGGAACGATCTTCGGAAGTACATTCTGGATCGCCTTCGGCGGCGTCCTGCTGTCAAGCATCGCGCTGATCATCATGAACAGGATGGGATCATCCCTGATGTTCACCTCCATCATGTCATCGATCGCCCATTCACTCGGGCAGGTGTTCGTCGTCATGATGTTCTACAACCAGCCGGCATTCGCGGCCATCCTGCCGTATATGCTGCTGGGATCGATCCCCATGGGATTCCTGACCGGCTATACCGCAAAGCTTGTGCTGGACAGGATCAAACCTCTGAAGATCAAGTAAAAAGCAGTGCTGTCACTGCTTTTCTTTCGCTTCCTGTTCGCGTTTCCACTTTTTCCAGGCTTCTATTTTTTCTTTATGTTCTTTGACCCGCTTTTCCACACCCTGTTCGGTCGGATTGTAGTAATGCTTGTCCTTCAGGGAATCCGGCAGGCACTGCATGGCAGTGACCTTTTCTTTTGTGTCATGTGCGTAGATATAGTCTTTCCCGTAGCCCAGTTCTTCCATCAGGGATGTCGGTGCATTCCGTATCTGCAGGGGAACAGGTTCATCCAGCATATTGCGGGCATCTTCCGCAGCGGTGTTGTAGGCGACCTCCAGCGCGTTGGACTTCGGTGCCAGGGAACAGAATACCACGGCGTGCGTCAGGTGGACATTGCATTCCGGCATGCCGAGGAACGTACATGCCTGATAAGCAGCTACAGCGATCTCAAGCGCCCGGCTGTCCGCCATGCCGACATCCTCCGAGGCAAATCTGACGACACGTCTTGCGATGTACAGGGGATCCTCGCCTGCTTCCAGCATGCGGGCAAGCCAGTATACAGCGGCGTCTGCGTCTGAGTTGCGCATCGATTTATGCAGGGCTGAGATCAGGTTATAGTGTTCTTCACCGTTTTTATCGTACAGCAGTGATTTGCCTGCGATGCACTGTTCGATCACTTCCCGTGTCACGATGGATTCCGATCCGCTTCCTTCACCGTTCAGCACTGCCATCTCCAGCGTATTCAAGGCTGTTCTTGCGTCACCGTTGGCATAGTTTGCGATCAGGTAGAGCAGATCGTCACTGATCGTTACATTCCATGTGCCGAATCCGTTGGGATCGGAGACCGCCCGCTTCAGCAGTGCGACCAGATCATCCGCGCTGAGTGCGTACAATACAAAGACCTTGCAGCGGGAGAGCAGA
>JAFOMZ010000134.1 GCA_017421125.1 Solobacterium sp.
AAAAGTTCTTTGAACTCTTCGGTATAATTGATATATTTCTCCGTTGCGTTCTTCACGTATGGATTGCCGTTTAATTCCTTGATTTGTTCGAGCGTGAAATGCTTTGGCGCCATATCTGTTACCTCATCATCAGTGTAACAGCCAGAAGAAAACCCTGTAATGGGTCAGAAGTACTTTTTTTCTTCTGTCCGTTTTACAGGGTTCAGTTTATTTGACATCCGTGCAGTAATCTTGTTATAACTATCTCTGCACGAGGTGCTTATGAAAAAAATATTGTTTGTGATTTTTGCGGGTATCATGCTCGCGGGATGTACAAGAAGCTATACAGTTACATTTCATACAGACGGAACGGCTGCGGAAAGCGAGGTCCTTGAAAAAGGCGCATCACTGGACAGTCTCCCTGTTACAGAAAAAGACGGCTATGATTTTACCGGATGGTATTCTGACCGCGCATTGACCAAGCTCTGGTCTGCAGGAACCCCTGTTGAAGAAGATCTGGACCTGTATGCAGGATGGAATGTTCAGAAACGTACCGTAGCATTTGAAACGGAAACAACGACAGTCATCGATCCGATCACGGTCGATTACGGGACGATCGTCAGTCTGGAAGAACTGACTCTGGAAAAAGAGGGCATGACATTTACCGGCTGGTATACGGACGAAGACAGAACGATCCCTTATACAGGGAAAGATCCGATCACCGAAGATACCACGATCTATGCAGGCTGGGACGGTCCTGTCCATGTTGAGCTTGAAGTCAAGGAATTTATCAACCAGGCAGCTGCAGGGGCACGTGAAGGATGTGAAGGCGCATCATTGTTAATGGCGCTGCAGATGACGGGACATGCTCAGGAATACAACTATTATTCATTCCTGGATGAGATCCCGTATTCACCGGACAGTTCACCGTATAAAGGGTTTGCCGGAAATCTCTGGCAGGATACACCCGAGATCGACGCAATGATGCCTGCCCCTGTCACCGAATGGGGAAAGAAATACGGTACTACAGTGAATATGACCGGCTGTGATGAAAAGCAGCTGATCTCTATTCTGGAAAAGGGACATCCTGTCATTGTATGGACAAGCATTCATTTCCAGCCGAGTGAGGCGATCTATTATGAATGGGGAACATACAAGAGCCACAACCATGTAATGCTGCTGATCGGTTATGATGAAGAATCCAATCAGTTCAAGATCGCCGATCCTGCAGGATGGAACAACGGCATTTACTGGGTATCCTATGATACATTTATGAACTCCTGGGACTGCTACAGGGGCGCTGTTGAAGTATATTAAAAAACACCGGCACAGATTGATCGTGCCGGTATTTTATATCAGAGTTCGATCTTTTTGAACTGCTCCCAGGGCAGGTCTTTTTTTCCAAAATGACCATAGTTGGTCGTCCGGGTATAGAACGGACGCCTCAGGTCCAGTTCATTGATGATGTTGGAAACACTGAAGTCGAAGTTTTTCATGACGATCTCCAGCAGCTCATCATCTGTATATTCCGATGTTCCGAATGACTGCACGTAGACAGACAGGGGTCTCGGTTTACCGATCGCATAGGACAGTTCGATCTGGCACTTGCGGGCCAGTTTGTTTGCGACGATATTGCGGCAGACATAGCGTGCATAGTATGCAGCGCTTCTGTCGACCTTGGTAGGGTCTTTGCTGGAGAAGCAGCCGCCGCCGATCGGCGCATATCCGCCATAAGAGTCTACTACGATCTTTCTTCCCGTTGTACCGGAGTCGCCCCAGCTGCCTCCGACAACAAAGCTGCCGGAAGGATTGATCAGGTATTTTGTGTTCTCATCGGTCAGTTTGCTGTCAATGACCGGGAGAATGACCTGATTCATAACGATTTCACGAACCTGTTCCTGTGTGACATCAGCAGTATGCTGCGTGGAAACAAGAACGGTATCAATACGCTTCAGCTCACCGTTTTCATATTCTACGGTAACCTGTGTTTTGCCGTCCGGCTGAAGGCACGGAGTCTTCCTTCTGACTTCCTCAAGCTTTGCGGCAAGCTTATGCGCATAAGCGATCGCATAAGGCATGAGTTCTTCTGTTTCATCTGAAGCATAACCGAACATAATGCCCTGGTCACCGGCACTGAGTTCTTCGTTATCCACAGCGCTGTTGATCTCCGGAGACTGTTTGTTGACTTTGAGAATGACATGATACTCTTCGTTATAGCCGATCTGTTTCATAACATCCAGGGCGATCTTCT
>JAFOMZ010000135.1 GCA_017421125.1 Solobacterium sp.
CATAAAAAATGGTATATAGAATTATGAAAAGAGGAATGAAATGTCTGAACAGAAAAAGACTGTAAAAAAGAAGAAAAAGCAGAAAAGAAAGATGACGCCGTTTCTTCGCCTGATCTGTTATCTGATCATTGCGGCATCGGTCTTTCTGCTTGTTGAAGTTGCCAAAGAGATCTATACGACTGTGGAACTGAAAAAACAGCTTGCTGAAGTTCAGCAGAAATATCAGGAAGTTCAGGATGAAAGTGCATACCTTCTCCAGGAACGTGAAAAGCTGACAGATCCCGATTATGTGCAGAGCTATGCCAGAGGCAACTATATGCTTTCAAGAGAAGGAGAACAGATCTTCTATCTTCCGGAAAACGAAAACAAATAAAGGAACTGAAAAACCCGGAATCATCCGGGCTGGGAATCTCAGTTCCTTTTTTCTGTTATGCAGCAGACCGCGGTCTTCTGATCATTGCGATGATCGTCCAGACAAGCCATATGATCAGTGTCAGAAGCAGGAATGTCAGAATAAAGCCGATCGGATCAAACCTGCAGGACAAAGAATCCCTGCTGTCCGGAGTCATGGCATAAATATGGGTGACGGACAGGCCGAAGCCTTTTTCTGCCGTGATCTCCCCGCCGTACATACGGTAAGCCAGCAGCAGGCTTTTGTTGTTCTGATAATACATGCAGTTAACAAACAGTCCGGTCAATGTCAGGATCAGTGACACAACTGCAGAAACGATCAGTTTTTTCATAAGATACTCCTGTTGTTAATAATTTAGGGTATATTGTGTATCTTCCATTTCTTCGGCTGACGCAGTGATCAGTACATGATCCTGCATCCAGGTGATCCGGAAGTTCTGTTCATCTGCTGTTTTGCCGTCATTGAGCAGAACGATGTCTGTTTCAGCTGTTCTGGACTGACCGGTATACAATACGGCCCTGCAGTATGTGCTGCCGAACGGGAATTCCGGGTCTCCGGTCATGAAGATCCTGATACTGTGCGTACCATCATCCGAGTCCTGCTGCAGGATCAGCGTTTCCTTATGATACGTCAATGTGAACAGCAGAATGATGACCATCATTGCGGGAAGGAGAAAGAAAGCCAGCCGTTTCATAACTCTGCCCTTCCTTTATCAATAGATGTAATCATTCCAGAGATCCTCGGTATCAATATCATACAGCACATGCGAAAATGCTGTGTCGTAATCGATCATGTCCGTGATATGGTCATAGCAGTCGGAAGCGAACATGACATAATTGCAGGTCACATCATTGCCTTCTGTCGGGGCAGGTACAAGCAGAACGTACCGGAATACCTGCTTTGCCGTATAAAGAACATTCAGCAGGAAGTCTGATTTCTGCAGATCCACAAAGCCAGGAAGGTTTGCCGCAAAGATGCCGTTCTCTTTAATGCCGGCATGCATGAGCTTCATGGCTTCCAGTGTCAGCAGTTCAAAGACCGGATAAAAACCGTCATAGGCATCAAATATCACAGCGTCATATTTGTGTGTGTTGTGTTCCATGTAATGCCGTCCGTCATCCGTAATGAATTCAAGACGATGATCCTCGTCCGGATGATACTGTTCCATCAGTTCATCCAGATAGAAGAAGCTCATAGCGGAATCCACAGCAGTCGGGTCTATCTCAACCACGGAAATACTTGCGTCCGGATAATGTGAGATCAGATATTTCGGATACGAGTAGGCACCGCCGCCGATCATCAGGATATGGGCGTTCTCCTTCAGATGTTCGAAGATCAGATTAAATCGTTTGGTATAGTTGAAAACAAGATCAAAATGTCTGCCTTCTTCGGTATATGCGGCAGAATGCCATCCTTCATTATGCTCATATACCATGACAGTTTCCCCGTCAACAAATTCGGATTCATACAGAAGTACTTCTGCGGGAAGATGATCGTTTTCGTTCATAATACACTCAACTTTAAAATGCTGTTTACAGCACAAACTTCAGAATGACTTTAACAGTCAGGTGAAGTCTTTACAGGACTTATGATAAATCAGAAGAATGATGACGTCAAAAATAGAAAAGAGACTTTGCAGTCTCCCTCCTTATGTCGGCCGGTTTCTGATCAGCGGAAGAATGAAACAGGCACAAACATACAAAATCAGCGCTTCCCTGTAAAACAGGGTACTTGCTTATTTTCATTATAACTATTTTTTTTCATTCTTGTCTACACTTTCATTTATGTTTCATAAATTACTGAAAATCTGTTTATCAAGTGTTATCGGACAGATTACTATGCTAGAATACTATTACCACGGGGTTGTAGCTCACCTGGGAGAGCGCATCGCTGGCAGCGATGAGGTAGCGAGTTCGAGTCTCGTCAGCTCCACTGTATTCAGGGGAATGAAACATTCTCCTTTTTTTTGCAGTATTTTTCAGACAGTCCATAATTTTCTGAAAAACATATGCGCCGTGAATGTATCTTATCTGCTGCACTGATAAAATATGACTAACGTATTACGAAGGAGAATCATTATGCATGACAGTAAGATCTTCAAAGAGGCAGTGTCGGAAAAAAGACTGCTGAATGTCGTGAAAGAGGTATCGAATTACCACAGGATCCAGGCATCAACAATGTTCCGTGAGGCTGCGGAACATGTAAAGTCCATCTGTGACAAGTATGGCCTGCAGTCTGAAATACTCAGCTATGACGCAGATCCGGACGTATGGTATCTGCAGGGCAGGATGTTCAGGGAATGGACGATCAAAGAAGCGACGCTGGATCTTGTTGATCCGGAATGGCGTCTGTGTGATTTCTCGGCTGAGAATATTTCCGTGATCCAGAAGAGTTATCCGATCGACAGACGGAATGATCCGGTGGATCTTGTCCTGCTGGATAAAGGAAGTCAGGAAACAGAATACGGTGATCTGGATCTGGAAGGAAAATGGGTCTTTGTCCGCCAGCATATCAATTCATTTGACTGGGTATTTAAAAGAGGTGCACTGGGCCTGGTGACGGATTTCATCATGGAAACACCGAACAGGAAGAGATCCGATCTGTATGGATCACTGACCTATACATCTTTCTGGCATTCACATCTTGAAGATGAACCTGATAAGAGAGGATTTGTGCTTTCACCGAAAGACGGGGATATCCTGGCTGAGATGTGCAGGAAGAAGTGGAATGAGGAAAAAGCATATCTGAAGGTAAAGCCTTTTATCGATTCATCACTTTATAACGGTCATATTGAGGACGTTGAGATCACGATTCCGGGTAAAGATGAGAAGACGGTGATCCTGTGCGCACATCTGTGTCATCCGAGAAGCTCCTGCAACGATAACGCATCAGGCGTATCTGCAGCACTGGAAGCGATGAACGTGATCAATACGCTTGTCTGTGAAGGCAGGATCGCTCCGCCTCAGCATACGATCAAGTGCGTACTGATCCCGGAATTCACGGGAACATTTGCATACCTGTCAGATCATAATGATTACGAACATATGATCGGTGCGATGAACCTTGACATGGTCGGCGGAAAGCAGACCAGACGCTATGGACCGATCACACTGACAAGAACACCTCTGTCTACCCCTTCCCTGATCAATGAGCTGTCTGTTTACAGCATGGCTGAGGCAGGCAAAGAAGCATATTCCCTCACCGGCGGCAGTATATCCCTGACGAATCACTGCACTTCACCATATACCGGAGGTTCTGACCATGTCGTTTACTGCGATCCGACGATCGGAGTTCCCTGCTGTATGCTGGGACAGTGGCCTGACCTGAATTACCATACAGCAACCGACACACTGGACGTCATCGATCCCCAGGTCCTGAAATTCTCATGCCTGACAGCGGTCAACTTCGCTTACGCTCTGGCAAATCTGACGGAAGCGGATATTCCCTACCTGTTTGAAGAACTGGATAACAGTATCGTCGAAGCCAAGACAGCACTTGCAGGAGAATATCTCAGAAAAGAGATCGGCAGGGATATGTTCGGCTCCCTCTTATGCAAATATGAACAGTATTATCTGGATACAGCATGCTCTGCCGGAAAACTGGTGCCGGGATATGACGTGTCCGCAGAACTGGATCACATCCGGAAGATGTTCGCGTCCTGGAAAGAACAGTACGGTGTTTCGGACAGTTATCCCGCAGACAGTGAACTGAAAGATGTATGGCAGCGCACAGTTACAGGTCCGTATCACAGGCTCAGCGATTACTATGCCCTTGGCTATGGTGAAGCTCTGGATGCGTACGAAGCCGAAAAGAAAGATATGGGACACGGTTTTGACAACATAGTCCAGAACTATATCGATGGCAGAAGGACAACAGGAGAGATCGTCAAGGAAGTCTCCCTGGAATACCGTCAGGATGTCAGGGAGGAAGTCCTGCGTTATCTGCAGCTTCTGGAAAAGATCAGACTGATCAGAAAAATTTCATAAAACATGAAGAGAGTCCGTGTGTCCGGACTCTCTTTGAAGATCTGTATTATTAAGTATTAAGGTCTGCCGTCTGCGAACCATACTGCAGCGGCTTTTGTTTTGTCTTTGAAGGTGACTTCACGGATAAAGTCATATTCAAGATCAGAAGCTTCTTCCTCATCAGCGATCATTGCGGAAGATGTCATATCGGCAATACCGGTCAGTTCCTCCCTGGTAAATCCGCGGTCCAGTCTTTCATCAAACAGGATGATCAGACCGAGGGAATCCCGGACGAACCTGTCCCGTTCACCATAAGAAGGCAGTTTTTTGATCCCCTCCAGCAGGATATGTGCAGGATCGTTACGTTTCAGGATCTCATAGTATGCGCTGCAGTCATCCGGGAAGAATTCCATGACATATTCCGGATCATCGTATTCATACAGTTCCTCCAGCATCGGGTATTCCGCGACAGCTCTGACCAGGGCGTCGTCTGACAGTGTGTCCAGAACATCCTGCTTGATCCGGCAGGCTCTGAGTTTTTCTTCTTCAGAGTAACTGTCCCATTCTTCTGAAGCAGTGACGGCGGGATAAACATACCAGCCTTCCGCATCGATTTCTACAGAAGGAACATAGTCACGCTGAGCCAGATCCTCGCAGAATGATTTGAATGACTGCTGTAATCCATAGGAAGCGAATGCAAACTCCTGTATCTCTGACTTGTCATTCTTCCAGTACAGGTACATCCAGGGCCCGGAATCCCCGCTTCCGGTATCCTCTGTCCGCTTCTTTACAGTCCCGTCTTTCAAAAAATCGAAGAAGGCATTCCATTCCTCATCCGTTAATTCAAATGTCCCGGTCAATGTTGTGTCTTTTTCCGTTGCCGGTCCGTAGTCATTTTTCCGTTCCCTTGTTTCATGGAAGAACATATGTTTCCCCTCTTCCACAAAGAAGCGGTAGCGCTGGTAGAAAGCGTTGTAGTTAATATTGGAATAGGTATAGTAAAACTCTGTCAGATCATCGATCCTGATGTCTTTTCCGACAATGTATTCACTTTTACAGCCGGACAACAGGGCGCCGGTCAATGCACCGATGAGAATTGTTTTTTTCTTCATAAGCTGGACCTCTGATTCGTATATCGATATTATACAGTCTCTGAACGGTATTGACAGACAGGTATTCATCCATGTCAGTTCTTATATCAGTCTTCCTTCCCGGCTGCGGTATTCAGCAGGCGTGATGCCCATTGCCAGTTTGAACTGGCGGATGAAATAGCTTTGTGAACAGTAACCCATCCGGAAGGCGATATCACCGCATGGAATGGCGGTATAGCGCAGATAGTAACAGGCTTTCTCTGCTTTCCGTTTCCGTATGCTTTCTGTCAGGGACAGCCCTGTTTCCTGTCTGAACCGGTGCTGGAGAGTTGATACACCGGCTGAACAGACGGCAGCGATGTCTTTTACTTCGATCGTTTCATAGATATGTTCTTTGATATACATCAGTGCCATGTTCACCATAGGTGAATATCTGCTGTCACTGTACTGGTTAACATATCTGGTAAAGTCATACAGCATTCTCCGCATACCGGATTTTACAGCCGCCAGGGAGGAATCCTGCTTCAGGTCCCTCAGATACAGTTCCACCAGCTGGGCAAGTTCCGTGATCGGAACACCTGCACCCAGAGCCGCATGATATGTTTTGGCAAGCTGGAAATGATAAACAGTGTATGCTTCATCCCAGTCTTTGATGACCTGATCCAGATAGTTCTTGTAGCTTCCGGTCTCAAGCAGCGATTCCAGTTCACCCGGGTCCCCTGTCCTGACACATTCAAAGATCTCATCATAACTGTTCAGGCTGACCGTTTCTTCACCGGCATCAAACATATGTTCTGCCTGTCTTCTCTCAACAAAGGATCCTGTTTCATCTTTCAGAACAGCTTCTCTGCCCTGCAGAAGACGGATCAGGCATAAGGAAATGTCCCTGAACCGTTCAGGCGCATATTCCCGGATCCCTTCATAACGGAAAGACGGGTTCCTGCCTGTCTGCACCGGCCCAAGCAGGATCCTGATCCCCTCTTCCGGAATACAGCACCAGCACGATGCACCGGCATCATACATTAATACAGGCTGATCCTCCGCATGATCAAGGATCCCAGCACAATCGTTCAGGTACATCTGGAGCCGGTTCTCCCCAAAGTCCGAAAACAGCCGGATCAGAACATTGTCCGCACTGAAAATACCCGCCGGGATCCGGTGCGTCTCATAAAAGATATCGCATAATTCTGCAACTGTATGCTGTTTCATACTGTACCTTCATTATAGTACGGCTGTCTTTTTATGATGATCATTTTTGACATGATCGTGCTAATAATGACAGATATGTTAAAGCGTGCTGAACTGTAAACGGTTACATTATATATAAGGATAAAAGGAGAAAATATAATCATGGAAAAATGTTTAGAAGGAAAAGTCGCAATCGTGACCGGATCCGGTCAGGGTATCGGCAAAGGCATTGCAATCGGACTTGCAAGACTCGGCGCGAAAGTCATCACCAACAACCGTAAACCGAACGGTTACAGTGCACAGCAGTATCATAAAGAAGATATGCCGGAAGAAGACTGGAATGAATTCTGCAGATTAAAAGGCGATGCCCAGGTAGCTGCGGATACGATCATTGCAGAAGGCGGCGAAGCGATCCCGTTCTTCGGTGACTGCTCCAACTGGGAAACAGCCGAAAAGATGGTTAAAACAGCAGTTGATACATGGGGAAGGATCGATATCATCGTTAATAACGCTGCCGGTATGGGTACAGGCGATATCGCAACGATGGATGAAAAGAATTTCCGTCTGTTCATGGACAGCAGAAACCACGGAGCGATCGCTCTGATGCACTATGCCCTTCCTTACATGAAGGAACAGGGTTACGGCCGCATCATCAATGTCTCCAGTGACGCATGGCTCGGTCTTGCCAATAATGACGGCTACAGTGCTTCCACAGCAGCTATGGTCGGCCTGACATGGGCTGCCGCTAAAGAACTCGATAAATTCGGCATTACAGTCAACTGTGTCTGCCCGCAGGGTGAATCACCTGCGCACGCTGTTGAATACAACGCGCTGATCAGACAGATCACAGCAGCCGGACACGCACCTGATCCCAAGATCCTGGCAGTCGTTGAAGCTGACCATGGCGACCCGGTCAACCTGGCACCGTTCTGTGCGGTACTCTGCCTTGACGATTACATCAACGGTTCCGTCTTCTCCATCAAGTCTTCCGGCAGGTTCCAGGCTTACACGCAGCCTGCACTGGGCAAAATGATCACAAACGGAGACAAGGGACCTCTTTGGGATGTTGAAGAACTCCGCAAAGCTGTTAAAGAAGAAATGCTCGGTCCTGATTACAAGGCACCCGGAAAGGACTACGGCTGGAAATAAATAACAATTGAAGGTTCATTCCCGCATTTCCCGCGGGAATGTCCTTTCGTATACCCTCCGGGCATACATGATAAGGAGACAGGCTATGAATACATTTCCGAAATTACTTGAACCGGCAAGAATGGGATCCATCAAAGTCGACAACAGGATCGTTATGGCACCGATGGGCTCCCTGAACTGCGATTCCAACGGATATATTACCGACAATGCGCTGGCATTCTATTCATCCCAGGCAAAAGGCGGGATGGGTATGATCATTGTAGAATGCACAGCGACAGACAACGATCTTTCCCGCGGCGAAGACAATGTCATGTGCCTTTATGAAAACGGTCAGATCACAGGCATGGCACGTCTTGCCTCGGCAATACATGACCAGGGCGTCAAAGCTGTCCTGCAGCTCTGCCATATCGGACACCAGCTTTCCCTGGCTGACAAGAAGGAATCCCTCGGTCCTTCAACCATGTATGAAATGCAGGGCGGCATCAGACCGTTCCCGATCCGCGGTCTGACAGTCAAAGAGATCGATCAGATCATCGATGACTTCGCCCAGGCAGCCTGGCGCGCAAAGATGGCAGGCTTTGACGGGATCGAGATCCACGGTGCGATCGGTCATCTGATCAACATGTTCTGCTCACCGCAGTACAACCATCGTACCGATCAGTATGGCGGTTCACCGGAGAACCGTATCCGTTTCATGGTCGAGATCATTGAAGCATGCCAGAAAAAATGCGGAAAGACATTCCCTGTCATCGCCAGGATCTGCGGAGATTCCTTTGACCCGAAGGATATTTCCCTGGAGGAAGGCATCATACATGCAAAAGCACTGGAAAAAACCGGTATCGTCGCGCTTCACCTTGTCGGCGGTGACTCAAACAATGTCCGTGTCATCAACGCTCAGTACGACAAACGGGGAGACTATATTCCCATTGCCAGGGCAATGAAAGAAGCAGGGATCAAAGTCCCGATCATTCTGGACGGCGGTTTTACCACTCCCGAGCTGGCTGAACAGGTACTGGAAGAAGGGACAGCGGATTTCATCGGCATCGGCAGGCCTTCCCTGGCTGACCCTGCATGGGCTGTCAAACTGAGAGAAGGCAGAGCGGGAGACATCGTTCCCTGCATTCGCTGTACGATGGGCTGTGTCGGAACGATCGAAGGCTTCAATGCGGCGATCGGTCTGAGATGTTCCGTCAATCCTCTCTGCAACACTTCCAATTTCAGAAAAACAGAACCGGCTAAGACAAAGAAAAAGATATGTATCATCGGAGGCGGTCCTGCAGGTATGGAGGCAGCCAGACTGGCAGCGGAAAGAGGCCATGAAGTTACGCTCTATGAAAAGAGAAAACTCGGCGGAACGATGCATGAAGCAGCTTTCGACAAAGAGCTGAAAGGCGATATCAGCATTCTCATCGATTACTATGTCAGACAGATGCAGAAACCCGGCATCACTGTGATCGAAGAAGAAGCTACAGCGGAAAAGGTCCTGCAGGGCGGATATGATGCAGTCATCGTTGCGGCCGGAGCTGTTCCTGTCACAGCGAAGATCAGCGGAATGGACCTGAGCAGCGTACATACTGTTTATGACTACTGCAGGGATCCCCAGGGCATCCGGTTAGGTGACACGGTCGTTATCGCCGGCGGATGTTTCATGAACCTGGAGGTCGCACAGTCCCTGGCAAGAGCAGGAAAGAAAGTGATCGTCACATCCAGAAGAGGCGGCGGAATGATGGGGATCATGGAACTCGGAGATGATAACTCCTCACCCCAGCAGCAGCGTCTGATGATCCTCAATGCCCAGAAAGGTGTCACATATAAGACCGGAAAGGACATTGCCCGCTTCACGGATGAAGGGATCGTTCTGAAGGACCTGCGTTCCAAACAGGAAGAGACCGTCAAATGCGACAGTATCCTTGTCTGCCGTGGCTATACCGGTGCACCGAAGATCTATGATGAGCTGCTTGGCAAAGTCAAAGAGATCCATAAGATCGGAGACTGTACGATGACACTTCGCTGCAACGATAAACGGAATATCGGCAATGCCATCCTTGAAGGCTGGCAGATCGCAAACCGTATCTGAGGTGGAACATGAAAAAGATCACAAAACATCCCATCAGGATCACCGCTGACGCATTCAGGACAGCGCTGATCCTCTCCGGTTTCACCCTTTACGATAACGGTGAATATCCGGAACTGGAAAAGACCGAACTGAATCTGACCGTATTTGAAGATCCGGGTATGTTCAAAAAACCTGTCCTGCTCCAGAACGGTGAATATGCGCTCAGAAGGCAGCTGCTTCCCTTTGCCCTTCCTAAGATGAAACAGGAAGGACCGGTAAAGGCAGCGGCGTTCGGCAAAGTGTTTGACGGAGAAGATCCGGAGCATCCAGCGCATATGATGGTGCAGGGCGTCATTGCCTGCGGTCTGAATCTGTATGACCTCAATGTTTTATGGAAAAAGATCGTAAAGCATGCCCTTGGCACAGCGTATGAGACCGAACTGGTCAAAGTCAGCTCGGCTCAGAAGCCTGCAGACCTGGCAAGCTGGGGGGCTGATAAACTGACAGATACGACACTGACGGAAACAGATGTCTGGGCAGTTTCGGTCAAGGATCCGGAGGGTGAAACATTCACACTCGGATATACCGGTACATTGACATGGCTGGGCGGTGTCATGCTTGGAAAAGATCCGGA
Organism: Solobacterium sp.; assembly: GCA_017421125.1. Taxonomy (GTDB): domain Bacteria; phylum Bacillota_I; class Bacilli_A; order Erysipelotrichales; family Erysipelotrichaceae; genus Bulleidia. The sequence goes on from JAFOMZ010000135.1 coordinate 10,496, forward strand.
AACCAGCTATGCGTTCACGATCGATATCGATCGGGCAGCCTGCCGTAAGTTCGGGCTGAACAGCAGAAACGAACTGTTTGACAACACTGACAGCTTCCTTTCCCGTTTTACAGATGATTCATCATCTGCAACCGAAAGTTTTGAAGACAGATGCCGTGATACACTGCGTGCATTGGGCTACGACGAAGGATTCGGGATGAAGCTGTATCCGGATGGAATCTATAAAAAGATGAACATGATCCAGGATGAATGGGATCTGAACAACAAAGGCGTCGTTCTCAAAGAACCGCTTGGCGTCAGTACGGGTCTTCCGACTGTTCTGACACCTGCGATCGAAGATATTATCAGCAGGAAATGGGCGGCCGGTGAGACACGGGCAAAAGCGTTCGAGATCTCTCATATCTTTATTCCGCGTCAGAACAGTTCACCGATCGAAAAACTGGCAGTATCATTTGCGGCATATGGAGAAGATGTTGATCTGGCTTCATTTACCGGGGATGTCGGAGATTTCCTGACAAAGATCGGAAACAATAATCATTTCTATATCCCTACAAACATGGCGATCGCCTACAAAACAGGAGAATGCCGGCTGATCCTGGATGAGAAGATGAGCTATCTCGGCGGAAACTTCGGCGGGATCAGTGAAAAGGCAGAACAGAACTTCAATATCGGTACACACGCATATATGGCGAACCTCGAGATCCTTCCGTTAAGAAACAAGGCTGCGGAAGAATACGGCTACATTGCGCCGGAACTCAGGGAAAACTGAATCGCATCAGAATATCCGGGCGGTCTGAACTGGCTGTCCGGGTTTTCTTTTGTCAAATTTAAATAAAATGTAAGGGATATTGTTTTGGCAAAGGTGTATGATAGTTGGCATGAATATATGTTTGACAAATGATACATTCCCGCCGACGATCGACGGCGTCGCGAATGCTGTTATGAACTATGCACAGGAAATATATGCCGCCGGCAATGCCTGTACGGTCGCCGTACCGTATTATCCGGGCGTAAAGGACGAATATCCCTTCCCGGTCGTCAGATTTGACAGCTATGATACGACAGGACTGATCGGATACCGTCTCGGCAATCCCCTGAAGACGGATGTTCTGCTGGATCTGTCAAGAAACGACTTTGACCTGATCCATACACACTGTCCTTTTGCGTCCATGGTACTGTCCAGGGAACTGCGGGGTATGATCCGCAAACCTGTTATATTTACGTATCACACAAAGTATGACGTTGAGATCAAGCGCGCCATTCAGAACGACCTGCTTCAGAAGGCTGCTGCAGACCTGCTTGTAAACAACATCAGTGCATGTGATGAGGTCTGGGCTGTCAGCCACGGAGCAGGAGAAAACCTGAAGGCACTGGGCTATCAGGGCGACTATATCGTCATGCCAAACGGCGTGGACCTTGAAAGAGGACGGGTTCCGGAAGAAAGCATACATACATTAAAGGAGGCAAATGATATTCCGGAGGGAGTCCCTGTCTTTCTGTTTGTCGGACGCATGATGTGGTATAAGGGCATACGGATCATACTGGATGCTTTGAAGATGCTGAAAGAAAAACAAAAGCCCTTCTGTATGGTCTTTGTCGGCTCCGGCATGGAGAATGATGAGATCAAAGCATATGCAGAATCAAATGGGTTAATGGATGTATGCCGGTTTATCGGTCCTGTATATGACCGTGAAGAGATCCGTTCGTGGTACTGTACGGCGGATATGATGCTGTTTCCCTCTTCTTTTGATACAAACGGTCTGGTCGTCAGAGAGGCGTCTGCCTGTTCCCTGGGTGCAGTCCTGATCAAAGGAAGCTGTGCGTCGGAAGGTGTCACAGACGGCAGAAACGGGATCCTGATCGAAGAAAGCGCGGAAGCACTGGCTGAAGTATTGACGGACGATTCCCTGACAACAGATAAAATGCATGAGATCGGTGAACATGCCATGCAGGAGATCTATCTTTCCTGGGAGGACAGTGTCGCAAATGCCCTCAGACGGTATGAGATCGTCATGGAAAAATGGGAAAGGAATGAATATCCTGACAAGCAGATCACTGCCGATGATTTCCTGAAGTTCTTCCATGATGTGGATGAAATGCATCAGGGGATCAGGGAACACGCAATGACCCGGTATCTGAAGCACCGTGAGAAGGTACGTTCGATTATTGACAGATATCTGTAATGAAATAAAGGAGTTGTTAATAACCCGGCTGATGGACCGAAGTATGAACAACCCCTTTTTTGAATACATGAAAAGGGGCTGTAACAGTTGAAAAATGACTGTTACAGTTTTCTTTAACTGGCAAAACACATGCAAGCATGTTATAATATAGATATGAAAAAAGCTAATCAAGTACTCGACCTACCTGATCAGCGAACTTATTATAATGCAGTTCAGCTGAGTCTGCCAATCAATACATTGTTCATTCTTGAAAAAGATGATGAAGTGTTTTCATTTCTGAAAGCGGTGGAAGGAGTAAACTTCAGTAAATATGTAAGACCGGTCCGATCGAACAACACAAGAAGTCATGATCGTGGAATGATGCTTAAGGCAATGCTTTTCGGATACATGAACGGAGTGAATTCACTGAGTGAACTGGAAAAACTGTGCCGTACAGATGTGAGATATCTTTATCTGACGAAAGAAGAGAAGCCAAGCAAAATGGCTTTTTCACGTTTAAGTAATGACCTGACAGAAAACATAGATGATATCTTCTTTGAGATCAGCGGGAAAGTCGCAGAGAAAATGGGTTGTAACACAAACATCCAGTACATAGACGGGACAAAGATCGAAGCGAATGCAAACAAGAATACATTCGTGTATAAGAAGCGGATCGAAAATGCAAAAGAAAGACTGTCATACAGGATCACGGAAGATATATGTATACTGAATCAGACGTACGGGTACAATTATCGTTACGGACAGAGATACTGTGCAAATGAAATGTGGAATATCTGTCTGTACCTGATGGAAGTGATGGTACATGAAGAAATAGAAATCACCTATGGAAAAGGCCATAGAAAAAATGGATTCCAGGTATGGTATGACACATTCCTGCAGTATGCACAGAAGCTGGATGAATATGAATACTGGCAGGAGATCATCGGGGACAGGAACAGCTGCTCAAAGACAGATCATGACGCTACGATGATGGCAACGAAATGGGATTACTACAATCAGAGCGGAGTAACGAGAGCGTGCTACAACTGCCAGATCGCAGTCAGTGACGGAATCATCGTAAACAGTGATGTGTTTCAGACACCGGGAGACACCCTGACATATCAGCCATTCATGGAGAGATATCATGAATACACAGAGAAATATCCTGAATATCCTGTAGCGGATGCAGGATACGGATCATACGACAATTACATGTTCAACGTACTTCATAAATGTCATCTGACGATGAAATACAACATGTATGGAAAAGAACATGACAAGAAATTCCAGAAGAGAAGATTCAACAGTTACAACTGGAAGAAGACAGAGGAAGGACATGTGATCTGTCCGGACGGTCGGGTATTCGACCAATACGAACGTGACAAATGGGAACACACTGCCGGAGGAAATATCAGTATCGCTCAGCTGTATTACGAAAAGAACAAATGTGAAGGATGTCCGTTCCGGAAAGAATGTCTTCAGAATCCGGACGGATACAGAAGATATACAAAGAATGTAATACGTGATGAATTCTGGAAAACAGTGAATGAAGAACTGGGGACAGAAGAAGGAACAGAGCTGAAGATCCAGAGATCAATACAGGTGGAAGGAGCCTTCGGGGTGATCAAACAGGACTTCGGATTCACCCGTTTTCACAGAAAAGGACTGAAAAATGTGAA
>JAFOMZ010000136.1 GCA_017421125.1 Solobacterium sp.
TATTGCTTCCGATCCTGTCAGCCTGATACTGGTCAACTGTCTGAGCATTCACATAATTCAAAGATTGCAGTCTGCGTTCTCCGCCTTCGATCGGATCAAGACAGAACATATCCAGGACGCCGTTGATATCCATGAGTGCCGTGTTGAACGCGATCTTTGCCATTTCCTGTTTCTGAGCCACAGACATATAACGCAGTGTGTTGAAATATCCACGGATCTTATGTCCAATCTCTTTTTCACGTTTTGTGAAGCATTTCTCAGACATTTCCTGTTCAAAGTCATTCATGAAAGGCGCAACGCACATTTTGAAGAACGCGTCATACTGATCAGCGGTGTAATCACCGTCCAGGATCGCTTCGGATACACCGAAACGCTGCGTAATGCCGGATTTCATAAACTTGACCAGGCCCTCAGCAATGACCGGTGACTGCATGTTTACCGGAGTGAAATCTCCGCCAAGGTCAGTGACGACCATACCCATCTGAGAATCAAGGATGTGCGCTTCAAAATTCTTGCGCTGTTCTTCCATTCTGGACCGTTCCAGAAGCGATTTGATGTTATATACACCTTTAACCTGCAAAGCAGATGCAATTGCCTTTGGCAGTCCTTCTACGGTTGCATTCATGGCATTCACAGATTTCGTAATGTCGCCCATCTCCGGAAATCCGAAATCATTACCGCCGCCTTTGAAAAGATTTGTGCCTCTGCGCCATTTCAGATGGATGATGTCGGCATATGGCAGGATATACTCTTCGCCGGTCGTCAGAATGAACTTGATCTCCCACACATTGCCGGATTCATCTGTACCGACTTCAAATTCAATTGGTTTGAGGATCCAGAAAGCCTCAAATTTCTTATGCTTCTGTCCCAGTTTGTCTGTTACCCATGTGAACTGCGGATAAACGAAAACATTGTTATACTTTGCTCTCATCCAAACCAGGCAGTTCAGAAAATCACTGGTCGTCTGCAGTGGATTCGGATGAAATGCAAACAGCCTGGAAATGTCATCATCCTGAATTTTGATCTGATTGTCTTTTTCAACAATGGATCGGATCTTTGCTTTACTGACTTCTGTTGCGATCCGATCGATCGGATTCAGGATCGATTCGCTTTCATAGATGTTTTCAGACGGATAAACCCATCCGTCTTTGTCAACCTTGTAACCGCTCCCGGTAAAGACATACGGAGACAGGATCCAGTTCTGACTGCTGTCTTCTTTAGTGCGGTTGCCAAGCAATTTGTTAAACCACTGTGCCAAGCCCATTACACGGCAACTCCTTCCGGTTTGCGATTTTGTGCCATTACTTTGACCGTTTCCAAAAATTCCGCCCTGTTTCTCTGCAGCATCGCATAGCAGTTCAGGGCAGCCGCTCCGCCGTCAATACGGTTACGCGGATTTCCAAAATTCTTTTTCGGCTTGATATAGCCGTTCTTATCGGTTTCAACAGAAATGTTCTCAAGATTCCACCTGAAAACAGGGTTCTGGTTGTATTTGACTCTGTGCATGGTCAATTCAGCTTCCATGGCTCTCATCGGCTCTGACAGGCTCACTGTGGTTTGCAGGACCTGTTCTGCGACTCCGGTTCCGATCAGATCTTCGAACCGCCGCCGAAACTCAAGAGCAAAACGATTATCATAACCAACACGAAAAGGATAGATCTTGTAGTTACGATATAAGTCATAAAACCACTCCGCTACATCTGCTACAAATACTTCTGATCCTTCGCAGATCGTCACATATCCCATTCTTGCCCATTCCCGGTAATCCTTCTTTTCAGGATTCAGTGCATTATCTCCGTCCGCAAGCTGGATATCGGCCTTCGTTTCCGGTATCCAATAATGCGGGTACAGATAAGTCGTATCGTCGTCCGGCAGTTTCAGCATGATCACTGCAGCACACAGGTCTGTGGTTTCTGCAAAGTCACACCCGCCGATGAATGGCAGACCCCGGAACTGTTCCATGTTGAAGGTTCCTTCGTCTTTGATCTGTTCCAGGCTCAGCCACGCAA
>JAFOMZ010000137.1 GCA_017421125.1 Solobacterium sp.
ATCTTCGGGCATATGGGCATCCTGAAGGGCAAGACATTCACCTGTTTCCCGGACTTCAATGAGAACGGCTTCGGCGGCACATACAGTGAAGAACTGGCCGTCCGGGACGGGAATCTGATTACCGGCAAAGGCATGGGCGCTTCGATCGAATTCTCCAGAGAGATCATCAAAGCGGCAGCTCCCGAGCAGCTGGCAGCGGTGGAAGCCGGCATCCAGTACAGACCGTACTGAAACAGAAACTGACCGATCTGTTAACTGTTCAGCGGATGGCTGAAATGGTAAAATGATTCGGGAATAATACAGCAGAAACGGATCGTTGTTGAAGGACATCCGTATCGGAAAGACTGACTATGAAAAGAAGAATGAATCCTGCAGCGATGCAGTGGGTCAACAAACCCGGCATGACGATCGTAAGCGGGGACAAGCTGATCATTGAAACAGAACCGCACACCAGCCTGAACGGACTGATGTACGGATCCAGGGCAGCGGCGATCCTGGAACTGGAACCAATGAAGAATTTTACACTGGATCTGAGGGCTGACTATGAGTTCCGCAAGAACGAAGACGAATGCGGCATCCTCCTGAAAGTCAGTGATCTTTATTGGTGCAAATTCTGCCTTGTCCGCAGGGAAAAGTCACTGGATCTTGTCTGCACGGTATACCGGAACGGATACGGCGACCGCTGTGTCAGGGAAGTGGGAGACATGATCAGTCATATGTATTTCCGTGTCCAGTACTGGAACGGGAATGTCCGGTTCAGTTACAGCTTCAACGGCGACCGCTATTCCGATATGAGATGGCTTCATCTCACCACACAGGAGATCACGGTAACTCCGGGCGTATATGCCTGCAGTCCGGGTGATTCCTGGTTTGACTGCACATTTTCGGAAATGTACATAACCGACGGAAAATAGAAAGAGGATGATTAACATGAGCTCAGTAGAAAGATTTATCCGCTACATCAAGATCGATACACAGTCCGATCCGAAACATTCGGATGTCGTACCTTCCACACAGAAACAGTTTGATCTCGCAAAGGTCCTTTATGAAGAACTGAAGGAGATGAGTCTGAGTGATGTCAGACTGGACGAACACTGCTATGTATACGGCAAACTGCCTTCCAATCTGGATCATCCCGCAAAACGGGTCGGTTTTATCGCGCATATGGATACTGCTCCGGACTACAGCGGAACGAATGTCAATCCGCGTATCATTGAGAATTATGACGGCGGCGACATTGAGCTGTGTGAAGGCGTTGTAACAAAGGTGAAGGACTTCCCGCAGATGCCTGCCCTGAAAGGAAAGAGCCTGATCGTAACTGACGGAAGCACACTGCTTGGTGCCGATGACAAGGCAGGCATTACCGCGATCATGGAGGCTGTTTCCTATCTGGTCAGCCATCCCGAGGTAAAGCACGGAGACATCGCAGTCGGATTCACACCGGATGAAGAGATCGGTAACGGTCCTAAATTCTTTGATGTAGAGAACTTCGGCGCTGACTTTGCCTATACGCTGGACGGCGGACAGATCCGTTATCTCTGCGATGAAACATTCAATGCGGCAGCCGCAGTGATCGACATTACAGGCTTCTCGATCCATCCCGGTTCCGCAAAAGGAAAGATGATCAATGCGGCAAGCATGGCAGCCATGCTGCACAGCTATCTGCCTGCACATATGAGACCGGAACATACGGATGGATACGACGGCTTCTTCCATCTGACCGAACTGAACGGAAACATGGATCGTGCGCATATGGAATATATCATCCGTGACCACAATGCGGCAAAGCTTGAAGCGAAGAAAGAGATCCTGAGAAAAGCAGTCGATTATCTGAATGAAGAGATCGGAACAGAAGCTGCAGTCCTCACGATCACGGACAGCTACCGCAATATGAAAGAGATCCTGGACAAGAATCCTGAAGTTTCCGAATATGCATGGAAAGCGATCCAGGACCTCGGCCTTGAACCCGGCAGGGAATCCGCAAGAGGCGGAACTGACGGCGCAACACTGACCTATATGGGACTTCCGTGCCCGAATCTCGGAACCGGCGGCGGTAACGCTCACGGCAGATATGAATATGTAGTGATCGAAGAGATGGAAAAGGCAGCCGAACTGGTTCTCCGTATCGTAGAAAGGGTTGGCTCTGATCAGTTATGATCTGTACATGTACCCTGAACCCATCCCTGGACTACTACATGGAGTTCAGTGAACCGATCGAAACGTCCAGGTACAACAGATCTAAAAACGAATACTATGAAGCAGGGGGAAAAGGGATCAATGTCTCTATCGTCCTGAACAATCTGATGGTCCCGACCAGGGCATATGGATTCCTAGGCGGATTTACCAGGGATTTCTATATCCAGCTTCTGCAGAAATATGAATATATCCAGCCGAACTTCACCTTTATCGACGGCCATACAAGGATCAATGTGAAGCTGCATGACGGTACGGATACAGACATCAATGCCAAAGGACCGTATATCACGCATAAGGACATGAACCGTCTCAGGGAAAAGGTGAAGCGTCTGGATATGGGTGACTACTTCGTACTTGCCGGACAGGCTCCCGCTTATCTCACGGAAGACATCATCGATATGCTGGGTGAAGCGATCGAAAACGGCGTCAAAGTCGTATTGGATACCAATCCGGATATTGAACGTGAATGTCTCAGATTCAAACCGTTCCTTCTGAAGACGACTCCTGATGAACTGGCTGAACTGCTGGAACGGGAGATCACAAATGATGAAGAACTGATCGCAGGAGCTAAGGAAGTTTTCGAAAAAGGCGCAAAAAACGTCATCATAGTCGAGAATAAGCGGGAAGCGATGCTGGTCTGTGACAAAGGCATCTTCGAGTGCGATCTGGTCACGGACGAAAAGACAGTCAGCACTGTTGGTACGGCTGATTCCCTGGTTGCTGGCTTCCTGATGAACTATCTGAGAAGTGCCGACGCTATGGATTCGTTCCACTTCGGTGTCTGCTGCGGCTGTGCGACAGCCTATTCAAAAGGCATGGCAACAAGAGAAAAGATCGAATCATATTACCAGACAACAGATGTCCGCAGGATCGGAACTGTTGAATGAAGCTTAAGCGCGGGTCTGCAGTTGATCCGCGTTTTCTGTGGACCGGACAAATGCTGTGCGTGTTCATATGCCGGCAGAGAACATATATGCTATAGGTGAAAAACCGATGCATTCATCTAAACATTGAACTGTCGGGATTGTACAATGCAGTGGAAGCTGAACGGAGGTTGAACGATATGCTGGTGGTTATATTTCTGATCTCACTGATCCCGACGGTCATTCTGTATTTCTGGATGAAGGACCGGCTCAAGGATGATCCGGTATATAAAGAAACATGCAGGAAAGCACTGATCAAGGGACTGCTCAGTACGTTCCTTGTAGCGCTGACATCAGGCACATTGAACCTGATCCTGGCACTGCTGATCAAAGACAGGGATTCTGTGCTGTATATCGCGCTTTATAATTTCTTTGTGCTCGCTTTTTCCGAAGAGGCATGCAAGATGTTCATGATGCGGAAGCTGAAAAAAGAATCCTATGCATGGTCGTCGATGGAAACGATCGTATTCATGACGATCGTAGGGATCGGCTTCGAACTGATCGAATCGATCGTTTACGGATTCATCACAAACGCGGGGCAGATGCTGGTAAGAGGCGTTACCATGATGCATGCGGTATACGGCATGATCATGGGATATTTCTACGGCAAAGCGGAATATACGGGGAAGAAGGGCTATTATGCGTTGTCTCTGGGTGTTCCCTGGTTCCTGCATGGTATGTATGATTTTACGCTGAAAGAAAAGATCGCCGACATCAATGACCTGCTGCTGTTCATGCCGGGGATCCTTGTGATCGTCAATATGATCGTCCTGTTCAGGATGATCCGGTTCCTCAGAAAAGAAAGAGACAACGAGAAATATACTGCCGCGATCATCAGTCCGGAAGAATGAACGGTATGGAGAAGAAGCACTGAGCTTCTTTTTCTTTCGGACGGAACAGTTTGCATATCAAAATGGTTTTTGATAATATAACTGTCGTACGTAAAAGAAGGTACAGAAGATGAAAAAACTATTAATGGCAGTTGTCCTGGCTGCTGTATCACTGACCGCCTGCAGCAAAGGCGGAAATAAAGATTCGGAACCCACCCCGGTAACCATTACCAATCCCGTGGA
>JAFOMZ010000138.1 GCA_017421125.1 Solobacterium sp.
GATGCCCTTGCCTGTATCCATGGAGGAACCGCCGCCGATCGTGATCATGAAGTCAGCGCCTGACTCGTGATATGCTTTCACGCCGTTCTGTACGTTCTCAATTGTAGGATTCGGTTTGATGTCGGAATACAGCGCAAACGGGATACCGTTCTGCTCAAGCAGATCGGTTACTTTTGCTGTAACGCCGAATTTGATCAGATCAGGGTCTGAAGCAACGAATGCTTTCTTGAGTCCCTTTCCTTTGATGATGCCGGGGATCTCATTGATCGCACCGTGTCCGTGATAAGAAATGCCGTTCAAAACAAAACGATTAACTGCCATATTTTTCTCCTTTTCTTTTGTTTTGCTGGAATCGATGTTCCCTGTACAGGGAAGCTCTGATAACATTTTACCTCATTCGTGAAAAAAATAACAGAACAACGCCTTTGTTCTGTCTGTTTCTTTTTCCGGGCAGATATTTTCCCGCAGGGCCTTCTCAGAAACGGTCAACGGGGTTATGTTTGTATTGACCGCAGCGGTTAACAGAGGTGTGTTATGAACCCGAAGTTTTACAATCTTCCTCCTGAGAAACAGCAGGCAGTGCTTAACGCAGGTTTCCATGTATTCTCACAGAATTCATACAAAAAGAGCCCGATGAGTGAGATTGCGGAAGCGGCAGGCATCAGCAAATCCCTTCTTTTCCACTATTTCACCAATAAGAAAGAACTGTATCTGTTCCTGTGGGACACCAGCGCACGGATCACCGTGGAAGAAATGGAAAAGAACGGATGTTATGAACAGGCTGATCTGTTTGACAGCATGGAAAAAGGCATGCAGGTCAAGCTGGAACTGATGCGGAAATATCCGGATATCGGGATGTTTGCCATCAGGGCATTCTATGAAAAGGATCCCGAAGTGCGGGAAGAGGTCCACAAAAGCATGAACCATTACCTGCAGATCCATGCGGCAGGCAAACTCGCAGCACTGGATCCGGATGATTTCCTGCCGGGCATCGATCTTGACCTGATGTACCGGGAGATGTATCTGGCTTCCGAAGGGTATCTTTGGGAGAAGATGCAGAAAGGAAACATCGATGTCACTGAAATGGAAAAGGACTTCCGGAAACTGATCGATTTCTGGAAATCCATTTATACGAGAAAGCCGAAAGGAGCTGATCAGAAATGAAAGAATGTGTCTACGAAACATCCTCCGGGAACATCCATTACTGGATCAACGATATCAGACCGGACAGAATAACCCTGGTGATGCTGCCGGGACTGACAGCCGACCATCATCTGTTCGACAAACAGATCGAAGCATTTGAACCGGAATACAATGTATTTACATGGGATGCCCCGGGTCATGCCGAGTCACGTCCCTTTGAACTTAACTTTACCCTGATGGATAAAGCATCGTGGCTTCATGAGATCCTTGAAAAGGAACAGATCACACGGCCTGTCCTGATCGGACAGTCCATGGGCGGGTATGTATCACAGTGCTTTATGCAGAAATATCCCGGCGAGACTGCAGGCTTTATTTCCATTGACTCAGCACCTTTGAAGCGCTGCTATGTAACAGGTGCCGAGATCTGGATGCTGAAGCGTACGGAACCGATGTACCGTGCGTTCCCCTGGAAGCTCTTGAAAAAGATCGGTGCGGATGGTGTTGCGGAAACGGAATACGGAAAAACACTGATGCGGCATTTTGTTGACACTTATGAAAAGGATGAGTACTGCAGACTTGCAGGCCATGGATTCATCATGCTGGCAGATGCTATGGAAGCCGATCTCCCCTATGTCATTGACTGTCCGGCAGTACTGATCTGCGGTGAGAAGGACCAGGCAGGCTCCGCGAAGAACTACAACAAACGCTGGGCAAAGAAAGAAGGTCTGCCTATGATGTGGATCAAAAATGCCGGACATAACGCAAACACGGACAAACCGGAAGAAGTAAACCTGATCATTCGTAATTTTGCGGAATCATTGAAGACAGCATAATATGACAAAACAGTTATTTATCTCTGCCCTGATCAAGTATTTCTCAGGTATTGCAGCGCTCATGATCCTGACCTTTCTGCCGGCAGGAACCTTTGACTACAGACAGGCATGGCTGCTGCTTGGCATATTGTTTATTCCAATGTTCATAGCCGGTGTGGTCATGATGTTCAAAAGCCCGGAACTGCTGAAGAAACGCCTCAGCATGAGGGAAAACGAATCGGAACAGCGATCCGTTATCCTCTACAGTGCCATCATGTTCATTGCAATGTTCGTATCCGCAGGTCTTTCCTACAGGTTCAATTTCCTGATGATCCCCTATACCGGCAGTCTCATTGCGGCTGCGGTATTCCTGCTCGGATATGTCCTGTGGGCTGAAGTACTCCGTGAAAATGAATATCTTTCCCGTACCATCGAAGTACAGGAAAACCAGAAAGTGATCGACACTGGCCTGTACGGCGTTGTCCGTCATCCCATGTATCTGGCTACCTTGCTGCTCTTTATGTCCATGCCCATGGTGCTTGGATCAGTCATTTCATTTCTGATCTCACTGGTCTATCTTCCGATCATTGCCAAACGGATCCGCAATGAAGAAGAGGTCCTGGAAAATGGTCTGGAAGGATACAAGGAGTACAAACAGCGGATCAGATACCGTCTGATCCCGTTTATCTGGTAAAAAAATGGCCGGTGGTTCAATGAACCATCGGTCATCTGTTTTACTGCCTGTCAGCCAGGTCTCTGATAAAAGCTGCGGCTCTTTCGAATGTCTGAACTCTCAGGTCTCCCTGGAAACCGTGTCCTGCGCCGGGTATGACTTCCAGTTCGGCATTGGTATAGACATCCATTGCTGTCTGTGAATATGACAGCGGGACGATCTGATCATCAGAGCCATGTATGATCAATATGTTTCCATCATATCCGCTGATTGCCTCATAGGCGTTCATATACAGGACATCCGTAAAATAACGGTGTCCGACCGGTACATTGAATGCATATAGTTCTTCCGGGATCTGCCCTTCGACATATACTTCCCTTGCCATATCGGGGATATTGAAAGCCGGATACAGCAGTACCATGCCTGCAATGTCCTGCGGACGTTCAGCCGCAAGCACTGCAGAGACCATGCCTCCCTGGCTCTCTCCCATCAGATAGGTATTTTCACGGTCCATAAAACTGTACTGCCACAGTTCATTCAGGACAAATTCCAGATCATCGCATTCTGTCAGTACAGACATGTCGGAAATGTCCCCGCTGCTTCGGGAATAAGTCGACCCGCCGCAGTAGTCAAATATGTAGGCTGCCAGTCCTGCGTCAACGCATTTGCCTGCCTGATCGACCAGGTCATAGTAGCTTCCCTGGATCCCGTGTGAAATGATCACCAGCGGATAGCTTTCCCTGTCTTCTGTCGGCAGATAGAGCTGGCCGTAAATATGTTTGTCTTCTCCGTTCAGTTCCAGAATATGCACACCGAACAGATCAGTACCGGTCACTGCCTCATTGGACTTCCGGAATTCCTCCAGTGTGATCAATTCCGGTTCAGGCTCCAGTGTTTCCGGCGCAGGAGTATCCGGTGTCTGCGCAGCCGGTTCTGTGCTTTCTGCCGGAGTCCCGGCAGGTTCCGCTGAAGGTATGGGAACCTTTTCTTCTTTCTTCCCGCATCCGCACAGCAATACTGCGGACGTCAGGCATATCATCCATTTTCTGTTTCTCATGTTCTTATCTTTCCATACTTCCGGCATTGAATACCGGATGATTATTAATTTACACATTTTTCCTGTATATTGCCTATTAATATCACACGTTTTTCCTTAATTATTCATATGTCTGCGCACATTTTTCCAAACGATCAAAAAAAAGAAGTATCCCTTCCGCATTTAAGGGATACTTCAGCAGGTACATATCAGATGTCAATTATGACATTGAGGCCGGTAAATGATCAGTGGATGCTCCAGGCTGCGAAGAATCCGCCTCTGACAGCTTCTCCTACCTGTGCAACGCCTGTGCAGTCACCAACGACTGCTGTTGTCGGATATTTCTCGCAGATCGCTTCAACGATACCGTTGTTCGGCTTCATACCGAATGAAACGATCACTGTGTCTGCCGGGATCGTGAGTTCGCCTTCCGGACCTTCAGCAATCAGTCCTTCCGGTGTGAACTGTTTGATCTTTGTAGAGGTCAGCTGTTTGACATGGTTGTCACGCAGACGGAACAGCAGAGGATTGCGGTTGTCCAGCAATGCTGTAGGGCAGAGTTCCGGCAGCATCTCTACGATCGTAACTTCCTTGCCTTCCATCGCGAGGTCGAGAGCTGCTTCGCATCCGCTGACGCCGCCGCCTGCAACTACGATCTTTTCACCCTTGATCTTTTCGGGATGCAGGTGTGCGTCGCATACTTCAACGACATTTGCGCCGTCGATTCCCGGGATCGGAGGAATGGAAGGAACAGCACCGAGTGCAAGAATGATACGGTCTGCTTCAGCCAGTTCCGGCGAATCAGGAGTGATCTCTTTTCCGAGGACGACTTTTACGCCGTTCTTTTTGATCTGTGTCTTTTCGTATTCAACAAATTCACGGAGGTGTTTCTTGAATACAGGTCTGGATGCGGCGATCAGCTGTCCGCCGAGTTCTTCACCCTTATCATAGAGCGTTACATCATGACCCTGGGCAGCCGCGACACGCGCAGCTTCCAGTCCGCCGGGACCGCCGCCGATGACTGCGATCTTCTTGGGATTCTGTGTCTTAACGAGCACATATTCTTTTTCATGCACAGCCTGCGGGTTGATCGCGCAGCTGATCGCACGGTTCTGGTACAGTCTGCCTACACAGATCTGGTTGCAGAACAGGCACGGTCTGACATCTTCTTCATGGCCTTCAAGGATCTTATTGGGCATATCCGGATCAGCGATCAGCGCGCGTCCGAACATTGCGAAGTCGATCTTTCCCTCTGCAAGTGCTTTTTCAGCGGATTCAGGCGTATGTGTACCGGAGTTAAGAACGATGACGCCGCAGGCTTCCTTGATCTTTGCGGCATAGTCAGCCATGCTGGAGTCACCCTGGTAAATGGACGGGCAGACCCACTGCTTGTCTTCATATGCGCCTACGTCAATATCAAATGCATCAACACCGAGGTCACGCATGTAATTGATGACTTCGATGGATTCTTCCAGTGTACGTCCGCCTTCGAAATCATGTGTAGCAGCGATACGCATCAGGATCGGCATATCAGGTCCGACCTGGGAACGGATGCCTTCGTAGATCTCTTTGCAGATACGCATACGGTTTTCAAATGATCCGCCGTATTCGTCTGTTCTCTTGTTCCAGATCGGTGTGATGAACTGGTCAAGAATGTAGCCGGCATGCGCATGGATCTCGACAGCGTCAGCTTCAGCCAGTTTTGCGCGGGCTGCAGCTCTTGTGAAGCAGCCTACCATGTCATGGATCTCATCGATCGTGAACGCGCGGCAGAGTCTGTCCGGGAAGTAGAAGGACGGAACTTCGGAAGCAGATACCATCTGGTCATCCGAGAACGGGAATGCGTTTCTGCCCAGACCGCAGCCAAGCTGGATACATACCTTTGCGCCTTCTGC
>JAFOMZ010000139.1 GCA_017421125.1 Solobacterium sp.
AAGGGTCATGGCAAGATCATTAACATCTGCTCCATGATGAGCGAACTCGGAAGAGAAACAGTTTCTGCATATGCAGCTGCTAAGGGCGGCCTGAAGATGCTGACAAGAAATATCTGCTCTGAATATGGTGAATACAATATCCAGTGCAACGGCATCGGTCCCGGCTACATTGCTACACCGCAGACAGCTCCGTTAAGAGAGCGTCAGGCTGACGGATCCAGACATCCGTTCGACCAGTTCATCGTTGCTAAGACACCGGCTGCCAGATGGGGCACTCCGGAAGATCTGCAGGGTCCTGCAGTATTCCTTGCAAGTGACGCTTCCAACTTCGTAAACGGACATATCCTTTACGTTGATGGCGGTATTCTTGCATATATTGGAAAACAGCCGCAATGAAACTGATCAGCTTCCATGCAGGAGAAGCGGAAGTCCGCGGGATCCTGCAGGATGATTACGAAACGCTGAAAGCACATAAGGTCCGTCCGGCAGTTATCATCTGCCCGGGCGGAGCCTATCAGTGGCGTTCACCCCGTGAAAAAGATCCGGTAGCGCTTGAATTCCTGTCAATGGGTTATCAGGCGTTTATCCTGGAATATACATGCGGTGAAAAGGCTTCCGGTTTCCGTCCGCTGAGACAACTGGCGGAAGCTGTAAAAACAGTCAGAAACCGTGCGGAAGAATGGCATATCGATCCTCAAAAGATCGCTGTACTCGGATTTTCGGCAGGCGGGCATCTCGCAGCAAGTCTTGGGACATTCTGGAATGATCCGGAACTGGACCTGGGAAAAGACAGCAGACCCGACGCAATGATCCTGTGCTATCCGGTTATCAGCACCAAAGAATTCGCACATGAAGAATCAGTCAGATGGGTAACAGGAAACGATCCTGCTATGAAAGAAAAAATGCATCTTCCGGCTCACGTTACCTCTGATTTTCCGCCGACATTTATGTGGCACGGCGGCGAAGATGCAAGTGTTCCTGTTGAAAACAGTCTGATGCTGGCTGTCAGGCTGAAGGAATGCAAAGTGCCGCTGGAGTATCATCTTTTTGAAACAGGCGTACATGGAATATCCACATGCACGCAGGAGGTTGAAACACCTGAAGAGTCATGTCGTCAGTGGGTTTCCCTCTGCAGGATGTGGATCAACCGTCGATTTAATTACGTACCCTGAGCATGTAAGTGAAGGTACGTAAGTATCTTCACTTTTTCTGATATGAATGAACGGAAATGAAAGGAGAATTCTATCATGAATAAATTAAACTACGCAGTCCTGAAAGAATCCGGTTATGACGGATATATTCTGGAAAAAGCGCCGGAAAAGGTTCTGCAGTTCGGAGAAGGCAACTTCCTCCGTGCATTCGTCGACTATTGGTTTGATGTTTCAAACGAAAGAGTTGGATGGAACGGTAAATGCGTTCTTGTCTGCCCGATCAAAGGCGGATTATCCAAACTGATCAACGAACAGGAGGGTCTGTATACCCTGTACCTGAGAGGACGCGAAAACGGCGAGAAAGTAGACAGAAAGAGAGTCATTTCCGTTGTTTCACGCTGCCTCAATCCGTATGAAGAAGATGATTTTGAAGCAATGATGGAAGTTGCACGTTCAGCAGATCTGGAATATGTCGCTTCCAACACAACAGAAGCAGGTATCGTATTTGATCCTGAATGCAAACTGGAAGACCGTCCGGCTTCCTCATTCCCCGGCAAACTGACACAGGTCCTGCTGGAACGCTTCAAGGCAGGTCAGAAGGGACTGATCATTCTTTCCTGCGAACTGATCGACAATAACGGTAAAGAACTTCAGAAGTGTGTCAACCAGTATATTGACCTGTGGGGACTCTCCGATGAATTCCGCAGATATGTCAATGAAGACTGCCTCTTCTGCTCAACACTGGTAGACCGTATCGTTCCGGGCCGTATCCGTGATGAAGAGGAAGTAGCACGTCTGGAACAGCTGCATGGTTATTCCGATCCGCTGCTTGATGTAGGTGAAGTATTCGGTGTATGGAACATTGAAGGACCGGCATGGCTGGAAGACAAACTCCCGTTCAAGGCAGCAGGTCTGAACTGCCCTGTTGTACCGGATGTAACACCTTATAAGAAGCGTAAGGTACGTATTCTGAATGGTGCTCATACAGGATTTGTTCTCGGTGCATATCTGGCAGGATTCGACATTGTACGTGACTGCATGCAGAATGAGACAGTTCTGAACTTCATGAATACAATGCTGTATGATGAAGTCATTCCGACACTTCCGCTCGATAAAGATGATCTTTATAACTTCGCTGGAGCTGTACAGGATCGTTTCAACAATCCGTTTGTTAATCATGAACTGATGAGCATTTCACTGAACTCCACTTCCAAGTGGAGGGCAAGAGATCTGCCCAGCCTTCTGGAATATGTTGAGGCTAAGGGTACACTGCCGAAGTGCCTGACAACAAGCTTCGCAGCTTATCTGGCATTCTATTCCAGTGATATTCAGGAACTGACAGATGCAGGCCTGGTATGCCGTCGTCCTGCAGGCAACACATATACTGTCAGCGATGACCGCTTCGTTCTGGAATTCTTCTATGATCACAGAAATGATGATGCAGCAGCTCTGACACACGCTGTCATGAAAGACGAGCGTATGTGGGGTATGGACCTGACAACGATCGAAGGTTTCGAAGAAGCAGTTGTCAAGGCTCTGGAAGTCATCAGAAGCGAAGGTGCGCTGAAGGCATATGCGCTTGCTCTGGGAAAGGAGTAAGCTGTCATGCTTGATTTTATCAAGATCAATGAAAACGATAATGTCGCGGTAGCACTCCATCCGATCGAAGCCGGTACGGAATTTGAAGGTGTAAAGATCATCGAGAATATTCCGCAGGGACATAAGGCTGCCCTGAAACCGATCGCTTCAGGTGAGATCGTACGTAAGTACGGACTGCCGATCGGACATGCAACATCCGACATCAATCCGGGACAGTGGGTCCATACACATAACATGGCAACCAATCTGTCCGGCGAAGTAGAATACAACTATTGCCCGACACATCCGCAGGTCACGCCGCTGGAACCGCGTACCTTCATGGGTTACCGCAGGGAAGATGGCAGAGCTGCTGTGCGCAATGAGATCTGGATCATTCCGACTGTTGGATGCGTCAATGATGTCGCAAAAACTCTGGTCAGAGAGAACCAGGATCTTGTCAAAGGATCCATCGACGGACTGCATACATTTACACATCCGTTCGGCTGCTCTCAGACCGGACATGACCATGCACAGACAAGAAAACTGCTTGCTGCTTTGGTACGTCATCCGAATGCCGGCGCAGTACTTGTACTGAGCCTTGGCTGTGAAAACCTGACACATGAACAGTTCCTTCAGGAACTCGGTGAATATGATCCCAACAGGGTGAAATTCCTGACATGCCAGCAGGTTGAAGATGAATTTGAAGCAGGAAGACAGCTGCTGGAAGAATGCGCTGCATATGCTTCTAAATTTGAACGTGAAGAAATGCCTGTCAGCGAGCTGGTCGTCGGTATGAAGTGCGGCGGCTCCGACGGACTGTCCGGAATTACCGCAAACCCGACTGTCGGCAGATTCTCCGATCTGATGACCGCAATGGGCGGAACAACTGTACTGACAGAAGTTCCGGAGATGTTCGGTGCAGAAAGCTTCCTGCTTGACAGATGTGTCAGCGAGGAAGTTTTCCAGAAGGCATCCGATATGCTGAACGGATTCAAGAACTACTTTATTTCCCATAATGAAGTTGTTTATGACAATCCTTCACCAGGCAACAAGCAGGGCGGTATCACAACACTGGAAGACAAGTCATGCGGCTGTGTCCAAAAGGGCGGAACTGCACCGATCGTTGATGTGATCGGCTATGCTGATTCAGTCAAGACAAAGGGACTCAATCTGCTTTACGGACCGGGTAATGACCTTGTTTCCGCAACTGCTCTGACTGCGGCAGGAGCACATATGATCCTCTTTACAACAGGAAGAGGAACACCGTTCGGCGCACCTGCTCCGACACTGAAGATTGCAACGAACACACCGCTTGCAACAAAGAAGGCAAACTGGGTTGATTTCAATGCCGGTGCTGTAGCGGATGGTGAAAAAACGCTTGATGAAGCAGGCGCAGATCTGCTCGATCTGGTGATCCAGACAGCTTCCGGTAAGCTGACAAGTTCTGAACGCAAGGGATTCCGCGAGATCTCGATCTTCAAGGACGGCGTTGTACTGTAATCTGCAGAAAGAGGAAAACTATGCAATTAGGTATTCGTCTCCATGATATCAACACCGGTCTGGCACCTGAACTGCAGACAATGGAAGAACGTGCGAAGAAAGCAAGAGAAGAAGGTTTCTCATGCGTACATCTCGCTTATTCCAAAGTTATCAAAGGTTATACATTTGATGCTGCTGCACTGACAGAAGGACTTGGCCGTTATACCAAACGTGTTTTCGAACGCGAAGGTCTGGATGTGGCTGTACTGGGATGCTACCTGAATCTGGCTCATCCGGATCCGGAAAAACTGAAGGAAATACAGTCACGCTATTATGCACATCTGCGTGTAGCGTCCGTTCTTGGCGCATCGGTCGTCGGAACGGAAACAGGCGCTCCGAATGCTGAGTACAAAATGGATGCGAATACGCATTCCAAGGAAGCTTTGGAAACATTTATCAGAGGACTTGCACCTGTAGTTGAATGTGCTGAAAAATACGGTGTCAGTATGGCAATTGAGCCGGTATGGAAACATATCGTATGTACACCTGAACGGGCACGCATCGTGCTTGATGCGATCGCCAGCCCGAACCTGCGCATCATCTTTGACCCGGTCAATCTGCTCTGTCCGGAAAATGCAGGTCAGAGGGATGAGATCTTTGCCAAAACGATCGAGCTGCTGGGAGATGATATTGCTGTCGTTCACCTGAAGGACTATGTCCCTGCAGGAAATGATCTGAAGAGCATCGCAGCAGGTACAGGTGAAATGGACTATACGGAGATCCTCCGCTTCATGAAAGCAAGGAAACCGTATATTCAGGCAACTCTGGAAAATACCAATAATGAAAACGCAGAGTCATCCAGGCTGTATCTGCAGCGTCTGTATGATGAACTGTAAGCCCTAACAACAAAAAGCAATAAATACAATTACGATGCCAAATAAGGCAATGTAACAGAACACAAAAATTACCGCATAATTAAATACAGGAAATAACAGGAGGAAAAATAATATGAACCAGCTTAATGAAGCAATCTCCAAAATCGGTGTCGTACCGGTTATCAAACTGAGCAACCCTGAAAGAGACGCTGCTCCGCTTGCAAAAGCACTTTGCGAAGGCGGTCTGCCCGTTGCGGAAGTTACTTTCCGTGCAGCAGGTGCTGACAAGGCTATCAAGATCATGAAGGAAACATGCCCTGAAATGATCGTAGGTGCAGGTACTGTTCTTACAGAAGAGCAGGCACAGGCAGCTGTCGATGCAGGCGCACAGTTCATCGTTTCACCTGGCTTCAGCAAAACACTCGCTGACAAGTGCGTTGAACTCAACATCCAGTACTTCCCTGGTGTTACAACAGCAACAGAATATCAGATGGCTCTTCCTTACGGATATGAAGTCGTCAAGTTCTTCCCGGCTGAAGAGTCCGGCGGTCTGAAGAAGATCAAGTCTCTGAGCGCACCGTTCCCGATGTTCAAGGTAATGCCTACTGGCGGCGTTAACCTGAAGAACCTGGAAGAATATCTGTCCTGCCCTGTCATCGCAGCTTGCGGCGGCACATATATGGTTAAGGCTGACGATATCGAAAGCGGTAACTGGGAAAAGATCATTGACCTCTGCAAACAGACAAGAGAGATCGTTGACAGAGTCAGAGGCTGATCAGGATGAGCAGAGTAGTAACTTTCGGTGAATTGATGGTTCGTCTGCAGCCGTTCAATTATGAACGTTTTGTGCAGGCTAGCACGCTGGAATTTACATTTGGCGGCGGTGAAGCAAATGTTGCTGTTTCCCTTGCCAACTATGGTATTGATACAGCATTTGTAACAAAGCTTCCGGCTCATGCAATCGGACAGGCTGCAGTCAACAGCCTCCGCAGATACGGTGTTGATACAACAAAGATCACCCGCGGCGGAGACAGGGTAGGTATCTATTACAACGAAAAGGGTGCTTCCCAGCGCGGCAGTGTATGCATTTATGACCGTGCAAACAGCGCGATCCAGCTCGCAAAGCCGGAAGACTTCAACTGGGATGAGATCTTTGACGGAGCAGAATGGTTCCATTTCACAGGAATCACACCCGCTCTCGGTGAGAACGTTGTCGAGATCACCCGTCAGGCATGTAAGGCTGCCAAAGCAAAGGGACTGAAGATCTCCTGCGACCTGAACTATCGCGGAAAGCTTTGGACACGTGAACAGGCAAGAGCAGCTATGACAGATCTCTGCCAGTATGTTGATGTCTGCATCTCCAACGAGGAAGACGCAAAAGACGTATTCGGAATCGAAGCTGAAGCTACAAATATTTATGGCGGTCAGCTGAATCATGAAGGCTACAAGTCTGTAGCAAAACAGCTTGCAGATAAATTCGGATTTGAAAAAGTTGCGATCACACTCCGTGAATCCCACAGTGCATCCGATAACGGATGGAGCGCTATGCTGTATGATGTCGCATCCGATGAATACTGCTTCTCCAAGAAGTATGAACTGCGCATCATCGACAGAGTCGGCGGCGGCGACAGCTTCGGCGGCGGCCTGATCTATGCACTGCTCAATGGCTACAGCACACAGGCTGCAGTTGAGTTCGCAGTAGCAGCATCTGCCCTGAAGCACACGATCGAAGGCGACTACAACATGATGACAGTGTCTGAAGTTGAAAAGCTTGCCGGCGGTGATGGATCCGGAAGAATCCAGCGCTGAGTTTACAGGCTTAACAGTACAGGACAGGAGAAATGATATGGAACATCATAATCCTCTGATCAGCAGCCATCCGAGCAGTCGTTTCATTACGTTCGGTGAAGTCATGATGCGTCTGACTCCTCCGAATTATGACAAGATCCGGGTTGCGACCAACTTTGAAATCAGCTATGGCGGAAGTGAAGCGAACATTGCGCTTGCCCTTGCCAATCTGAAAGTCGACAGTACATTCTTCAGTGTTGTTCCGGACAATTCCCTGGGCAAGAGTGCAGTCCGTATGCTTCGCAGCAACGATGTTCACTGCACACCGGTGATTCTGTCCACTCATGAACAGACACCGACACACAGAATGGGCGTCTATTATCTGGAAACCGGATACGGAATCCGTCCGTCCCGTGTAACCTATGACCGCAAGCACAGTGCTATTGCAGAGTTTGATTTCTCGGGAATCGATGCAGAAGCACTGCTGGAAGGATTCGACTGGCTGCATCTGTCCGGCATCACACCGGCATTGAGCCCGAGCTGTGCGGAATTCACGCTCCGTCTGATGAAGACA
>JAFOMZ010000015.1 GCA_017421125.1 Solobacterium sp.
CAACCTGATTGGAATTCTGAAATGCAGTTTTTCTGTTTCCCGGTTATTATGAAATCAGCAAAAAAGAGGTAAGCACAATATGAAGATCGTATTCCGTGCCGATGATGTCGGCTATACCCATGTACATAATCTTGGTACTCTGAAAACACTGGAAGAAGGTGTTGTTTCTGACTGCGAATGTATGTTTGACTGGCCTGATGTCGTGGAAATGCTCGACTATCTGTCAGACAAACCGTGGATCTCTGTAGGCTGGCATCCGCACATGTGGGGACACCCTGTACTGGATCCTTCGGAAGTTCCTTCTCTCTGCACTCCGGACGGCAATTTCAAGTGGAAGCGCATCAACCAGTGTGAGCATCCCGTAGAAGGAATCGTCTATGATGAGATGATCAAAGAATTCCGCGCACAGATGGAGTTCTGCAAAGAACATCTCGGGCGCTATCCGGATATCCATTACGCAAATCTTCCCGCCAATGGGGAGAAAGAACAGGCGATCCTGCAGGTCGTGGAAGAGCATCATATCCCTTATGGTTTCATGAACAATGAACGTCACGGAAGAACAACAACTGCCAGGGATGAATACAAACATCTCAACATCTGGGGTGCCATGGAATCCACACCCAGAGATGACCTTGTGGTTCTGCCCGGTCACAAGTCAGTGCTCAATGTCCTGAACTTCCTGAAATATGATCCGGAAGAATCCATTCTCAATATGCCGATCGATGACGATAAGATCGTTGTCAAAGTACTTCATCCCGGATACCTGGACGATACGGTGCTCAGGGAACAGTCATGCAACATCCACCGTGTCAAGGACGTGGAAGTATTCACCTCCCCCAGAGTCAAACAGTGGGTCATCGACAATAAAATCGAAATCGTCAACCAGTATGATGCCATCTTCGGTACATCCAGATACCAGGATCACCTGAAAGAGATCGATTCCCCGCTCTGGATCGGAAACATGCAGTGGTCTGTCTAAGATCATCCGGCCCCGGATGATCTTTTTTCATATGCCAAAAATGTCATTGCCATCTTTCTGTCACACCATACGCATATGGATCTGCTGTTTATAATATTGGTAACCTAATCTTCGGGATCAGATTTTCTGATCTGCAAATCATCCGTACTCACAGCGCACGGTTGATCATCCATGACCGTACGCTGTTTTATGTACATCCCGTTTCTACCGTATTATTCACAAATATCGCAGTAAAGGAGTGTCATTATGCATAAAAAATCCATGATCCATTTACTCTCCCTGTTTTTGTCGTTCTCTTTATTCGCATCAGGATCCATGATCAGTCCGATTGCTGAGCAGAATGAGGAAGACCCGGCTGCTGAAACCGAGATTTACGAAGGACTGCCGGCGGAAGAAGAACAGACCGAACTGATTCAGCCTGCTGAGGAGACCAACCCCGAAGAAAGCCCTCTTACGGAAGAAGCAGTTGAGGAAATGTCCGGTGAGCAGGAGCCGGAAGAAGCAGTATCCCCCGATGAACCGGAGAAAACACCCGAGCTCACCCCTGCAGAAGAAACACCTGAGGCGGAAGAAGAATCATCCGAAGAAACGGAACCTGCTGAAGAGACAGAAGAAGAACCGGCTGAGGTGTTTTCCGACGATGAAGAGGAACTTTACTTCTATGTCGCAGGTACGGTGGTCCCCTATGAGGGAGAAGGTGTCCTGACGATCGAGAGTGAACTGATCACTTCCGGAACAGTCAGCTACGATTATGAATCCAATACGCTCACACTGGACAACGCGGTGATCGAAGATGATCCGGATGAAACAGTGATCGATTCTCCCGAAACCACGATCATCAAAAAGAGCGGGGAAGCAGGTCTTACGATACGCCTTGCCGGCAGCAGTTCACTTGATATCGCCACTGAAAGGTGGGACGTCTACCGTCTGCGCGGCATCGATGTTTCCGGACCGCTTACCATTACCAGTGATGACGGAACCGGTTCGCTGGATCTGAGTGTCAACAGAAACTCAAACTATTATGAATCTCCTGCGATACAAGGTCCCATGGTATCTGTTGAAAACTGCACACTGAATGTGACCAGTTCCGGCAATGCCTTCTATATCTGGAGCGAACTTCATTTCGGTGCCGGTGCCAACGTTGTCGCGAAAAGTACAAATGCCATAGCAATCAACATCACCCGTGAAGGGACCAGGATCACGCATGCACCGATCGAATGTGATATTTACGGATATGCTTCGGTCGATGATGAAGAAGGAACGGCCTTTTATGAACCGGAATATGTATATGATTATTATTCCTGGAATCCGTTTGAGAGATACCATAAAGTCATCGTGACAGCACGTGAACTGGCAGGAAACATCGTATTAAGCGGAAACTGCGGAAGTGAAGGCGATAATCTGACCTTTACCCTGACCGATGAAGGCCTGCTGACGATCACCGGAACCGGGACAATGGCAGATTACAGCAATGATTATTACAGCAACAATTATGCTCCATGGTATCAGCCGGAGATCACCTACGTGACCACTGTGGTGATCGGGGAAGGCGTCACGCATATCGGTGATT
The DNA here is from genome assembly GCA_017421125.1 of Solobacterium sp. Lineage (GTDB taxonomy): Bacteria > Bacillota_I > Bacilli_A > Erysipelotrichales > Erysipelotrichaceae > Bulleidia. Next base: position 2,550 of record JAFOMZ010000015.1, read on the forward strand.
TCGCATTCTACAACAATAAACTGCTGCGTGAAGCATCCCTGCCTTCAACCGTGGAGTCGATCGGCAGATATGCGTTCTATGACGGCAATCTTCTGACATCCCTGGATCTTCCTGCATCACTGAAAACGATCGGTGAATACGCCATCGCATACAGCAGAAACCTTGAAGAAGTACTGATGCCCGAAGGTATTGAGACGATCGGAGAAGATGCATTCGCCGGATGCCGGAGCCTCAAACAGATCACACTTCCGGAAACACTGACAACGATCGGCAATTATGCATTCAATGACTGCACCAGTCTGCAGTCTGTCAATATTCCGGCAAATGCAGTCAGTCTGGGAAATGGTATATTCGATTACTGCAGTTCTCTGTCAGGTACGATAACGATCCCCTCCGGAGTCACGAATCTCGGGTATTCATTTTTCTATCACTGCGATAACCTTGAAGGCGTTGTTCTTCCGGACGGACTGACCAGTATCGGCAGCAGCGCGTTTGCATACTGCGGCAGGCTCACTGAGATCGATATCCCTTCCACTGTAAATTCTATAGGTGAAGACGCTTTCGCTTACAGCGGGCTTACTTCCGTCAGTATTCCCGAGGGCGTCACCGCTCTCAATGAAGGAACATTCTACAGATGCACCGATCTGACCAGTGCAGAACTTCCGGATTCCCTGACAGAGATCTGGAGAGAAGTATTCCAGGGCTGTTCAAATCTGAAAAGCATCGATCTGCCGGAAGGGCTGACAAGGATCGACGCTGATGCATTCAACAGCTGCGGACTGGAAGAGATCGTGATCCCGGACAGTGTAACATACTGGGAATACCGTTCATTTAACAGCAATCCTTCCCTCAGAAAAGCGGTGATCGGCAATGGCGTCACTATGATCCCGGACAATGCTTTCAATAACTGTCCTTCCCTGACTGAGGTCGTGATCGGCAGCGGCGTCAAAAGCATTACCACAAATGCCTTTAAGGACTGCACAGCTCTGGAGACCATTTATATTCCGGACAACGTTGCAATTCTGTACGGCGGTATCTTCAATGGATGCACAAGTCTGAAAAACATCCGGCTTTCACCGAACATTGAGTCTCTCGGTGATTCTGTATTCAATCAATGCACAAGCCTGGAAGAGATCGAACTTCCCCCGGCATTACTGGCATTAGGCAGCGGTGTGTTCTACGGATGCACAGGATTGACGTCATTGGTGATCCCTGAAACAGTCACTTCGCTCGGTGACAATGCATTCAAAGACTGCACGAACCTTGAAGAGATCGATATACCTGCATCACTGAACATGTATACACTGGCATCTTACACATTTGATAACTGTTCCTCTTTGAAGGAGATCACGATTCCTGACATGGTCAGAGCAATCGACAGCTATGCTTTCAGGAACTGCATAAGTCTGGAAAAGGTCCATTACAACGGTACACTGAAGAATTACATTAATTATGACAGCTATGCGATCGGCAGAAATGCATTTGAAAACTGTGCATCACTGACGGAACTGTCCTTCACGTTCAAGCAGAAGGAAGGCATGATCTATCCCGATGCATTCAAGGGAATTCCCGAAGGCCTTGTACAGGTATACGGCATCCCGGGAGGTGCCCTGGAGAGCAACGCTTCTTCCAGGAACTATACCTTCCATCCTGTCGGATTCACTGTTCATTATCTGCCCAACGGCGCAGAAGGCATGATGGAAGATCAGATCATCGACTACACCGACTACACTCCGGAAACACCTGCAGATCATTTCACACCCAATGCGTTCACAAACGGGGACCTGACATTCCTCGGCTGGAACACAAAGGAAGACGGAAGCGGAACGCACTATGACGATCAGGCAGAGATCACGATCGATGTCCCTTCATCCGGTATCCTCAGCCTGTATGCCCAGTGGGCAAAAAGCTATGACCTCTGGATCGGCGGAAATCTGATCCACAGTAAAAACAAAGATGATATCGGGAACGCCGGATACAAGGCTTCTTATACACCTTCCACATATGATCCGGATACGAACACCGTGACATTGAACAGCGGTTTCTATATTTACAACTACAATGAGTATCTGGAAGGTGCGGGTCCTGAACGCTACTGCGGTCTGTACTATGCAGGGGACAGAGAGCTGACCATTATCGTGAAAGCATATGCGGACTTCAGGGGTTCCGGCTACGTGAACCAGCCTGATGTCTATAACCTGTACACAAAGGGGTCGCTGAAGGTCGTGTTCAGCCCGGGCCCGGATTATTACGGAACTCCGCAGCTGAATCTTCCCAGTACCGACAGCGGAACAGCAGATAAGTGTTCTGCATATGTCGGCGGCGATCTGACAGTCAGCGGTAATGGCCTGCTGGTATCACGCGGCAGTACTTCTTATGAAGGACACAGTATTGCGCTCCGTATGGCCGGCGGTACTCTGAAATTATCCGGCGGGGCAAAAATGTCCCTGAACGGCGGGTCTTCTCCTTCAGCTTCTTACGGTCTGTATCTGGATGGCAGTACCACACTGCGTACCTCAGGCTGGGACGGCTATCTGGAGATCGGCGGTTCCACAAGCGCGATCACCGCACCTGCAGGTGTAACACTGAACAGGCGCGGTACGGATCCCGATGTGACATGTTATGAGCAGACCGGATTCTATGGCTCTCCCACAGTCCTGACAGAAACTTCTTATCCTGTCAGTTCCCTGTCACAGTTCAGGTCTGTCCGGGTACTCCCGGTCAACCATGTTATGAAGGTCACTCTGCTTGAGCCGGACAGGAACTTCATCTATACAGGCAGTGCAGTAAAACCGGGTGTTTACGTTTCCTGCAATGGTTCGACTCTGTATGAAGGTTCAGACTATACCGTTAAATACAAGAACAATACCAAGGCATGGATCCTTCCGGAAGGTTCTGAAAGAGACCAGGAAGGTTTCCTGGAACTGCCCGCGAAGACACGCAAGAGCGCACCGCAGATCATCGTGACCGGCAAAGGCAACTTCACCGGCAGTACGACATTGTACTTCGAGATCGGACGCAAGAGCATCAACCCCGGTGATACGGCAGACGGAACGCCTTCAGTCACAGCAGCAGATTTGACAGTCGTTTCCGGCAGTAAGGCATCCCCTGTCCTGTACTACGGGACGACCAAGCTTTCCACGAAAGACTTTACCGTCAGTCCTGCGGCATCCACGAAATATACGGAAAATACCATTATGACAGTTACCGGCAAAGGCAACTATACCGGATCTGTTGAGGTTCCCGTCACGGTCGTTGCCGGCAAAGCAGAATTGAAGAACATTGCGGTAGACTTCGGAACACTTTCATACGTCTATAACGGCAAAGACCGGAAAGAAGAGATCCTGTCCGGCATCACCGTATATGACGCTCTGGACAAGACCGAAAAGAAAGACATCGGCCGGGAGCACTACAGCCTGACGATGTCCAATAACACGACCGATGCAGGAACCGTCAAAGTGACCGTGACCGGCATCAACGGGTATTCCGGCACAAAGACAGCGAACTTCAAGATCGTACCGAACAAAGATATCGATATGTATGTGTACAACGGCTATGAATCCGGTGTGAACTACACCGGCTATCCCAGGACCGGTTTCCTGTCAGTGTACGCTGACATAGATACCGAGGGTGAAGACAAGTATGAAACACGTCTGACCGAAGGAACTGATTATAAGATATCCTACAAGAACAACACCAATGTCAGCACTGCTAAGACAAAGGCTTCCTATACGATATCCTTCATCGGCAGCTACAAGGGCAGAAAAGCGGTCACAGGCAAGTTTGACATCAAACCTGTCAGTATCCAGAACGTAAACATTGCGCTCCTTCCGGAAAAGATCTATACCAAGCCCGGCGCATACGCTACGACACCGTATGTAACATATAACGGGATCACATTGAAGCAGGGCAAGGACTACACGGTATCGTATTACCGGAGCGTCCAGTCCCGCTATGACTATGACCTGGGCAGATATGTTTATGAGATGTCCGGTCCGGTCTCATCCAAAAAGGGAGAGATGCTGACGGATAAAGACTTCATGGTCGATGGATATCCGAGAGACCGGGTCTCGGTATACGCAGTGTTCCGCGGAAAAGGCAACTTCGCTTCCGATGACCCTGACCTGATCAACTACAGCGCTTACCAGGTGAGAAGACAGCCGGAAACCGGGCGTTATCTGGATATGTCCAAAGCAACAGTCACCATAACCCGGAAGAACGAGGCAGGAAAGACTGTCAAGGTCACCTCATTCCCGTATACAGGGCAGTATATCTACTTCGACCCTTACGCATCAGGTTCACCCGAATATGCGGCAGATATCACTGTCACATATAAGTATGACAAGAAAACAACGCTGACCCTGAGAAGCGGAACCGATTACCGTATCTCCTATTTTGACAACCAGAAGAAAGGTACCGGCTCTGTTCTCATCACCGGCTACGACAATATCCGGACATTCTACGATGAAACCGGACAGCCTGTAAAAGATATGAAGGGCAATGAGATCGGATATATCGGTTTTACCGGTGTTAAGAAGGCATCCTTCAAGATCACAGCAGGAAAGCTTGCAGATCTCCTGAAAAAGATCCTGTTTATCAGCTGATCAGTATAAAAATGACTGTTTCAACTCATCAAAGGAAACAGTCATTTTTTATATTCTTATGAGATCTTCTTTGATCCTTAGTTGTCTTCCGGTGCCGATACCCACTCAAATACCATGTCTTCATCGTATTCCGACTGATCTTCATGCCAGGTGAACGTACCGTCATCGTTGAAGACGATCGAACCGGTCCCGTTCTCGTAGGCAACTTCATCCTTTACGATCTCGCCTTTTTCATTAAAGGTAATGATCGCCTTTGTGGCGGTGGAATAATCGATGGTCTTAGTATCCGGGTCGAGCCGTCCGTCAATATCCCAGCGTGCCAGTTCGGAAACACTGCTGCCCCACTCAATGGTGATCCATGCATCTTCATTGCCGAAACATTCTACCAGAGCTCTGGCTCTGCCGCTCTGATAGTTTCCAATGAAGTTCATGATAGGATTCTGCCAGTCAGGGTCCTCTTCAAATACAGCAATGTAATCAGCCGTCTCATTCAGATCAACTGTGATCTGTGCTTCCCCGGAGAAGTCTTCTCCGTTCTTTGTCCATTTTACGAAATTATTTCCTGCTGAAGGCCATGCAAAGAATGTATATGTTTCCGGTTTTTCCAGATTGATCACTGCTGACTGGTACGGGTATTCCTCATCAACTTCAGGTGTCTGTTCACCCTCTGTGTAGGCAATGTTGCCCCAGCCTTCCGTATTGATGGTAATGAAGATGGTCGCTTCAGGCATATCAAACTTCGTGAAGTGATATGTATCGCCTCCGTCAACTGCCAGCGCCAGTCCGTCTGTGCCTTCTTCTGTGACTGTTACTGCGAGCGGTTCTTTATTACCGGAAGAAGCCAGGGTACCCTTCAGGGCGTTTCCCTCCTGCGGCAGTGTACCGCCCCAGGAATCCTCTACCGGGTCCTCACCGAGCATACATCCGACATACCAGCCGGGTTCATCAATATCTTCCATCCAGGTGACGGAAAGCATGTTTTCATCCTCATCCTGGAAGTAACCTTCTCTTGTCCATTCAGCAGGTGCCTCTTCCTGTTTCTTCTGACCGCATGCGCCAAGTGTCAGCAGGATACCTGCACAGAATATGGAACACATCAGTTTTTTCATTTCTTTTCTCCTATATCTGTCTGCCTGTACTCAGGCATATTCATTTCAGATCTCAATGCTTGTACGGGGGATCTGCAGGATGCAGTTCACACCATATGACTCGCAGCGTTTTGCCAGCTTGAAGAATGATTCTTCGGTTTTTTCGATCACATGCGGCATGCCTTCAGCCGGTTTATCCAGCGGTATAAAGAAGTTGTCCCAATGCAGCGGAATGATCAGTTCAGGCTTTACTTTTTCAACTGTCTCACGGAAGAAGATCTCCTCTGTCTTCCGGTCCGCCTTGCCAAACCCGGCAATACCCAGGAACAGTACATCGCACTGATACCCGTCCAGCTGTCCTTCAATATAGTTGAAGCTCGGACGGATCAGGAATTTCTTTCCTTCCGCCTCCACATAGAAATCATAGGAACCGCCCTCTTTGTAATCACGCAGTTTTGCCGGCTGTACGAGCGGCTGATCGATCGTCACACCAAGATCATTGTTGAGGATCGTCGGCTTGGAATGTCTGGAGGCCAGCACTTTGATCCTGTACTGTCCGACAGTATATGTTTCGCCTGCCTTGAAGCAGACCAGCTGTGTTTCAGGCACATTTCCGCCCTTGGCGACATTCATCGCGGAAGAGGAACCGTAAATGACCGCACCGGTCTTCAGTGCAGCGTAAGGTACATCCATGACATGGTCGTGGTGCGTATGCGATACAAAGATCGCCTTCAGCCTGTCGATATGGTGTTTTGAGAACAGTTCATCCATCACTGCTGTATTTGTTCCTTCTGAACCGCCGATATACTTCGGAAGAGAAGGCCGTGTAAAATGACAGTCAAACAGGATCTGGTCTGTGCCGTCATCAAACAGCAGTGTTGTTGTACCAAAAAATGTTATTTTCATAAAAAAATGTCCGCCCTTTTTACAGACCAAATATAGCATACCGTCTGTCAGGATGGACATTTATGTGTTGTTTTATTGCTCCAGACCTGCAAGGATCAGTCTGATCTGCTGATCCACGGAATCAGGTGACGTTCCTCCTGCGGAGGTGCGTCTTCTGACGATCTTTGTCAGATCGATCGCTTCATACAGATCTTCATCAAACAGTTCCGAGAACTGCCTGTACGTATTCAGAGGCAGTGTTTCCAGAGTCTGCGCGTTCTGAATGCAATGAGCGGTGATCCTGCCGCAGATCTTGTAAGCATCCCGGAAAGGCATGCCTTTGTTCGTCAGATAATCAGCCAGGTCTGTTGCGTTGATAAAGCCCCTGCCGGCTGCTTCACGCATGTTTTCTTCGTTGACCTTCATGGTGCGGATCATCGGTGTCATGATGGAAAGGCACATCTTAACTGTATCGACTGCGTCAAAGACAGGTTCCTTGTCTTCCTGCATGTCCTTGTTGTAGGCAAGCGGAAGTCCCTTCATTACTGTCAATAAGCTCATCAGATCCCCGTACACCCGGCCGGTCTTTCCTCTGACAAGTTCCGCCATATCGGGATTCTTTTTCTGCGGCATGATCGAAGAGCCTGTCGTATACGCGTCATCGAGTTCCACGAACCGGAATTCCCAACTGGACCACAGGATCAGTTCTTCACAGAAGCGGGATAAATGCATCATGTGGATCGACAGAGCGCTTAACAGTTCCAGACAGAAGTCCCTGTCTGATACGGAATCCATGCTGTTGTATGTAATGTCATCAAACCCGAGCAGCTGTGCTTCATACATACGGTCTGTCGGGTACGTTGTTCCCGCCAGTGCGCATGCGCCGATCGGTGACCGGTTCATCCGCTGAACAGCATCCTCCAGACGCTCTCTGTCTCTCATCAGCATCCATCCGTATGCCAGCAGATGATGTCCGAACACGATGGGCTGCGCTCTCTGCATATGCGTATAGCCCGGCAGGATCGTTTCCCTGTATGCCGATGCCTTATCACACAGCACACGAATCAATTCACCGATC
>JAFOMZ010000140.1 GCA_017421125.1 Solobacterium sp.
GGGCATCGTTATGAAGCACTGTGTCCAGGTCTTCGATAAAGACGGTAAGTTCAATCCTGTCTATGATGAGACTGAACTCAAGACAGTTGAATGCGAACATGTTCTCATGTCCATCGGTCAGGCTGCTGTATGGGGCGACCTGCTCAAAGGAACAAAGGTCGAAGTACGTCCTAACACGACAGCTGTTGCCGATCCTGTTACATGCCAGACGGCTGAAGAAGATATCTTCGTCGGCGGTGATGTATTCAAGGGTGCGAGATTCGCGATCGATGCGATCTCCGAAGGCAGAGAAGGATATGTTTCCATCAACCGTTATGTCCACTATGGACAGAGCCTGACGATCGGCCGTGACCTGCGTGAATTCAAGGAACTCGACAGGGATGATATCCTGGTTGAATCCTATGACAACGCACAGCGCCAGGTACCCGGATACAAGCCCGGTGATGCAGCGCATACATATGAAGACCTCCGTCTCGCTCTGACAGAGGAACAGGTACGTGCAGAAGCAAACCGCTGCCTCAAGTGCGGCGCGTCCATCGTTGATGACAACCGCTGTATCGGCTGCGGTCTGTGCACGACACGCTGTGAATTCGACGCGATCCACCTGACAAGAGATGTACCGAATGCTTCCCGTATGTATACTGCTGAAAACGGCAGACTCAAGGCGATCCTTCCCAATATCGCTGCCCGCGGGATCCGTATTCTCAAGAACAACATCAAGCAGAAGCTGTAATCAGAGATACAACCGAAAGAATATGCTGTCCGTTCATTGGAGCGGGCAGCTTTTTTCGCATGATCATTCATTTCGGTGAACGGATATTATGTTATGATGAAAAAGGCTTATGCATAACAGGAGGAGCCGGGTATGTATCAGTTATCGAAGAAGGATTGGAAGCTGTTCAGGGAAAAACTTCCCAATTGGCAGGAGCACTATATGGAACAGCTGATCAAAGGATATCTTGAACTGCTGAGTTCTGACGGAAGGGCTTCCGACCGTTTCTGGGAACTTGACGAGCGGATCAGCACTGACCGGAGACATCCGGGAGTGATCGTGAAAATGTCCAAATCCGATGCGGTTTTTATATTAGTCCGGCTGTACAGTGATCAGGTCATCACGGATCAGGATCTGGAAGGATTCAGCCAGGAACTGATCGATAAAGTCAGAACACTGACAGAAAAGGACTGACAGATGCCCGTTATGGGCATTTTCATTTGCGCAGAATAAATGGATGAAGATCTACCATGAGAACTTCATGAAATCTTAAACAGTTATCATGTTTCTTCTTAAACGTGACCCGTTATACCATATTACCATTGGAGGGGATAACAATATGCCGAATATACTGATCTGTGATGATGAGAAAGACATCGTCAACGCATTGAAGATCTATCTGGCTGATCCGGACTATACGATCTTTGAAGCATATAACGGTAAAGAGGCACTGGATGTACTCAGACATCATGAAATACATCTGATCCTGCTGGATATCATGATGCCGGTCATGGACGGGATCTCTGCCATGGCTCATATACGTGAAACAAGCAATGTACCGATCATCATGCTGACGGCAAAGAGTGAGGACACAGATAAGATCCTGGGATTGAATGTCGGAGCAGATGATTATATTACCAAACCGTTCAACCCGCTTGAGGTATCCGCCCGCGTCCGTTCCCAGCTGAGAAGATATCTGAAGCTCGGAAGCGGTATGACCAGACCGGAAATACTTGTCAACGGAGGGATCGAAGTCAATGACCGGACAAAAGAAGTGCTTGTGGACGGTGAAGAGATCTCACTGACACCGAAGGAATATGAGATCCTGAAGCTGCTGATCTCCAATCCCGGGAAAGTTTTCTCACCACGTGAGATATACGGGATCGTATGGAAGGAAAAACCATACGGCGCGGAGAATACGGTAGCTGTTCATATCCGTCATCTGCGTGAAAAAATCGAGATCAATCCGGCAGAACCAAGATATATCAAAGTTGTATTCGGTCAGGGATACCGGATGGAAGGGGACAGAAGATCATGAAACGGTTTTTCAGAACGATCATCGGAAAAGCACTGCTGTTTATCGTATGCATTGCTGCAGCAACAACTCTGATCGCAGGAACATGTGCTGCCGTTTATATTCTTGGCAACAATATGAGTTTCTATTCAAATACTGAACAGGAGATCAAAGACAATACCGAACAAAGGATCGCCAGCGGTCCTGCATATGACTGTATGAATTCATATCTGTATGAAGGATCTTATTCCTATGACGGAGGATGCAGGATCTATCAGGACGGTACTATCATATACAGATCACAGGGAGAAGAAACCGACAGCAAACGCCGCTACTACTTTGACCTGGCTGTTGAGAAGCATAAAGAAGAATCAGATCCGGGATCAACCTGGTATCATATCTATGGGCCCTCTGAAGCAGCAGATCAGAATACTGAATATTATACGGTCAGGATCGTCCTGAATGAGACATCCAGAGAAGTCGTGAATATCCGGGCCTCAGAATATATCATCGATCTGTTATGGCAGATCAGATATGCGGTCTACGGGATCATCCCGGCAGCGCTGATCATCATGGTCTTCTGCTTCATCGAATTGATGAAAGCTGCCGGACATCGTCCTGATACAGAGGACATTTATCCCGGACCGCTGTATAAAGTGCCGTTTGATCTCATGGTGGTCGTTTCTCTCATATTCGGCATCTTAACACTGGCTGTAATTATGAATATCAGCAGAGGCATTGATCTTTATGAATTCACTGGAGCAGGTGCTGTGGGTATCCTCGGGCTGATCGTCGGGACCGGTCTATGCATGAGCGCGGCTGTCCGTATCAAACTCCATACATTTATTGAAAACAATATCTGCTGGAAGATCCTGATGATCCTGTGGAAATGGTGTCTGAAGATCTTGGAGCTGCTGAAGAAACTGTTCCGGTTCAATATGGAACTGTTAGGCAATCTCCCGCTGATGTGGAAGACATGTGTCTTCCTTGCGGTGATCTGTTTCCTGGAAGCTGTTGTGATCGTTGTGACGAGGCGCTCTGTGGAATTTGAGATCCTTCTGTTCCTGATGGAAAAGATGCTGCTGGTACCCGCTGTCCTGTACTTTGTTCTCTGCCTGCAGAGGCTGAAAAGAGGCGGTACAGCACTGGCAGA
>JAFOMZ010000141.1 GCA_017421125.1 Solobacterium sp.
GCGTCATAATAGAGCGCAAATGCATCTCCGCCCGGCCCGCACATATCCGGCAGAACGATCCCTGCAGTTAATGCCATTGCGACGCATGCGTCCATGGCATTGCCGCCGTTCTCAAGTGTTCTGAGTCCGGAAACGGAGATCAGGTTGTGGGCAGAAGAAACCATTCCTTTCGTCCCTGCCGCAATTCCCCTGTGTTTTACAAAATCATTTCTCATTGTGTGATACCTCTGTTCTTTTATTGTACAGCCATTTTTAAAAAAGCAGTCATTTGACCGCTTCAAAGTATTATGTATGCTTGCTGTTTTGAATAAATGCATCTTCGAGCTTCCCCGATCTCTTCAGATAGAAGAAATACGCATATACGCAGACGGACTGGAAGAACCAGCCGACCGGGAATCCGATGAATACATTCCGGATGTTCCAGTCGATATGCATTGATATGTACAGGAAGACCTGGCGGATACCGATCATTCCGATGAGCGACAGCATCATGACCTGTCTTGAGAAGCCGTATCCTCTCAATGTTCCGGACATGACCTGGTTCATTGCCATCAGGAAATAGAACGGTACCAGTATATGGACCATCTGCGTGCCGTACATGAGCACTTCCGGATCCCTGTTGAACAAGCCAAGGAAAAGCTTTGTATTCAGCATCAGCGGTATTCCCATGATCGCGATCGAGACCATGCCCATGGTGAATGCCGTCAGCATACCATTCTTGATGCGTTCCCGCTTGCCCGCACCGATGTTCTGGGAAACGAATGTTGTGATCGCCAGTCCCAGTGCCTGACATGGCATCGAAACAAAGCGGTCAAGTCTCTGGGCAATGCCGACACCGGCTGTCGCTGTCGAGCCGAAGCTGTTGATATAACGGTGGACAAACAGATTGGAGATCGAGATCAGTGACGACTGAATGCCGGCCGGAAGACCAAGATCGATCACTTCCAGAAGCAGGTCCTTTTCGATATCCATATCTTTGAAATTGAACCTGTATCTTTCATCAAGACCGTGCATGTTCCGGTATACCATGCATACGGATACAGACTGTGAGATGACTGTTGCGATCGCGACACCGATCACACCCAGACCGATAAAGCGGACAAGGACGATATCCAATACGATATTGATAAAGCTGGCAGTTACCAGCGCATAGAACGGACTTCTGGAATCACCCACCGCTCTCATGACACCCGATTCAACATTGTAGATCGATGTGAACAGGATACCGGCAATGTATATCTTCAGGTATCTGTTGGCATCTTCAAAAATATCAGACGGGCAGTCAACGATCCTCAGCAGCTGCCTGGAGAAGACCATGCCGAACAACGCCATCACAATGCCGAGGATCAGCGCAAACGTCAGTGTCGTATGGATCGAACGCTTCAGTTTCCCGTAATCCTTTGCGCCGAAGTTTCTTGCGAACAGCACGGAAGCGCCGGCAGACATACCGGTAAAGAAACCGATCAGCAGATTGGAGATCGGTGCACATGTATTAACAGCCGCGAGCGCTCCCTTGCCGACAAAGTTGCCTACCACCAGAGAGTCTACGCTGTTGTAAAGGTTCTGGAACAGGTTCCCGATGAAGATCGGCGCAGAAAATATCAGAATCTGCTGAAATATATTGCCTTCCGTCAAATCCATGGTTCTGCGTTCGCTCATAATGTTCTCCTGTATGTCTCTGAGTATATCCTGTACTTCCCGATAACTCAATCTCAAATAGTTGCTTTATGCAAATTTATTGTTGAAATCTCCAATTTCCCACGAAAAAACAGAAGGTTCTGTGTTCCTTCTGTTAATTGAGTGTTTCGTTGATATAACGGCAAGCCGCAAGTGCAGCTGTCGCGCCGTCTGCCACAGCTGTTGTCAGCTGTCTGACACCCTTTCTGCGGCAGTCACCTGCCACATAGATGCCGGGCGTCTTTGTCGTGCACTGTTCATCGGAATCAAAGTATCCGTATGTATTCAGATCTGCCAGAGCCGCAAATGCGTCATTCTCCGGGATCAGTCCGATCGCGACAAACAATCCGTCACACGCAACCGTCTGCTTCTCGCCTTTCTGCTCGATCTCCACACCGCAGAATTCACCGTCCTGCTTCAGGAGCTTTGTGATCTTCACTTCCGTCAGGCAGCGTACATTGCTTTTTGCGGCAAGTACTTTCTGCAGGGAAGGCTCGCCTGTCAGGAACGGCAGATCCTGAAGGATGATCACTTCACTGCACTTCTCTGACAGCAGGATCGCTTCCTGAAGAGCGGAGTTTCCGCCGCCTGCCATGCATACGGTCTTGCCTGTGTAGAAGTCGCCGTCACAGACAGCACAGAATGAGATGCCTTCTCCGACCAGCTCTTCTTCGCCCTCAAGACCAAGCATGCGGTGCTTCACACCGGTTGCCAGAACGACCGCTTTTGATTCGAATGTGCTTCCTTCTTCGGTCCTGACGACTTTTCTGCCGTCTTCCGAATCAACTGAGACTACATTCTCAAATTCGATCTCCGCACCCTGTGCAAGGATCTGATCAAGCATCTTGTCCGCGAATTCATTTCCGCTCATGGACAGTGTACCGGGATAAGTCTCGACCTTCGGGGAATGTGTGATCTGTCCGCCGAAGCCGCTCTTTTCGATCACCAGAACGGATTTTCCGTTTCTCAATCCGTATAACGCGGCTGTCATCCCTGCCGGGCCGCCGCCTACAACAATGATATCGTACATTTCTTCCTGTCTCCTTTTGAGAAAGTATGAGCAGAAACATTTCTGTTTCTGCTCA
>JAFOMZ010000142.1 GCA_017421125.1 Solobacterium sp.
AACGTCTGATCAGGCGCCTGCTTGAATATCAGCAGTTCAAGGAGGTCAGCTCACAGCTCAATGAACTGTATGAACAGCGTCAGAAGATGATGTCAAAGCCACTGTCGCAGGAAGCGGATCAATGGATCAACAGTACGGACGACCTGCATTATTAAGTGAATCCGAATGATCTGTTCAAGGCAATGCGCAAATGCATGATGCGTCTGCGTCTTGCCAGACCGATCGAAACGAAGTACACTGCCCGTGAGATCTCCATGGAGGATCGTGAACTGGAAGTACGTGCCAAGCTTGACCGGCTTGGTCCGACATTCCGGTTTGAGGCACTGCTGGATGACTGCCATGATATCCCGATGTTTATCGCGACATTCCTGGCTGTGCTCGATCTTGCCCGACAGCATGTTCTCGCTTTTACGATCGATGAAAACGAAACGATCTGGTTTTCCAGAGGTATAGGTATAAGCAATGGATGAAGAAAAGAAAGAAATCAATCTGAAGATCGTAACGGAACAGAAACCCGTCCAGCTGCAGGATCCCGAACTGGCTAAGGCACTGTATCCGGAAGGATATATTGAAACAGGAATGGCGCAGGCGATCCTGGAAGGACTGCTGTTTATCGTCGGTGATGAAGGACTGACGGCAGAACAGGCTGCCAGAAGCCTGGAAATACCGGAAGAACGCGTGAAGCAGCTCATGGATGATCTGCAGGTCAAATACCTGGATGACCAGTACGGCATCGAGATCGCAAACTATGGGGGAACGTACCGGTTCCTTTCCAAGGCGGTCGTTCATCCGTACGCAAAAAAGCTGTTCCAGCTGTCCAAAACATCGACATTATCACAGGCAGCTCTTGAAACGCTTGCGATCATTGCCTATAAACAGCCGATCACCCGTGTCGAGATCGAAGAGATCCGCGGGGTAGGAGCTGATATGATGCTGAGAAAACTGGAAGCCAGGGATCTGATCAGGGTATCCGGCCGTTCGGATGCGCCGGGGCGTCCGATCCTCTATGAAGTGACCGATGAGTTCATGGATTCATTCAAGCTGCTGAGTCTGGATGAACTGCCGGCGCTTCCCCAGTTTGAAAATGAAGAAAGTGATGAGCTGTTCGACCAATGAAGAAACTGATGATATTATGCATGGGTGCAGTACTGCTGTTGGGCTGCTCGGCACCGGAAAAGAAAGAAGATCCGGACGCGACACCGGAACCGGTGACATATGCCTGCCGGTATATCGACAAGTACGATTATTCCCAGCCTGCCGGTTTTTCCGACATGGTCAGCGATGACTGGTATGATACGGCACTATTTGCCGGGGATTCCCGTATGGGTTCGATCGCGCTGTACGGCACACATGACAACGCCCAGGTGGAATATGTGACTTCCCTGAACCTGATGAGGATCGGCAATATGCCGGTCGACGGCAGGGATGACGGAAAGACACTGATGGACATCCTTGAAGAGACGGAAAAGGACAATATCTACCTGCTGTTCGGCATCAATGAGATCCGCAATCCGAATTTCGATGCGTTCGGCGAAAAACTGCAGGAGATCGTGGATATGCTGATGAAGGATCATCCGACACGCAGCATTTACCTGATCCTGTCGTACCACCCCGATAAGATCGACGGCCTGCCTGAACCGGCACTGACCGAGCATCTGAACAATCTGAATACGACGATCTCGGAGATCGCCAAAAAGAGCCATATATACTTCGTCAATCCGGATGACGGGCTTGACGATGAAGCAGGGACAGTGATAGATGATTATGTATGGGACGGCCTGCACTTCAATGTGCCGGGTGCCCGTGCTTTTGAAGAATATCTTGGATATCATGTTGTAAGGAGAGAGAAATATGTTCAGGAAATTTGTGAGTAGTCTGGCAGCGCTTGTGCTGCTTGCAGGATGCAGCGGCGGAGGTTCTTCAGCCAGCCCTACATCGACAGGAGAAAAGATCGTCAAAAATCTGAATCTGACGGAAAAGATGGATGTGATGGATGAAAGCCAGATCAACGGGCTGTTCTTCTTTGAAGACGGAACTGTCAAGTCCTCCAGCCTGTATCTTGCCAATGATCAGACGGCGGATGTAGTAGGCGTATTTGAGGCCGAGAATATGGACTCTGTCAAGCAGTGTGTCCGCACATATCTGGAAACGACAAAGCTTCAGAACCAGAATTATAACCCGGAAGAGGTATTTAAGATCGATAACGCTGTCATTGATGATAACGGAAAGACACTGATCCTGGTCGTATGCGACGATCTGGAGAGTGCAAAGAAGGAAGTTAAGTCAGCACTAGGCAAATAAGGTACCTGTTCAGGTATCTTTTTTCATGAACAGAACTGATTATATGAATTGAGAGAGGACCGTACGTCAGATAAAATATCTGCGTCGGAAAGGAGTACATACCATGATCGAACGTTATTCCCGCAAAGCAATGCGCGATGTCTGGAGCGAAGAAGCCAAATTCCGGGCATGGCTTGAAGTAGAGATCCTGATCGATGAAGCCTGGAGCATCCTCGGGGAGATCCCCGCAGAAGATGTGGAACTGATCCGGAAGAATGCTAAATTCGATGTTGACCGTATCCTTGAGATCGAACAGGAGACAAGACATGATGTTGTCGCATTTACCAGATGCGTATCTGAAAGTCTCGGAGAAGAAAAGAAATGGATCCATTACGGCGTCACAAGCACCGACGTTGTCGATACAGCTAATGGTGTACGTTTCAAACAAGCTGACGGGATCCTGCGTCAGGATATTCTTGACTTTATGGAGATCCTCAAGGAAAACGCACTGAAATACAAGGATACCGTATGCATGGGAAGGACTCATGGCGTACATGCTGAGATCACGACATTCGGCATGAAGTTCGCGCTCTGGTATGAAGAAATGAAGCGCAACCTGGATCGCTTTGATCTTGCGCGCAGGGATGTGGAAGCAGGCAAGATCTCAGGAGCAGTCGGAACATTCGCGAATATTCCTCCGTTCGTACAGGACTATGTATGCGAACATCTCGGGATCCAGTCTGCCCCGATCTCTACGCAGATCCTGCAGAGAGACAGACATGCCTTCTATTTTGCGACTCTGGCTGTGATCGGTGCTTCCCTGGAACAGATGGCAACAGAGATCAGACATCTGCAGAGAACAGAAGTACGTGAAGCGGAAGAACGTTTCCGTGCCGGCCAGAAGGGTTCCAGCGCAATGCCGCACAAGCGCAATCCGATCGGCAGTGAAAACATCTGCGGATGCGCACGCGTCTTGAAGGGATATATGGTAACAGCTTATGAGGATGTAGCGCTCTGGCATGAGCGTGACATCTCGCATTCTTCTGTTGAACGGATCATTGCGCCTGATGCGACGGAGCTCCTGGACTATATGCTTAACAGGTTCGGTAATATTCTGAAAAACCTGACCGTTTTCCCGGAACAGATGGAAAAGAACATCTGGCTGACAGACGGCGTAATCTTCTCACAGCGATTCATGCTGAAGCTGGTCGAGAAGGGATGGTCACGTGAAAAAGCATATGATACGGTACAGCCCCAGGCGATCTATGCATGGACGAACCATGTGTCTTTCAGAAAACTGATGGAAAATGTACCGGAAGTAACGGCAGTCCTGACACCCGAAGAGATCGATGACTGCTTTGATACGGCGTACCACATCAGAAATGTTGACGAGGTCTTTCGGAGAGTAGGGATCCTTTAATTCACACACTTCATACTTTCAGGAGTTATATGAACAGAAAAAGCACACTGGCCAGACTGGCACTGCTCACAACGGCGGTCATATGGGGAAGTTCACTGACAGTAGTCAAACGCTCGACGGATACCATTCCGCCGCTTTTTCTGCTTGCCCTTAGGTTTTCCATAGCAGCTGCAGTATTGCTGATCTGTTTCCGGAAAAGACTGAAACTGATCGACCGGGATCACTTACGGAGCGGCATCGTGATCGGCTTTTTCCTCTTTCTTGCCTACTGTTCACAAACGATCGGTGTTACGACGGCAATGCCGGGGAAGAGTTCATTTCTGTCCGCATCCTACTGTGTCATCGTGCCGTTTCTATGTATCTTTACGGAAGACAGACTTCCGTCCGTCCACAATGTGATCGCAGCTCTGCTCTGTACCTGCGGGATCTGTATGGCGGTATTCTCACAGGGCATATGGCTCAGCAGAGGGGATGGTCTTGCAGTCCTGTCGGCTTTCCTGTTCGCTTCCCATATCGCATCCGTGTCAGCCTGCGGGAAAGGAAAGGACCCTGTTCTGATCACGATCCTGCAGTTTCTTTCCGCTGCGTTCTTTTCCTGGACCGGCGCGTTTCTGTTTGAATCAATGGATATTACTGCCTTGAGCGGGAATGCCCTGTACGGCACGCTGTACCTTGCGCTTGCATGTACGGCATTATCATTACTGTTCCAGAACATCGGACAGAAGTATACCGATCCTTCCGTGGCTTCATTGATCCTGAGCCTTGAATCGGTATTCGGCGTGATCTTCGGTGTGATCTTTTACCGGGAAGTGCTGGATCTTCCGATGATCCTGGGCTTTGTGCTGATCTTTGCAGCGATCCTCATCACAGAAACAAGACCGTCGTTTCTGAATATGAAAAAAACGCGCACAAGCGCGCTCGATCAGATATCAGACAGACTTCAGTGAATCAAAGATCGCCGTGATCTTCCGTTCATCGCAGGCATAATAGGTTCCGTGGTCCTCAAATGCTGATTTTGCGGAGAAATGGATCTGTCCTGCACCGGTCTGCCTGATGATGTCTTTCACGTTATCACCTGATACGCCGCCGCCCGGCAGGATCTGGATGTCCTGCCCGTATAAAGCGATGAGGTTGGCAAGCAGGGGAATGCCTTCAACAGCATTTGCGGCGTGTCCTTTTGTCAGGACACGGTCTATGCCGCACCCGATCAGAACTTCGATCGCTTCAAAGGGATCAGGTGTCAGGTCAAAAGCCATGTGGAAGACCGCTTCTTTCTGATAGGAATGGACAAGCTCTGCCATATCACGGACAAGTGCTTTATCGACCGTATCATTCGGGTTCAGGAATCCGAACACGATGCCGTCTGCTTTGTTTTCCAGAAATGTTTCTGCATCATCGAACATGGTCCGGATCTCTTCTGCCCGGTAAACAAAACCGGCAGCTCTCGGTCTGACCATGCAGATGATCTTTTTTGTACTGCGCCTGCGGGCATTCATGAATTCATGAAAAGAAGGCGTCAGTCCGTCAAGCTCAAGCGCGCAGTTCAGCTCGATCCTGTCGATCGGAAATCTTTCTGCCAGCAGACAGTCACGGATACTTCCAGCGCACAGTTCTGTTGTGATCCCTCTAATCATAATGCATACCTCACATTCTGTTCCCTGCTATAATACTATACATTGAGAGGAGTTTCATATGATCGTACGCAGAGCTGAGGAACGTGATATTCCGAAAATACTGGATATGCTAGTGCAGGTGCTGAATATACATGCGGAAGGCAGACCGGACCTGTTTATTCCGAATACAACAAAATATACGATCGATGAACTGAAGGTCATGATCAGGGACGACAATGCCCCGATATTTGTCGCTGATGAGGACGGTGAAGTGCTCGGCTACGCTTTTACCTTGATGCAGAGACGCCTTCACAACAATAACATGACCGATATCAA
Source organism: Solobacterium sp. (assembly GCA_017421125.1). Classification (GTDB taxonomy): domain Bacteria; phylum Bacillota_I; class Bacilli_A; order Erysipelotrichales; family Erysipelotrichaceae; genus Bulleidia. The sequence goes on from JAFOMZ010000142.1 coordinate 5,650, forward strand.
AACACTGTTTATCGATGATCTGTGCGTTGATGAGAACGCAAGGGGAAAACATGTCGGCAGAACGATCTTTGATCATGTAAAGGAATATGCCAGGTCAGAGAACGTATACCATATTACACTCAACGTCTGGTCATTCAATGACAAGGCGATCAGCTTCTATGAAAATGTTGGGCTGAGACCGATGGAGACCGTAATGGAGCTGATACTGGATGAACAGAAATAGGTTTATTATCTTATTTGCAAGTCTGTTTCTGATCCTTTCCGGCTGCAGCAAACCCGAGGAAAGACCCAGGGATACCACAGAGTTCAGGGCTGTTGTTGTATCCGATCTGCATTATACGGAAAACAAAGGTACTGTCAGCACGATCGTTCCGCTCATCCGGGAATCCCGTGCCTGCTATGAAGCGCTTTTCAGGGAAGTCCTTGATCAGCATCCGGATGTTCTGATCATAACCGGTGATAATACAAACAGCGGAAACGCTGATGATGTACAGGCACTGTTGGCAATGCTCGGGCAGATCAGGGATGCGGGCATCAGTATCGTGATGACCACCGGCAACCATGATTTCAACAATATGCTGCCGGTTGCCTATGAAGAAGCCTATTTCCCGCTGTTTGATATCCACAGCAGGGATCAGTCTTCTCTCAGTTTCAGTGTTCTGAAAAACGGCGTGCTGATGCTGGGAATGGATGACTGTACCGACAGCAATAACACCGGTGCATCTTTCGGCAAAGAAACCATGAAATGGCTCAAAGGACAGCTGAAGGAAGCAGAAGAAAACGGCTGGCGCGTTCTGTTCTGTTCGCACCACAGTGTTCTGAGCAGTGCGGGCGGTTCCTATACGATCGCCAATCAGGATCTGGCTGATACACTGAAAAAAGGCGGAGTACAGCTGTGCCTGACAGGACACCAGCACTCCCAGCATATCCTCACGGACGGGTCATTGTATGAGATCATCTCTGCTATGCCGCTGACAGGCGCGCACCTGTACGGCACTCTTGTTATGAATGATACGGGCATCCATTATCATACAAGGTCCATCGATTTTGAAAAATACGGGTCAGATGAACTGAAAATATTTATCGCAGATGCTGAACAGCGTTCATCCGAAAGCTTCCGGACAACATTTACTTCTATGTTTGAAGCGGACGGTGTCAAAGCGGAAGAAATGGAAGACTGCCTGGAATGCGCTGCGATCCTGATGCAGGCACAGTCCGAAGGAAAACTCGGGTCACAGGCAGAAACGATCAAAGCACATCCAGGATACGAAAGAATGCTGAAGGCACTCCAGCCGACTAATTACGGTCCCTGGATCAACAGTATGATGCAGCATCCTTCAGATTCTGATCATCTTGATATCCATTGAAAAAGCAGGGGATGACCCTGCTTTGATGGTTATATCAGATCTTTGAGTATTATGTTTCCGGTACGTTCCGGTGATACGGATACTAGGCATACGGGAACGCCTGTATACTGCTCGATGAACCTGATGTAATTCTGACAGTTCACCGGCAGTTCTTCGAACGTACGTACTTCTGAGATATCTTCTTTCCAACCCGGCAGGATTTCATATACGGGTTTCGCAGCCGCAAGATCCCTTAATGATGCCGGTACGGTATCGTATACATGACCGTTGATCTCATAACCCGTGCAGACGGGCAGTTCATCGAATCCGGAAAGGATATCCGTTTTTGTAATGGCGATCTCTGTCAGACCATTGATCGTAACAGCCTGTCTGACGACCGGCAGATCCAGCCAGCCGCATCTTCTGGGACGGCCTGTCGTAGCTCCGTATTCACCGCCGCGCTCACGGATCAGTTCTCCGGTCTCATTCAGAAGTTCTGTCACAAAAGGTCCTTCGCCGACACGTGTGGAATATGCTTTGACGATGCCTATGATCTTATCCAGCTTCCGGGGGGATACACCTGCGCCTTCACAAACGCCTGCAGCAGTAGGGGATGAACTGGTCACATACGGATATGTTCCGTAATTGATATCCAGCATATTTGCCTGTGCGCCTTCAAAGAGAACGTTTTTGCCGCTGTCCAGCGCTTTATTGACCTTGTCCGTGGAGTCAACGATCATCGGAATGATCCTATCCCTGATCGCTGCAAACTGCGCAAGCATCTCATCATAGTCAAACGGTTCGCCATGATAGATCTTCACGATCTCCTCATTCTTGAATTCAAGTGCTGACTTCAGCTTTTCCGAGAAAACATCCCATTCCTTGAGATCACAGACACGGATGCCTGTTCTTGTGTATTTATCCGCATAGCAGGGACCGATACCGTTCTTTGTCGTTCCGATCTTACGGCTGCCGGCACGTACTTCCTGCAGTTCATCAAGACGTACGTGATACGGCATCAGCAGATGACAGCGGTCGGATATCCTGAGGTGATCACAGGAAAGACCCTGCTGTGCCAGTGTGTCGATCTCCGAAAGCAGAACAAACGGATTGACGACGACACCTGCCGCGATGACGCAGAGCGCATTCTCATTCAGGATGCCTGATGGAAGCAGATGAAGCACTGTCTTCTTTCCATTGACGACGACAGTATGTCCGGCATTATTGCCGCCCTGAAAGCGGACGACCATATCCATGTGCGACGAGAGCAGGTCGACGATCTTTCCTTTTCCTTCGTCTCCCCACTGAGATCCTACGACTACAAATCCAGCCATTTGAAAAACCTCCAACAAAAAAGTATTCTAACACCATCTGCGCAGTTTGCATTATAAATGCTTGAAAATCAAAATGCATTTCGGGCATTCATTGAAACAAATGTGCTATGATCTTTCATATTTGGTAGAATAATGCAGAAGGAGTGATAACTATGAGTCAAAATCAGAACCCTGAAAACTGCAACCACAAGTGCGAAGGATGCACTGCGGACTGCAGCTCGAGACAGGGAGCGGACAGTTTCAGGATCGATCCGAGTCCTCGTTCGTCTATTAAAAAGATCATCGGTGTTGTATCAGGCAAAGGCGGAGTCGGCAAGTCATTCGTGACATCTGTACTGGCTTCTGAAATGCAGAGAAGAGGCTACAGAACTGCTGTACTTGACGGAGATATTACCGGTCCCAGCATGGGCAAGGCATTCGGGATCAATGAAAAAGCTACAAGTGACGGTCAGCTGATCTATCCGTATGTTACGGAAAACGGCATGCAGATCATCACAGCAAACATGCTGCTGGACAGGGATGACCAGCCGATCATCTGGAGAGGACCGATGGTAGCGGGTATCCTCAAACAGTTCTATCAGGAAGTATTCTGGGATGATGTCGATTTCATGTTCATCGATATGCCTCCGGGAACAAGCGATGTACCGCTGACGATGTTCCAGAGTATTCCGCTCGACGGCATTATCGTTGTAACAAGCCCTCAGGATCTTGTTTCCATGGTCGTTGAAAAAGCGGTCAACATGGCAAAGATGATGAACATCAACGTTCTCGGCCTTGTTGAGAACATGAGCTATGTTGAATGTGACAAATGCGGAGAGAAGATGTATGTCTTCGGAAAATCGCATATTACTGAAGTATCCGGAAAAACAGGACTGCCTGTACTGGCACAGGTCCCTCTGAGATCAGCACATGCTGAAGCTTCCGACAACGGAACGATCGAAGACCTGGAAGTACCTGAATTGAAAGAAGCAGCAGATCTTATCGAAAAACTTTAAGACAACGTTCACATAAACTTCATATTTGAAGCGTAGTGTAACAGCAGGAGGACAGTTTATGACAAGAATACTGATTACCGATGATGAAGCAAAGATCAGGGAGATGATCCGTAAATACGCGGAGTTCGAAGGATTTGAAGTGGATGAGGCAGTTGACGGAATGGAAGCTGTCAGCAAATGCCTGAGCAATCAGTATGACCTCGTTGTCATGGACATCATGATGCCGAATCTTGACGGCTTCAGCGCATCCAAGGAGATCCGCAAACATGATCCTTCCATGCCGATCATCCTGCTGTCAGCACTTGGTGAAGAATATGACCGTATCCACGGCTTTGATATCGGAGTCGATGACTATGTCGTAAAGCCTTTCTCCAGCAAGGAACTGATGATGCGCATTCACGCGATCCTGAAGCGCGTGCATCCGGAAACAACGGAAGCACAGGTCTACCGTCTGGAAGGACTGGAGATCGATTATTCAGCCAGGATCGTCAGGATCGACGGAGAAAAGATCCAGCTTTCACCGAAGGAATATGACCTGCTTGTTTATCTTGTAAAGAATGCCGGCATTGCCCTGACAAGGGAACAGATCCTTCAGACAGTCTGGGGATATGATTTCTTCGGCGATGACCGTACACTTGATACGCATATCAAGCTTTTGAGGAAAAATCTCGGGGATTACAGCAAATATGTCGTCACCCTGAGAGGGGTAGGATACCGCTTTGAAAAAGACTAGTCTGAAATGGCAGATAGCGTTCTATCTCGGAGCGTTCGCAGCTGTCCTGATCGCTGTGATCTGGATCTTTCAGATGTTCCTGCTGCAGCCGATGTTTGAGAAATCAAAGATATCTTCAGTCAGGAAAACAGCTGATACGGTCTCGGAAGCGATCCTCAGCAGCAGTGATGACCTGAACGAAGCGATCTATGACATCTCTGTTCAGAACGAGACATGCGTGAGGATCCTGACGAGCAATATGAATGTGATCGCCGGCAACTCAGGCTGTGCGCTGTACAGGATGTCCGGCCGTGAGCTGAGGGAAAACATCGACAGTGCCGTGAAAAACGGAGGGTCGTATCTGAATACCAGTACTGATCCTGGGTTTGAGATGGACGGCAGGGAACTGAAGGAGATCACCTACACGAAGATCGTGGAAAAGGATGATGAACTGAACGTCGTCATGGTATATACGGGGATCACGCCGCTGAATGCAACGACAAATACATTGCGTTCCCAGCTGAAGTGGATCACACTGATCGTGATCGTCCTGATCTCATTGATCATCATCGTGCTGAACAGGAAGATTGCGCTTCCGCTCAGCAGTATCACCAAAGAAGCAGCCAGACTGCCGGACGGTGCCTTCCATGCGGATGAGAAGAACAACCAGTATCTGGAGGCACAGCAACTGAACGAAACGCTTGAACAGGCGGCAGATGATATCAGGAAAGCCGATCAGGCAAAACGTGATCTGATCGCCAATGTTTCCCATGACCTCAGAACGCCGCTGACAATGATCTCCGGATACGGTGAAATGATGCAGGACCTGCCGGGTGAAAACAATGAAGAAAACCTCCAGGTCATCATCGATGAGTCAAAACGGCTGACCGTCCTGGTGAATGATCTGCTTGATCTTTCCAAGATGCAGGCAGGCAGGATCACACTGGATCTGAAAGACTTCGATCTGGCGGAACTCGTCAGCAGTGAGATCAGAAAATACGATGTCTATCAGTACAACGAGTCATTCGAGTTCGAAGTACATCTGCCTGAAAAGGCAATGGTGCATGCGGATGAGAAGCGGATCGAGCAGGTATTCAACAACTTTATGACCAATGCCATCAACTATTCCGGCAATTCCAGGAAGATCATCATTACGATGACCGAAGAAAATGGTTCTGTCAGGACTTCTGTCAGGGATTTCGGAGAAGGCATTGATGAAAAAGATCTGAAGAATATCTGGGACAGGTACTATAAGGTCGATAAACAGCATGTACGCTTCAGCAGCGGAAGCGGCCTCGGCCTGTCGATCGTCAAGGAGATCCTTGATCTGCATGACGCAAGATACGGTGTCAGTTCCAATAAGAATGAAGGCAGTACGTTCTGGTTTGAACTGCCGCTCATTCAGAAATAAGACAGAACAGAAAACCAATGCACAGAAACGGGGCAAAAACGATCTGCCTCGTTTTTCTGTTTAGCAGGGCAAAAGGAAGTGCTGTAAATGAAGCAATAGAAACAGCTTTCCAGGTGCTGAGCCCGAACAGTATGGACCAGCATGTCAGAAGCTTTGTATCGCCCCAACCCAGCAGTTTATTGATCGATAACAGTGTTGTGACAAAAAGAATAAAAAGACAACCGGTATCAAATGTCCTGCAAAAGACAGCGTAAGCTATCAGAAGGATATTGCAGAGATCGGGGATCTCACCGGTACGGCTGTCAGATACTGCCGCAAACAGACAGACCGGTATTAAAAAGGAATGCTTTACATGACAGCCCAGCAGAAAAGATAAGAGAACAAAGAAAACACCGGCAATCACATCATGTTCAGATCCGGTCCGGTATGAAGGATAGCGGACACTCAGGATCCCGAGTATAAACGCAAACACATACTGCATGATCTTCCTCCGGTACAATATACGGTCATCTGCCGCATCTTCCCCTGAGTGTATGTCTTTTCTAACCGGTGCTGGGGACATATAATGGTCACAGGAGGCATTATCATGAAGGACTTAAAAGGAACAGAAACTTACAAGAATCTTGAAACTGCATTTGCCGGGGAAAGCATGGCCAGAAACAAGTATGACTATTGGGCAAGCAAAGCAAAAAAGGAAGGATTTGAACAGATCGCTGAATTCTTCACACTGACAGCCGGAAACGAAAAGGAACACGCCAAGATGTGGTTCAAACTTCTGCAGGGCGGAGCGATCCATGATACAGAAGATAACCTGAACCAGGCAGCTGCAGGCGAAAACTTTGAATGGACAGATATGTATGCCAAATTTGCGGAAACTGCTGAAAAAGAAGGTTTCCCTGAGATCGCTGAAAGTTTCAGAGGTGTTGCGGCAATCGAAAAAGAACACGAAGAACGCTATCGCAAACTTCTTGAAAACCTGACCGGTAAGACTGTATTCGCAAAGAGCGAACCGGTCGTATGGCAGTGCAGAAACTGCGGTTATACGGTAGTCGCTGCTGAAGCACCGTCTGTATGTCCTGTATGCGCACATCCTCAGGCATATTTCGAGATCAAGCGCGATAATTACTGATCCTGTTTCACCGGCCTGTATGTCCTGCATACAGGTCTTTTTTGCGCATGAAAAGCCGGCAGACTGCCGGCTGAAGGGTTATTTACGTTTGGACTTCCTGCTGGTACGCAGTTCTATCTTTTCAGAAGAAAGACCTGTTTCTTTCTGCATGACCGCCAGAACAGGCAGTTCTTTTTCTGTAAACAGGGAAATGACTGTGCCTTCGGTATTGGACCTGCCTGTGCGGCCGATTCTGTGAACGAATGACCTGATATCCTGCGGACAGTCATAATTGATGACAAGGCTGATATCTGTGATGTCGATGCCTCTGGCCGCGACATCGGTAGCGGTCAGTATCCGAATACGGTGATCCTTGAATGATCTCATGATCCGTTTGCGGACATTGGGATCCATTTCACTGTGAACGGTATCACAGCTGTATCCCAGACTTCCGAGCATGGAACTGACACGGTCACACGTATTTCTCATACCGCAGAAGATCAGGATCTGCGGCGCTTCGTTCTGATAAAGCAGTTCCTTCAGGACAGCAGGTTTCTCATCCTCTTTGCAGATACAGTGGAACAGGCGGATCCTGTGTTTGAGCAGGGGATCGGAACTGATTCTGAACTCCGCAGGGTCCTTCAGTATTTCCGATGCGAGTTTTCTTGTCTGTGCGGTATCTGTTGCCGAAAACAGCATGATCTGACAGCCCGCAAGCGCGTTTACAACATTCATGACATCTTCATAAAATCCCATCGACAGCATTTCGTCCGCTTCATCGATGATCAGATATCTGATCTCGTCCGTCTTGATCGTATGCCGTCTCAGGTGATCGCAGATCCTGGCAGGCGTTCCCACGATGATATCCGCGGAATTGCGGAAAGAACGTACCTGTCTGTTCATATCGACGCCTCCGGTCAGCAGTGCCGTACGGATACCTTCTCTGGTCGAAAGAAGCTTTCTGGACACATCCGCGATCTGGGAAGCCAGTTCCCTTGTCGGGGACAGGATGACGGCAGCCGGCTTATGCTTTGCTTTCATCTGTTGTTCCATATGTTCCAGAACAGGCACCAGATAGGCGATCGTTTTGCCGGTACCTGTAGGCGCACAGGCATAGATGTCTTTTCCTTCCAGTGCCGCAGGGATACATGATCCCTGTATCCCGGATAGTTCACTGATCCCCATTTTTGTCAGTGCTTCATATGTTTCGTTTCTTAACTGATCGATCCTGAATTCTGTCATAAGTTGTATATATCACACAAATCAGGATGTAAAACAATAGGAAAACAAAAAAATAAATGCTAAAATACGTTGCGTGAAGGAGAAAAGAACGATGAGTGAACATTTTACTTATACACCGCAGGGAGTCTGCTCCAAGAAAATGGACTTTGATCTCAACGACGGGAAGATAGAAAAAGTTGTTGTAACAGGCGGATGCAACGGCAACCTGAAAGGTATCGCAAACCTGCTGAAAGGCATGGAAGTCAGCGAGGTCATCGAACGTCTTGACGGCATCAAGTGCGGATACAAGAGCACATCCTGCCCTGACCAGATCGCGCGTGCCCTCAAGGAATACACCGTTTCAAAGAACTGATCCTGTTGAAAACAGTCTGCATCTTAAAACAATGCAGATTTTTTTGACTGGTCAACGGACCTGATTACGGCTAATATTATTTAGCAGACAGGAGTTGGATATGCGTTATATTTTGATGATAGCTGTCCTGGTGATCGATCAGCTGAGCAAATACCTGATCGCTGCTTCACCGATGCAGTATGCACATATGGAACTGATACCGGGTTTCTTCTACCTGACATACGCGAAGAATACCGGTGTCGCCTGGAGCATGTTCTCAGGCGGACAGGCAACTGCCGCTCTTTGTGTCGTTGCGGCAGTGGCATTTATCGGACTGTCCTACCTGATGGAACGTGCTCACAAAAACGGAAACAAGCTTCAGACGATCGTATTTGCCCTGATGGCAAGCGGCGCGCTCGGAAACCTGATCGACAGGCTGATGCTTGGATACGTACGTGATTTTCTTGATTTTATTATCTTCGGGTATGATTTCCCGATCTTTAACATAGCGGACAGCGCACTTTGCATCGGGGTCGGACTGATGATCATAGAGATGATCATTGAAGAACGGAAGGAGAAGGCAGATGGCAAAACTCAGGTTTGAAGCAGCTGAAGATTCAGGTGTCCGGATCGACCGGTATCTGAGTGATGTCAGCGATCTTTCCCGCAGCCGGGTACAGGCGCTCGTCAAAGACGGACTGATCACGGTCAACGGAAAAGCCGTGAAAAGCAGCTATGCTGTTTGTGCTGGCGACGTGATCGAAGCTGATGTCCCGGAAGACCAGCCGATGGATCTTCTGCCGGAAAACATCCCGCTTGATATCCTGTATGAAGATGAGGATGTCATCGTCATCAACAAACCGAAGGGGATGATCGTTCATCCTGCTTCCGGTATCTATACAGGCACACTTGTCAACGCACTGCTGTATCACTGCAAAGACCTGTCAGGCATCAACGGCGTGATCCGTCCGGGCATCGTCCACAGGATCGACAAGGATACCACCGGCTGCATCGTTGCCTGCAAGAATGACTTTGCGCACACAGCGATCGCTGCCCAGCTTGAAAGCAAGACATGCCGGAGAGACTATCTGGCAGTCGTCATGGGCAATATCGTCCATGATGACGGACTGATCGACGCACCGATCGGACGTGATCCGGCAGACCGTCAGAAAATGAAGGTAACAGACAAAGCATCACGTGAAGCACGTACGCACTTCCATGTACTGAAGCGCTTCAAGAACAGTACGTATGTTGAATGCAGGCTGGATACCGGCAGGACACATCAGATCCGTGTTCATATGAAATATATCAACCATCCTGTGATGGGCGATCTCAAATACGGTAAACCGTGCCGCTATATGGATACTCAGGGCCAGGTGCTCCATGCGCACAGGCTGACATTCGTACATCCCCGTACGAATGAAACGATGGTGTTCGAAGCACCGCTTCCCGAATACTTCCGGAAGCTTCTGACGATACTGGAAGAGGAGACATTATGAAGTTCCTCAAACAGATCCCACGTACGACACTGACAATCATGGTGATCTGCTGCGCGGTATGCCTGGTGATCAATCTGTTTCCGTTCTCCGGCAATCTGACGGAGAAAGCGATCCTGTTCGGGGCGTATTACAAAGCCATGATCATAGCCGGGGAATACTGGCGCATCCTGACTGCCGGACTGGTACATGTCAGTATCTGGCATCTGGTGATGAACATGTACAGCATGATGTACATCGGTGTCGTACTGGAACGCATTCTTGGCTGGAAGAACTATCTGATGACTCTGGTCATCTCGGTCGTGATCGGCAATCTGTTTCTGTTTGTCCTTTCCGGCAATACGGTGGCAGTCGGTATCTCCGGAGGACTGTACGGTCTGATGGCCTGTGAGATCTATATTCTCTACCGAAAAGGAATCCTGAAAAACCAGTCAGTCCAGCGGGCGATCATGCAGACGGTATTTATGAACCTGCTGATCAACTTCATGCCTACGGTAGCCTGGCAGGCTCATCTTGGCGGAGCGATCGGCGGACTGCTGTGCGCTTCGGTCATTACGGCAGAAAACCGTACGCAGAAGATCACAGGATACACGGCACTGCCGATCCTGTGCGTGATCCTTGCTGTGATGTGTATGCAGAAAACAACGGTACGGCCTTCTGAAACATATGCGGGAACCGACGCTAAGATCCTCAAATATGAATATGACCACGGCCTTCCGAAGCATGCAATGAATATTGCCAGGAATCTTGATGAATTATATGATATTGATTATCTTGAAGCATATCTGAAACAGGAGAACTGAATATGACAAAACGACTTGATACACTCAGCTGGGATGAGTACTTCATGGGACTTGCTCATCTGTCCGCACTTCGGTCCAAGGATCCCAACACCCAGGTGGGTGCTGCCATCATCGATGAAAACAACCGTGTCGTATCGGTCGGATATAACGGTTTTCCGCGCGGATGCAGTGATGACGAATTTCCCTGGGACAGGGAAGGCGGCTTCCTCATCAGCAAATATGCCTATGTTGTGCATGCTGAACTCAATGCCATCCTGAACAGCCCGCGTCCCGTACGCGGATGCACGCTCTACGTTTCACTATTCCCGTGCAATGAATGCGCCAAAGCGATCATTCAGGCAGGTATTGCAAAGATCGTGTATGAAAGCGATAAATATGATGGAACAGACGCGAACATCGTATCCAAGCGCATGCTGAGAGCAGCAGGCGTTGAACTGGTACAGGTCGACAACACGATCAGACTGAGTGTAGAACGCCGGACAAACAGCGAAAAAAACAAATAACATAAATACCGGCCAATACAGCCGGTATCATAGTTTTTCCGTATTCTTGAAGTGAAGCTTGGCAACATCGCCGAGCTTTTCAATACCATAACGCTTCACGAACTTTCTGGCACATTCATCAACGGCTGAAGAAGCGCCTTTGACGAATTCCATGTCATATTCCCGTTCCATCGCTTCCATGCTTTTCAGGAAGGCGTACCTGGCGATCATGCTGGAAGCCGCAACGCTGAGATATTTATTCTCAGCTTTGGTCTCAAAACGGATCTGTCCGATCACATTCCTGTCACCCTGAAGATAGCGGTAATAGGAAGCCTCAGGCGTGAACTGGTCGATGACGCGGAGATCAGGCAGTACAGTCTTGGCAGACAGATTGAAATATGCCTGGTTATGGAGCTTTGCCTTGATCGCGTTCATGTTCGTCGTTTTATGAACTTCGTTGTATTTCCGGTTATTGACGATCAGCAGACTGTGCTGCAGCCGTTCCATGACGGCCGGGGCATGCTGAAGGATATAAGCGTCGGTGATCTGCTTGGAGTCCTTCACGCCCAGTTCTTCCAGAAAGGGTACGTCCTTCTTCTGAACGATGCTGGCACAGACACAGACAGGCCCGAAATAATCACCGGTACCGACTTCATCGGACCCGGCCTGGGGATACAGGCTCTCATCCGGCTTCATAAAAGCAGATGCGTATACTTCCGCGTCTTTTCCCTGAAAGACGCATTTCCCGGATTCATAGCAGGTGATCACACAGTTTTCCGCCCTCAGCTGAAACCTGGCATAAGCAGGGGGGGTCACAGAACACTCCCTGAATGATCCGTACAGACGGTCCTGCTGTTCCGGCGTCAATTTTAATGTAATTGTTTGATTTGCCATGCAACAATTCTAACATACGATTTGCGTAAATAATTTGATTTGAGTATGATATTGCAATAGACGGAGGTAGATATGATTTCAATACCTGTTGACTGGATTACTTATATAAATATCGGACTTGTAGTCTTTTATATTGCCATGATGGTGGTGGGCGCTTCCAAAGGCTTCCTGAGACAGGTCGTCTCACTGATCGGCGTATGTCTTTCCCTGTTTGCTTCATGGCGCTACTATGACGTAGCTGCAGCGTATCTCAGGCTCTGGCCGAAGGAATGGACTCCGCTCCAGGATACGCTTCTCAAAGACAGTGTCTATACATTCGCCAATCAGGCAATGTGGTTTCTGATCATCTTCATTGTATGCAGGATCATTCTGATGATCCTTGAAAGTCTCCTGAAGGAGATCGAAAGCACGCCGGTAATACGCGAAGTATCGGGACTGCTGGGCGGCGCGATCGGAGTTATCAGCGCGACTGTCTGGGTCATGGTGCTTTTCACAGTGCTGCATACACCGTTCTTTTCCAACGGCGTGAATATTTCCAACAAGACGTGGATCTCCATGATCCATAATACAGTGGTCTCAACTGCAGATAATGCAGGTATTAAACTCGATACATCGGATATGATCGATAAGATCTATTCTGAAGCAAAAGCACTGGATGATTCAGACCGTGAAGCCGTAGCTGAATGGCTGGAAGCGCAGGGTTTTGATAAACTCGGAGAGGAATAACGATGAGTACTGAAAGCAGTCTTGAGCTGGATGTAATTCTGCAGGAAATGGAGAATTCCTGCTCTTTTTCTCTTGGCAGGGAACTGATGCGCAGGACTGTTCCGAGCTTTGATCCGCTTGTCATCAGAAGGGATCATGCCCTGATCAGCGAAGCACTGGAAGCCACTGTCCGGTTCGGAGAAATGCCTTTCGGAGGGATCACAGACCAGACAATGATGCTGGAAGGCGCAAGAAGACAGAGGGTCCTGACAGCTGCAGAACTGAACAATGAAGTACGGCTGATCCAGGGGATCCGGGCGATCAAAAGCTACGAAAAGAATCTGGAATCAGACCATCCGTATATCCATGATCTTGTATCTACGATGGTCGTTCATGATCACTGTGAAGCAAAGCTGACACAGTGCATCAGCCCGTACGGTGAAGTGCTTGATGATGCTTCTGCGGAACTCAGGACGATCCGTAAAGACCTGAGAAATGCGGATGCGGTGATCGCTTCCGCAGTCAATCATTTCCTTTCGACCCACGCGTCCAGTGTTGTGGACGGCATCGTTACATACAGGGGCGGCAGGGCGATGGTGCTTGTCAGGGCGGCAGAAAAGAACAACTTCGGAGGCATGGTCTACGGTGACTCTGCCAGCGGACAGGCGTCCTACGTCGAGCCGGCATCCCTGCTCAACGCAAACAACCGGAAGCAGGAACTGCTTGCCAGGGAAGCGGAAGAAGTTCAGCGGATCCTGGAGGAATGTTCCTATGAAGTATCCCTGGTAGCTGAGGAAGAACTGGCGAATCTTGAAACATGCGCGATCCTCGACTGTCTGTATGCCAAAGCCTTATGGGGCAAACAGCGCGACGCAGTCGTAGCAGAGCTGACCGAAGACCGCAGACTGATCATTGAAAAAGGACGTCATCCTCTGATCGAACGATCAAAAGTCGTTGCCAATACATATCACCTGGAAGATCCGAAGCACCTGCTTCTGATCACAGGTCCCAATACCGGCGGCAAGACCGTCTCGATGAAGATCATCGGTCTGTTCGTACTGATGACTTACTGCGGTATGCCGGTAACTGCCGATCATGCTGTGATCCCGTACTTTGATCATGTCTTTGTCGACATCGGTGATGACCAGTCGGTCGTCAGTTCTCTTTCAAGCTTCTCGGCACAGATCGTCAAGATCGCTGAGGTCATGCGTGATGCGACTGACAGAAGTCTTGCGCTGCTCGATGAGATCGGATCAGGTACTGACCCGAGAGAAGGTGAAGCGCTCGCCATATCCATACTGAATGAACTGAGAAAACGCGAATGCATGACTGTAGCGACGACACACTACGGCAGACTGAAAGCATACGGTAAACGTCATGATGATATCCTGACAGCCAGTGTGGAATTCGATATGGAAAAGCTGCAGCCTACATTCAGATATATGGAAGGCACTACAGGCCAGTCCAATGCCTTTGAAGTTGCACAGCGCTATGGCCTGCCAAACGGAATTATCAAATACGCCAGATTCCTGAAGGACCAGGCAAGGACACAGGAAGATAAACTGATCGAACAGCTGGAAACACAGGTGGCGGAAAACCGTCAGCTCAAAGAACAGCTGGAACAGGAACAGCAGGAACTGGATGCCAGGAAAAAGGAAACAGAAGAACTGCTGAACCGTCTTGAACAGGAGAAAGACCAGTGGAAAGCAAAGGCCGAGGCAGAGATCAGTGCCTACCGGCAGAATGCCTACGAAGAAGCTGATGAGATCCTGCGCCAGATGCGTGAGATGCAGAGCAATGCCAAATATCATGAAGTGCTGGCAGTCCGTCAGAAGCTGAACCGGAAAGAAGAGATCAGACCGCAGAGCAGTGAACCTCTCAGGGACGACCGCAGCTTTGCGGTAGGTGATGTCGTTGAACTCAGGGTCAACAATCAGGTGGCCAGGATCACGGCGATCCGCCGGAAAGATATAACGATCGAACTGAACGGCAGACAGATGCATGTGAAAGAGGATCAGATCCGTCACAGCCTGAGGATCCTGCCCGAAAAGAAGAAAGAAGCGTTTGTAAAATTCGGCGGAAATGTCCTGACACAGACGATGTCTCCCGAATGCAACCTGATCGGTATGCGTGTGGATGAAGCGATGGAAGAACTGTCAGACTACCTGGATTCTGCCAAGATGAACAGTCTGCTGACTTTCCGCATCATACACGGAGACGGAACCGGAGCACTCCGCAAGGCAGTCCATAACAAGCTGGA
Organism: Solobacterium sp.; assembly: GCA_017421125.1. Classification (GTDB taxonomy): domain Bacteria; phylum Bacillota_I; class Bacilli_A; order Erysipelotrichales; family Erysipelotrichaceae; genus Bulleidia. Next base: position 20,769 of record JAFOMZ010000142.1, read on the forward strand.
CCATGACCGTGATGTAGACAGCTATCGTCTGGGCATGCCCAATGAAGGCGGTACAGGTGCTACTGTGGTAACACTGAAGGGGTGATCTCATGGACCGTGAATATTTAAAGGCAAAACTTGCAAATCTGCCGGATGAGCCGGGCAGCTATCAGATGAAGGATAAAAGCGGGGAGATCATCTATGTCGGCAAAGCAAAGAATCTCCATAACCGCGTGAACCAGTACTTTACTGGAGCACATGACTTCAAGACGACCAAGCTTGTATCCAATATCGATGACTTTGATTTCATAGTTACCAGAAGTGAAAAAGAAGCCCTGATCCTTGAAATCAACCTGATCAAGAAATACAGGCCGAAATACAACATCATGTTCATCGATGACTCGAGCTATCCTTACATCAAGCTGACGAAGGAAAAGTATCCGAGACTGATGATCGCGCGTGATATGAAGAAGGACAGACATGCAAGATACTTCGGACCGTTTCCCGACGCGAGTGCAGCGAGAAACACACTGAAGATCCTGCAGACGCTCTATCCGTTCAGAAGATGCACAAAGATCCCGGACAAAGTATGTCTGTATTATCACCTCGGACAGTGTCTTGGACCGTGCCAGTATGAGATCAGTCCGGAAGAATACGAAAAGATGTCGGACGGAGTCAATTCGTTCCTGAACGGGGATACGAAGGAGATCACGAAAGAACTGAATAGAAAGATGCTGGAAGCCAGTGAAAACCTCGAATTTGAAAAGGCCGCCCAGTATCATGAAATGATCACCAGTATTGAACGAGTCATAGACCGCCAGATGATCGAAACAGATAAGAAAGGAACCCGTGATGTTTTCGCGTGGTATGAAGACCGCGGATATCTGGCGATCACCGGATTCCTGGTCAGAAACGGAACTGTATTGAACAAGGAATTCCGTCTGAAGCCGCTTTATGGCGATGCCTCGGAAGAATTCCAGTCATTCCTGCTGCAGTTTTATGAGGATCATCCTAAACCGAAAGAACTGGTGCTTCCCGCTGAATGTGAACCGTTCCAGCAGGATCTGCAGGATACGCTCGGAATGGCAGTGTTCATTCCGAAGAAGGGCTACCGACAGAAACTTGTCGATATGTGCATTGAGAACGCGAAACAGCAGCTCAATCTGAAATTCGACGCAGCCGAGCAGCAGAACAGCATGACCGAAAATGCCGTGCAGCAGCTTTCCGAACTGGCAGGACGTCCGATGAAACGTGTTGAGCTCTTCGATAACAGCCATATTTCAGGACAGTTCACCGTCGCAAGCTGTGTCGTATATGAAGACGGCGTACCTGACCGTAAGAGCTACCGTCTTTATAAACTGCATACAGGCAACTCTGATGTCGATTCCATGAAAGAAGTTGTTTACCGCAGGTACTTCAGACTGCTGAAAGAAAACGGAAGGATGCCCGACGGGATCCTCGTCGATGGCGGCAGAACACAGATCGAAGCCGCAAAAGAGATCATTGACTCGCTCGGGATCGATATCAAGATCATGGGTCTGGTCAAGGATGACAGGCATAACACGAATGCCCTGATGGATACGGATTACAGGACATTCGATATCGACCGCGACTCAGGACTGTTCTTCCTGCTGACAAGGATGCAGGATGAGGTCCATAGAAGGGCGATCTCATATCACCGGAAACTCCGCTCCAAAGCACAGACCAAATCGATCCTTGATGAAGTGGAAGGTGTCGGACCGAAACGGAAACAGAAACTGCTGAAAGCATTCGGAAACTTCACGAATCTCAAAAACGCGGACGTTGAAGCGATCGCGGAAGTCGTTCCGATGGAAACTGCTGCAAAAGTATATGCGGCATTGCATGATGAAGGATGATATAATATCAGGTATGAGTGAAATAAACCGTAACAGCCTTAAGATCCGGATCCTGACAGCATTGTTTGTTTTCAGCGTCGCTATACTCGGTTCCGTATGTATCGGTATACTCAACAGCAAATATGATTCACTCTCAAGGTATCCGTATACAGACCAGAAGAGCCGTGAACTGATCAAAGAGTACCTGACGCCGGATGAGATCGATTATATTATTGAATACTCCATCGCACCGAACGTCTTCATTGCCTTTATCCGTGAAGAAGGATTCAATATTTACAATGCGGCAGAGTACAAGCGTCTCTCCACATACCAATGGGACAGAACACCGGCCCAGATCGTACGAATGGTCGAGGATACAAGAGATGTCATGGATATCGATACACTGATCATCCTGCTGTCCCAGTATTCTTATGAAGAGATCAAGGATTACCTGGATAACGGTGATCCGTACAAACAGGACAGTGTTCTGGTCATGAACGCTTCAAGTCTTGATGCATGGGTGGACGCGAGCAATACGATCGTCAGACGTACTCCGACACAGCTGCGCGTCGTATCTGAGGAAGTTCCCAGTGACAAGCAGATCCTGATGCAGGATGAAGCAAAGACGCATCTGGAAGAGATGTGCCAGGGCATACAGACCGGTCTGAAAACAGAAAAGGCATGTGCCGGACTGATCGTGACCGAAGGCTATGTTTCATATGATAAACAGAAGGAACTGTTCGATGAAGCAAAACTGAGATACGGCAAAGAAGTACTCAGGTATGAACAGTATCCCGGTCACTGCGAACGGCAGCTCGGACTGACAGTTGACTTCCGGGTAGACGGCATCAGCAACGCTTCCTTCGAACAGACGCTGCAGAGCCTATGGCTGCAGGAAAACGCATATAAATACGGATTTGTATGTACCTGGGACCATGAAAGCCAGAAGGTCACCGGGATCGGAGCCCAGATGTACCATTACCGCTATGTCGGCAACCAGCTGTCCACACAGCTTCATCTGAACCACCAGACATTCGCTGATTACATCGCTTCTGCTAATCGATAGCAGAAGCTTTTTTTTCTTTTTCTGCATATTAATACCGGACAGGGGAGCAGAACGAACAGCTTCTTTTTCATATATAAAAGGCAAAAAGAGCCGGAATGGTTGACATTCGTAAACTTAGGTAATACGATAGAAGGGACTACATATGTAGTCCTTTTGGGGGGATCATGGAAGGACTAAGCGAAGCCGAAAACAGAGTGGCAAGAATCATCTGGGATCAGCCGGGTATTTCTTCAATGGATGTCTGGCATATCTGTGAAGAATTATACGGATGGAAAAAATCTACCGTGTTTACTTTGATCCGTAGGATCAGGGACAAGGGGTACCTGCTTCCGCAGAGGAGCGGTCTGACGATGGTCATCAGCAAAGACGAGTATTACAGTCATAAGACCAAGAAACTGGTGGAAGAAGAATTCAATGATTCATTGGGTGACTTTATCACAAGTTATCTGAAAGACAGAAAACTGACTGTTAATGAAACGCAGCAGCTGACAGCTCTGCTGGAAAGCGTATCGGAGAAAGAAACAGGAAAATGATATGAAGACAGTAAGGAAAAAACTGATCCAGTTCTCTGCTGCTGTCATGACCGGTATCTGCTTTACGATCTATCCGTCCAGTGCCGAGGAACCTGATTACTCAGATTCCAAATACTGGTCGAATCTGTGTTCGGGGCTTCTGCCGCTGACGCAGTCTGAAAAGAAAAGCTGCAGTGCTTATATGGACTATATGTCCGCGCAGAGTGATGTGCTGAAAAAGCAGCTTGAGGAGATCGAAGCACAGCGTGCAGCGATCGCCGAGAACGTTGTGTACTACGCGCGTCAGGTCAGCGGATACCAGTCACAGGCAGATGCATTGAACGGCGAGATCTACGATCTGAATTATAAGATCGAGACAAAGCAGGCAGAGATCGACGAAAAACAGGCTGATATCGATCAGAGAGAAGCTGACATTACAGAGACTGAAGAGAAGATCCAAAAACGAATGGAGATCTCACAGGAGACGATGAGACTCAACCAGTTTCTGGATGTCATCATGGGTGTACGGAAATTCTCAGACCTGATCAGGGTGATCAACGGTCTGTCAGATATCACCGGTTATGATGAAGAAGTCATGCGCGAACTGGCTGAAGAGATCGCAAAACTCAATGAAGACAAAGAAGAACTTGAAAAAGCAAAGGCGGAACTTGATGTAGCAAAGCAGGATGTCGTTGCACGTCAGAATTCGATCCTTGCACTGAAATATCAGGCACAGGTCATCCAGGAAGAATACAGGAAACAGAGTGCCAACCTTGAAGCGCAGGGAAATACGATCGCAGGCGATATCGAAAGTATCCGTGAAATGATGCGCAGCATTACGGAGAAGCTGAACCAGGTAACTGCCAGCAGCGGCTGGAATTATCCGGTACCGGGTGTGGGCATCAATCCTGAAGCTGGGACCTGGCACTACGCATCAGGCGGCGTGCATCTCGGGGCAGACTTTGCCGGACCGCTCGGCTCAACAGTCGTAGCGATCGGCAACGGCGTTGTCCTGAAGAGCCAGGACGGATGTCCGTACGGTGAGCTTGGAAGTTCCTGCGGAGCCCAGAACCGCAACGGTTCACAGGGCGGCGGCAACCAGGTCTATCTGCTGACAAAGGTCAACGGAGGACTCTACGCGATCAAATATCTGCATCTGCTTGCAGGAACACCGATCGCTACAGGAAGTATCGTAATGGCTGGAGATGCCATAGGAGCTTTGGGAAGTTCGGGCAACAGTACAGGTCCGCACTGTCATATAGAGATATTCTTCCTCGGAAGTGCAGCTGACTTTACAAACTATGCACAGACATGGAACGGTGATTTCTCATTCGGATGCGGATGGGGCTCTGCCGCACTGAACAGACTTTGCGAAAACGGTGCCGGAGCACCATGCAGAGTCAAACCGGAAAGCATTTACGGCGGCTAAACGTCAACAGCCGGTATTCGCGCGAATACCGGTTTTTATTTTTTTTAAGTCCTAATTTGCACTGCGTTGGTAAACAACGTTGTTAGGGATATAATTAATTCGTTCTTTGAAAGGGAACACCTAGGAACCTTTCAGGAATGAATTAATGCTAGGGCTTGGCGGTCCGTTAATTCATTCCTGAAAGCTCCGACCGCCAAACTATGTGTAAATATAAGGACGACGCTTCCTCTTGGGGAAGCTCTTTGAAGTATCTCCCGTGGGATCATACACAGGGGGATTCTCTGTCTCGGAAACTGATCAGCGCAACCGTACACGAATGGTATGATGCCAAACACAGATCTTCGTCAATCGAAGAAGTGGCTTTGATCAATTCTGTTGAAGTGATTTCCTGTCGGCTGTGTGGCTCAGTGAAAGTCATTTCTTACGGCAAATACAGAAATGGAATTAAGCGTTATTTCTGTAAGGATTGTTGCCATTCTTTCTCTGCTTTGACAGGAACGATCTTTGAAGATCGGAAAATACCGGTCTCCGAATGGATTGAGTATCTGATCCATCTGTTTGAATTTCATTCAATTACCACCAGCGCCAGGGATAATCGGAATGCATATTCTACAGGCAGATATTGGCTTTTTAAGGTTTTTGCAGTTCTGGAAGACTTACAGAAGGACATAGTCCTTGAAGGCAATGTATTTCTGGATGAGACATTCTTCACTGTTGTTGAATCAAAGAAGAGACTGAAAGAGAACGGTAAGGAATACAGGGGCATATCCAGAAACAAGTTGTGTGTGGCTGCAGCTTATGATGAAGCAGGTCATATTCTTCTAATATGTGAGAGCACATCCAAACCTTCATTCAAAAGCACCTGGAGCGCATTGGGAACTCATATCAAGCCCGAATCCCATTTGATACATGACGGAGAAAAGTCGCATCGCATCCTGATTGAGAGACTGAATCTGACACATGAAGAATATGACTCCGATCTGTTGAAGAAGCTGCCGGATGATGAGAATCCGTTGGATCCGATCAATGAGATCCACTCACTTGCTAAACGTTTCATGCGATCACATGGTGGATATAACAGAGACAATCTTCAGCACTGGATGAATCTGATTTCATTCATACTGACAGAGCCAAAAGATCGATACGAGAAGATCGATTTATTCATCAATATGGCACTAAATTCGCCACGCGTGGTGAAATATCGCAATGTAATGTCAAAAAACTCAGCAAATAAACGGTTTATCACCAACGCAGTGCAAATTAGGACTTTTTTTTTTCAATTTTTATGTGACGTGACCCACCAAAAATCCGTGTTTCAGTATGAAGGCAGAATTAAGCCTGGAGGTGAAATATGAACATTATTCTCAATCACGACAGCCGTACAGCTGAAACACCGCAGGGAACAGTTCATCTGACTCCCAGGGAATTCGACATCCTTGATTACCTGATCGGCCATTCCGAAACATGTGTTTCCCCGGAAGAACTGTACCAGTATGTCTGGCAGGCAGTTCCGTTTGAATGCCGTCCGGTGATCGCCGTGCACATCAGGCACATCAGAGAAAAGATCGAACACGATCCCTCACGTCCCGAATTTGTCAAAAGACGCTGGGGAAGGGGATATCAGTTCAACAACGCATGAGTAAATACTCATTATAAGAACCGGATAAACAAAAAAAAGCACTCAGGCCGCAATGTCTGAGTGCATTGTTTATATATAAGAACGATTACAGTTATTTCAGAAGCTTGGCAATGCTCTTGGCAAGTTTCTTTTCGTCCTGCTGTTTCTGGATCGCTTTGACAGTGCTCTTGCCGAATTCCTTGATACCGTCTTCATCAGAGTCCTGGTAGATCTCATTTGCCAGGCTCAGGAGTACGAGCACAGGCACGACTTTTTTGACAGTGGAAACGATGCCGTTGATCATGGAGGTAACTTTGCCAGCCTTGTCGCTGACATCAGCAACCCTGAGTGACATCTGGTCAAGCGGCTGTTTCAGATTACCTACAGCCCTCAGCAGAGGCATAGCTTTTACTACAGTCAGGATCAGAAAAACGATCAGCAGAACGATCGCTGCATAGAGGATATATATATTAAACGGATATAAATTCAAGTTCATAATCATCACCTGTAATCATTTTATAACAAAACACAGATGATTTACATAAGAATGATGACACGGTTTTTCAAAATATTTCGTGGAAACTGCCGATCCATATATGTATATTAAAGTACCTGAGAAAAAGCAGAATGATACTCAGAAGATCAATACAGGAGGCAGCCTGATGAAAACTCGTCGTCAAATAAGCATCAAAACATAAGATATCCTGCTGCAGTGCAGCAGGAAGCTGTCTGTAGACAGTACAGCAATCATTCACATACATAATTGATCAACTGATCAGGATATGTGAAATCAGCAGACTGACCATACGGTGAGGCCACTTCGGAATCGGTCAGTCTTACAAACTCAAGCCTGCGGAGACAGCTATGTCGGGCATTACAGTACGTAATGCAGTTATCTGTCGATGAAGCAGGAAGCATGTTCAGACGGAAATGTGTTAGATCACAGCCTGTGACAGAGGTTTTCCGAAAAAGATAGCAGCCTAATGCATTTTGGGTTATAATGTCTGCCATGAAATGGCCCGTTAAAATCGTCGCTGTCAGCGACAATCATGGTTTGGAAGAACCGATCGTCAGACTCAGGCAGGTATATTCCAAGGAAGCAGACTATTTTTTCCACCTTGGAGACAGTGAGTTTCCCAAGCGGATGCTTCAGGGATATGCGTGTGTCCGGGGAAACAATGACTACTACGGTGACCTGCCTGAGTATCTGACTGTTCAGATCGGCAAGTACAGGATACTTTTATGCCATGGACATCATGATATGTATTGGCGCAATGTTGCGCCGTTGGTAAAGCGCGCAAAGAATATGGGCTGCCAGATCGTGTTTTTCGGTCATACCCATATGTATACTGAAATTGAATCGGACGGTATCATTCTGCTCAATCCCGGGAGTGTCCGCTATAACCGTGACGGTTCAAGACCTACCTATATGATCGTCAAACTATACGAAGACCATATAGAAACAAAAAGAATGGAATATGAAACGCTTGAAATCAGAAAACACTTCTGATATTATAGTTCTGCTGTCCTGGTAGCTCAGTTGGATAGAGCACTCGCCTTCTAAGCGAGTGGTCGCGGGTTCGAATCCCTCCCAGGACGCTTTTTCTTTATTTGCGAGGTTATTATGAGCGGCTATTATGATGAGATCCTTGATGAGATCAGACAGCTGACAAAGAACGGCGAAGCAGATGAAGCTCTGTTCCTGATCCGGAAAGAAATGGCAATGCCCTATATTCCGCCGGAAATTGAACAGGAGCTCAGGAAACTGCAGAAGGATGCCGTTTACGCGAAAACCGACAAAAAAACATCCTATGAAAGATCTGAGGATGAACTGCTGAGCATGCTGAAGGGCAGACCCGTCAGCCAGCTGACTGCCGCACAGCAGCTCTCTGACAGGAATCTGCGCGGATGCAGTGAAGAGATCAGAGCGTATCTCAGGGAAGATCCGCTTCCGGAAGCTGCCGCGCTTCTCATTGACGCGATCGCCGAACAGGAGATCCAGGAAGAATTCATTATCGTCAAAGACGGTATGGAATATACATTCTGGGGCGACGCTGTAACTCCCGTCAGCAAAAGTTCCGGCTTCCGTGAAGCCCTTGGCATGCTGGATGAGCTGATCGGAAAAGATCCCGCAATGCTGGAAATGGCAAGGTCTGTGCTCGTACATCAGGCATATCTCTATCTTCCGCTCTCCTACGAAACAGAAGAGGCATCATACATCGCACTGGAAGCGATCCGCCAGGTCAGTGAACTGATGGATGACGGAGAGACATACCGCAGGGCAGAACAGATCATACATGCAAGGTCATAATGACCTAACGAAATATCAATTCAGAAACAAAAATTCATCAGAACAGCAGGGAAACGGATCTTCTGCAAAAAATATGAAAATTTAGCAGTCAACTGTTGACAGTGCTAAAACCATTGTGTATGATTTTAGCAGGTTTCAGGTGCGAGTGCTAAATGAAAGCAGATATCGCTGTTAAAAGTGTAGCAGTTCATGATGAATTTTGTTATACTTGGACAGGTAATTATAGATGAAAGGAGCTTCAACAAATGTCAACTTGGACACTGAAAGAGAATTCAACCGGCGAGCTCGTCGCTAAAGTAGAGGGAGAGGTCTGGACAAAGGCTTGTGATAAGGCATTCAACAAGATCGCAAAGACGATCGAACTGCCCGGATTCAGAAAAGGAAAAGCACCCAGAAAGATGCTTGAAAAAAGGATCCCCAGACAGCAGGTATATTACGAAGCAGTCGATGCAGTCGCAAATGATGTACTGCAGGCAGAAGTCAAAGCAAACAATCTGGAACTGGTCGCAAGACCCGAACTGGATCTCGGAACATTGAATGATGAATGTGCAGAACTGATCTTCAAGCTCACAGTCAAGCCTGAAGTCAAGCTCGGCGAATACAAAGGCCTTGATTACAACATGGGCGATACAACAGTTACGGATGAGGACTTCGATAAGGAGATCAACCGTATGCGTGAACAGTATTCCGATATCGTTACAAAAGAAGGTCCCGCAGCAATGGGTGACACAGTCAACATTGATTATAAGGGATTCAAAGGCGAGGAAGCATTCGAAGGCGGCTCCGCTGAAGGATACAAGCTTGTGCTGGGCAGCGGAAGCTTCATCCCAGGTTTCGAAGAGCAGCTGGTAGGTGTTAAGGCAGGCGAAGAAAAAGATCTGAACCTGACATTCCCCGAAGACTACCATGCTGAAGATCTTGCAGGCGCAGAAGTCGTATTCAAGGTCAAGGTCAATGAAGTAACAGAAAAGGTTCTTCCTGAACTGGATGACGATTTTGCTCAGGATGTCAACGCTCCGGGCGTGGAAACAGTTGATGATCTGAAAGCACTTGTCAGAAAACGTCTCGAAGACAGCAAAAAACAGATCGCTACAAGAGATGCAGATGAAGATCTGTTCAGACGTGTCAGCGACAACGCTGAAGTCAATATCCCTGAAGTCATGATCGAGGATGAGATCCAGAATCATGTACAGCAGCTCCAGTCACAGCTGCAGCAGTATAACATGTCTCTGACAGGCTATCTGCAGATGATGGGACAGACAGCTGAACAGCTGAAGGAAAGCTTCCGTGAGGAATCCGAGAAGTCCGTCAAGATGCGCCTTGTCCTTGAAGCGATCGGAAAAGCTGAAAACCTCGAACTGACAGATGAAGAAGTCGACAAAGAATATCAGAATCTGTCTGAAATGTATCAGATGCCGGTCGAACGTGTCAAAGAACTCGTTGACCGTGACATGCTGGTGACAGATATCAGATCTCAGAAGGCATATGACTTCGTTAAGAAGAACGCAAAGGGTGTGCCTGCTGAAGAACCTGAAACACCTGCCGAAGCACCTGCTGAAGCAGAATAAAACCGAATTTAATAAAATAAGACGCCCGGCGTCTTATTTTATCCAAAAGGGTTATTGTTTATCGATAACAGGAGGTACTCAATGAGTAATGAATCTATTGTAAGAGTTCCTGTCGTTGCGACGAGAGGGATCATCCTGTTCCCCGGTCTTGATTCCATGATCGAGGTCGGACGTACGAAATCGATCAATGCTGTGAATACTTCTTCACAGTCCTTTGATTCCATGGTATGGGTCGTATGCCAGAATGACATCATGGTTGATGATCCCAAGGAAGAAAATCTCTACCGCATGGGAACACTCAGCAAGATCAAGATCGTCCGCCGCAAGGAAGGATTCATGCGTGTTACATTCACCGGAATGAAGCGTGCAAGACTTGTCAAGCTGGACAACAACAGTGACATGATGGTGGCTGATGTTGAAGTATTGAATGATGTCCAGGGCAGTCAGATGGAAGAAATGGCGCTCGTCAAACGGATCATTTCCGAGTTTGAACGCTTCAGCAACCTGAGCAGTTCATTCCCTGCAGAGGTCATTTCACAGCTGACACGCGGCGTATCCGCGATCACGCTGACAGATCAGATCTCCCAGTATTTCCCGATGGATACATCCGTCAGGCAGAAGCTTCTGGAAACACTTGATGTCAACGAAAGAATGCTGATGATCATTGCCGAACTGGAAAAGCAGCAGCGCTTCAGCCAGATCGAAGCGACGATCAACGACAGGGTCAAGGAACACATCGATGACGGCCAGAAGGAATACTACCTGAGGGAAAAGCTCAAGGCGATCAAAGAAGAACTCGGTGATACGACCAGCATGTCCGATGACACCGAACAGATGCGGGAAATGATCGAAAAGAACCCGTATCCGGATCATGTCAAGGAAAAGGCAAGAGAAGAACTGAGACGCTATGAAATGCTGCCTCCGGGATCCGGCGAAGCATCCGTTTCCCGTACATATCTTGACTGGCTCCTGAAGGTTCCCTGGTGGCAGAGCACGGAAGACAATCAGGATCTGAAGGAAGTCAAGAAGATCCTTGATGAAGATCACTACGGCCTGAAAAAGGTCAAGGAACGCATCATGGAGTATCTTGCCGTCAAACAGATGACAGGAAACCTGAACAGCCCGATCCTTTGTCTTGTAGGTCCTCCGGGCGTCGGCAAAACATCACTTGCCAAGAGCATTGCCAGAAGTCTTGACAGAAAGTTTGTCAAGATGAGCCTGGGCGGTGTCCGTGACGAAGCAGAGATCAGAGGCCACAGAAGAACATATCTCGGTTCACTTCCGGGACGTGTCATCCAGGGCATGAAAAAGGCAGGCGTCATCAATCCGCTGTTCCTGATCGATGAGATCGATAAAATGGGAGCTGACTATAAAGGCGACCCGAGTGATGCGCTTCTGGAAGTACTTGATCCCGAGCAGAATTCATTCTTCTCCGATCATTATCTGGAAGAACCGTATGATCTTTCAAAGGTCATGTTCATCGCAACAGCCAACTATCTCGACAACATTCCCGCACCTCTGCAGGATCGTCTTGAGATCATCGAGCTTCCTTCCTATACAGAGATCGACAAAGTCCATATTGCCCAGGATCACCTGATCCCGAAACAGCTGAAGGCAAATGGCCTGCACGCATCACAGTTCAAGCTCAGAGAAAAGGAGATCCTCTATCTGATCCGTCACTACACCAGAGAAGCAGGTGTAAGACAGCTGGAACGTACGATCGCATCACTGTGCAGAAAGACTGTTCTTGCCATCCTGAACGATGACAAGAAGAGTGTCACAGTTAACCAGAAGCTGATCAATCAGTGGCTTGGAAAAGAGATCTTTGAATACGGTGTCAAAGAAAAGAACGACCAGGTAGGCGTTGTTACAGGTCTTGCATATACATCATTCGGCGGTGACGTTCTTTCCATCGAAGTCAATTACTTTGAAGGCAAAGGAAATATGGTACTGACGGGAAAACTCGGAGATGTCATGAAAGAATCCGCAGCGATCGCGCTTGACTATGTAAAGGCACATGCCAAAGAACTCGGTATCGATCCGAAATTCTTCGATTCACATGACATCCATATCCACATTCCGGAAGGGGCTGTTCCCAAGGACGGACCTTCAGCCGGTGTTACACTGACGACAGCACTTGTTTCCGCTCTGAGGGATACACCCGTCCATGCGGATCTCGCGATGACCGGTGAAGTCACACTGAGAGGCAATGTACTGCCGATCGGCGGCCTGAGAGAAAAATCTCTGGCTGCCCACAGAGCAGGCATCAAGAAGATCCTGATTCCGAAGATGAATGTCAGGGATCTGGATGACGTGCCTGAAGCAGTCCGTGAAAGCATCAAATTCGTACCTGTTGAGACGATGTCCCAGGTTCTGAAAGAAGCATTGGTGCGCTGATGGAATATCATGAGATCAGATTTCTGAACAGTGCTGCGAAAGCATCGCAGTGGCCTGATTCAGAGCTGCCTGAGATCATCTTTGCCGGCAGGTCAAATGCCGGCAAGAGTTCCCTGATCAATTCACTGACGAACAGGAAGAATGTAGCATATGCCGGAAAGACACCCGGCAAGACAAAGCTGCTGAACTTCTTTGAGGTCGACGGAAAGGTCATATTCACGGACGCGCCTGGTTACGGATATGCTTCCGGCGGTACGAGAAGCGTACTGTCATTCTCCGATATCCTGGAGCCGTATTTCAACGAAAGGAAACAGCTCAAAGGCATGGTCCTGGTGCTGGATGCCAGAAGAATCCCGAACAGCGATGATCTGACAATGATCGAGTTTGCCAGAGCAGTCCATCTGCCGGTGATCGCAGCCTGTGTGAAATGTGACAAGCTCAGCTATTCACAGCAGCTGAAAAGCATCAAGCAGATCTGCGAGACACTGAATATTGCAAAAAGCAGCGCATATGCCGCCAGCAACCTCAACCGGACAGGCATCGACAAACTGCGTGAAGCTATCTTCAGAATGGCAGGAATAGAATAAAAGACGATGGAGATCAGTCCTCAGGCTGACTCCATTTTCTGTATAGCCCTTCAGACAATATGTGTGCTATAATCGCTATCTGTCAGAATGTTGAACGTTTTGACGGTATGGTCAGTTTCTGTAAACTGATCTGTGATAGAATGAATTAACAGGTTATGAAAAAAGTAATGATAGCGACAGGCGGTACCGGCGGACATATCTATCCGGCGACGGCGCTTGCTGAAATATTGAAAAAAGTATATCCGGACTGTGAGATCATGTTTTTCGGATCCTCTAACAGGATGGAAGCCAGAATGATCCCGGAACTCGGATACCGGTTTACCGGACTGGAAATGACCGGGATGAACGGCGGGATCAGTGCTAAACTGAAGTCTTTTCTGTCTCTTGTAAAGGCAGAGCGCTACTGCAGAAAGCTGCTGAAAGAAGAGAAGCCCGACATCTGCGTAGGTTTCGGAAACTATATCAGTGTTCCTTTGATCATGGCAGCACACCGGCTGCATATTCCTACGATGATCCATGAGCAGAATTCCTATGCAGGAAAAGCAAATGCGCTGCTGGGAAGATATGCAGATGGGATCGTAGGATGCTATGAGACATCTTTGAAGCAGTTCCCGGAAAAGAAGACAAGATTATACGGGAATCCGGAAGCGACGCTTGCATGTGAAAAGGAAACGGACTGCACGATCCTTGAACGCTATGGTCTGAAGCAGGAACCGTTTGTTGTGATGATGATGGGTTCGCTCGGATCATCCAGCGTATCCAAAGTCATCGATGAAGCCTGTGCGCTGTTTGATGATTATCAGGTCGTGATCGCGGCAGGCAAGGCAAATGACTATGTATATCAGAATGCCGGCAGGGAAAATATCCATGTAATGGAATATGTTGACGGCGTGCAGATGCTGAAGCAGTGCGATTGTGCTGTGGTCAGGGCAGGGGCGACTACGATGTGTGAGATCACGGCGATCGGAACACCGGCGATCCTGATACCAAGTCCCTATGTTCCGAACAACCACCAGGTCATGAATGCCCTTGAGCTGGTGAATAAGAATGCTGCGGTCATGATCGAGGAAAAGGATCTGAGTGCGCAGAAACTTGCCAGGACACTGAACGGACTGATGGCAGACCGTGAAAAACGGGCAAAACTGAGTGAACAGGCGAAATCCCTCGGAAAAAGGGACGCCGCTTATCGTATGATTGAATGGATGGAGGAGCTGAGCGTACATGGATGAATTGTTAAAAGAACTTTCAGAATATGCCATTGTTGAAACTGAGGTTCCGATGTCCAGCATGACAACACTTCATATCGGCGGACCGGCTAAGTACGTCGTTTATCCTGAGAATACGATCGCTCTGGATGCCATTATGAAGATGCTGAAGGAAAAGAACGTTCCTTTTAAGGTGTTCGGGAAAGGCTCGAACCTCTTATGTTCCGACCAGCCGTTTAACGGTGTTGTCCTCCGTCTGGACAGACATATGGACGCATATTATTTCAGTGATGATGAGGTGACAGCTGAAGCAGGCTGCTCCCTGATCGCATTGTCATATGCAGCCGCCAAACACGGCCTTTCAGGACTGGAATTCGCAAGCGGAATTCCAGGAACGATCGGCGGTGCAGTATTTATGAATGCCGGCGCCTATAAGAGCTCAATGAGCGAAGTACTGAAAGAAGTATTTGTATACCGTGATGGTGTACTTGAATGGATCAAAGCAGAAGACTGCATGTTCGGATACCGCTCAAGCATATTCCAGAAGCACAATGACTGGATCGTAGCCGGTGTGAAGATGAAGCTGGTACCGGGCAATATTGATGAGATCCGTTCACTGATGGATAACAGACGGGAACGCAGGATCTCCTCACAGCCGCTTGACAAACCAAGCGCAGGAAGCGTATTCCGCAATCCGGAGAACAGCGCAGCATGGAAGCTGATCGAAGGGATCGGCTACCGCGGAAGAACGATCGGCGGCGCAAAGGTCTCCGAAAAGCATGTCAATTTCATTGTTAACGAGAACTGTGCGAAAGCATCCGATTATCTTGAACTTGTACAGGAGATCCAGGAAAAAGTCCGCAGTCAGTTCGGCATCGATCTTCATATGGAAGTGGAGAAATTCAATTGGGATTAGATAAGACAAAAACACTCGAAGATTTCAGGAATATCCCCAACGGCGTAGAACAGCTGTTCAGGGAACGTGAGATCAAAAATGACAACGAAGGATTTGAAGCCGCGCGCGGGAAACTGTTTGCCGGTGCGCTGTTCTTATCTGTTTTTCTCATTGTCGTGATCTATTACCTGTCACCCGCCAGCAGGGTCCGGGCGATCTCGGTCAGCGGAAACAAATATCTTGAGTCGAAGTATATCGAATCTCTCGCAGGGATCAGTTCCGATTCCAGATATTACTTGACATTCCCGTTTACCGTTGAAAAGCGGATCAAGGCAGATCCGATGATCGATTCCGTGAATATCAAAATGATGGACAGCAATGCCATTCATATTTCCGTCACCGAAAAACGTCCGCTTGGATACAGATATTCCGGTGATGTTGCGTACATCCTGTTTGATGACGAGACACAGACAGAGCTGACATCCAATTATATGCCGGTCGTTTCCAGGATCCCTTATATCACCGGATTTGAAGAAGAGGAACAGACGCATCTTCTTGTCAACGCGCTCAAGGCGATCGATCAGATGATCATTGAAGATGTCGCTGAGATCCACCAGTATGCGCTGAAATATGATGATGAAGCCATCCAGTTCCAGATGCGTGACGGCACATATGTATTCTCCGGATATTTCTATACAAAACCGCTGAATGAATATTACCGCATGATCAGCCAGGTAGAGAACAAGGATTACTGCCTGTACACGGTAGAAAGCGGCAAGGCTGATGAACGGATGATGGTCTCCGCCAGAGCATGTCCCTGGGACGAAGTGCCGATCGAGCATGAGTACTGGATGAACGCGGACGGTGACTACATCCTGAATAAATACGGCGACCGTGTGGTCAAGCATTATTATCAGGATGCCAACGGATTCTATTTCCTGGATGAGAACGGAAATTATATCCTGATCCCGATCAACGAAAAAGGTGAAGACCAGCGTGATCCTGACTTTGACGCAAACTATCATGCAGGATATTACAAGACCGGCGAACTGGTGATCCCTACTGAAGAGCCGGAAGAAACTACTGAAGAAGGCGGGGAAGAAACCGGTGAAGAAGCCGGTGAAGAGTCCGGAGAAACAGGAGAAGAAACACAGACAGAAGAAAACGGAGAATCAGGCGGAGAACAGGGCTGATATTTTGAAAACATCGTGTCTTCTGATATAATATTTTTTCGAATAAGGAGTATAACCATGACAGTCGAAAAGAAAACAGATTACGGCAATATCACAGTATCATCGGAAGCTGTAGCTACATTGGTAGGCAGTGTGATCACGGAATGCTACGGTGTTGTCGGTATGGCTTCAAAACAGGTTCTCAAAGACGGTTGGGCAGAACTGCTGAAAAAGGGCAGTTATACAAAAGGCGTTGTCGTACGTCATGAAGAAGGCGGTCTGGCAATCGACCTTTACATTATCGTAAGCTTCGGCGTAAAGATCTCCGAAGTTGTACAGGAAGCACAGAAAAAAGTGAAATATGTACTTGAAAACTCGCTTGCGGAGAATATTTCCTCTGTCAACGTGTTTGTTCAGGGCGTTCAGGTAATGAACTGAAAGGTGATCGATTATGGATAAGTTAAACGGTACAACCCTGCTGGAAATGCTTGAGTCCGGCAATAATAACCTGAATAATCATCAGTCAGAGATCAATGCGCTGAATGTATTCCCGGTACCTGACGGAGATACCGGCACAAATATGTCTCTGACAAGTTCCAACGGTATCGCTGAAGCCGTCAAGAGCGGCAGCAAATCTTTACCGGTCGTCGCGAAAACATTCTCCAGAGGACTCCTGATGGGTGCACGCGGCAATTCCGGTGTCATCCTTTCACAGATCTTCCGCGGCTTCTCCAAGGAAGTACAGTCACTGGATGAACTGAGTGTCAGGGATCTTTCTAATGCTTTCCTTTCCGGTTCCAAGATGGCTTACAAGGCTGTCATGAGACCTGTTGAAGGTACGATCCTGACAGTCGTCAGAGAATCGACGGAACAGGCTGATGCATATCTGAATGAGAATCCTGAAGCTGCGCTTGTTGACTATATGGATACATTATGCGCGGCTGCCAAGGTATCGCTTGACCATACACCGGAACTGCTCCCCGTACTGAAGGAAGCACGTGTTGTTGACTCAGGCGGCAGCGGTCTTCTCTGTGTATTTGAAGGCTTCCGGGCTTATCTGCACGGAAATCCTGTCCGCTCTGAAAAAGAAGGCGGTCAGAAGACATCCGGTACAGCAGTACAGGAATCCGGATACTGTGTTGAATTCATCGTCAATCTGTCAGAGCGCGGCGCTGTTCAGTACAACGATGATAAAGTCCGCAGCGTACTGGAAAAACTCGGCAACGAGCTGACATTGATCAGGGATGACAATACAGTCAAAGTCAGGATCAATACAAGGCTTCCCGGTGATGTTCTGAACCAGGGACAGCGCTATGGTGAATTCGAAGAAGTACAGGTCTACGGACTCTCAAAACAGGCAAGACCTTCCATCTTCGAGATCAGAAAAGAAGCACCTGAAGTACAGGAAGAAAAGGAATACGGCATTATTACTGTCGCAGCCGGAGATGGTCTGAAAAAGCTGTTTACAGACTACAGAGCTGATGTCGTCGTATCCGGCGGCCAGACGATGAATCCTTCAACCGAGGATTTTGTCAGCGCGATCAGTTCACTCAATGCAAGACACGTATTCATCCTCCCGAACAACTCGAACATTATCATGGCTGCCAAGCAGGCTGCAGAAGTGTCCGAAGGCAAGGACGTCATCGTCATTGAGACAAAGTCGATCCCTCAGGGACTCAGCGCATGCATGGCGTTCAATCCGGAAGGTGATACGGAAACAAACCTCAATACGATGAGCGAGGCAGTAGCTTCTGTTAAAACTGGACAGGTCACTTATTCCATCAAGGATACAGTCGTTGAAGGCAGGGAGATCCATGAAGGAGACTTCATGGGACTGCTTGAGAAGGATATCGTCCTGACGGATCCGGACAAGGTCACTGCCACAAAGAAGCTGCTCGATCAGATCTGTGACGAAGACACTGAGATCATCACACTGATCAAAGGTGAAGATGTCACGGAAGAAGAATTTGAGGCAGTACAGGCATACATCGAAGAAACATTCGAAGTCGATCTGGATGCTGAAGACGGCGGACAGCCGGTATATTCCTTCATCATCGGAGCTGAATAAGACAAATGTACAGAACGGTCGGAAACGGCCGTTTTTCATTGTTCATTCATCAGGATAATTGAGTATTTGGTATAATGTTCATATGGATCTGAACGCAAAACAGCTGAAGCTGACAAAGAAACAGATTGAAAAACTGAACGCACTTCATATTTATGACAGTGAGGATGTACTGAGGTACTATCCCTACAGATATGAAATGATGAAACAGGATGACTATTCCCAATGGAAGATCAAAGACAAGGTGACATTTGAAGCAGAAGTCATCAGCAGTGTACGGACATTCCGTTTCGGCGTGAAAAAGAGTGTATGCAGCTTTGACGTCATGGCATTTGACAGGATCCTGCATGTATCGATCTTTAACCGTCCATGGGCAAAGCAGCTTCCATTGAATAAGATCATTACGATCTCCGGTGTGTATAACGGCAAGGACAAAGTCACAGCCATGAGCTATCAGGAAAAGCCGATGGCAGAGATCGATCCGATCACACCTGTATACTCCGTGAAAGAAGGCATCACGCAGAAAGATATCCGCAACATCATCCGGAAAGTAATGAGTGCTGTGGAGATCAGGGATATCGTTCCCGGAGAGCTGATGGACAGATACCGTCTGCTGGAACGGAAAGATGCGCTGCGCTTTGTACATGAGCCGCGCAGTGAAGAAGATGTCCAGAAAGCATACAGAACACTGAAATATGAAGAATTCCTGATCTTTTTTGTCAGCATCCTCCTGAACAGGGAAACTCAGTTTGTCATGATGAAACAGGGCAAATCATTTGATACGGCAAAAATACAGCAGCTGATCGACAGACTTCCTTACAAAATGACGGAGGACCAGATCAAAGTGCTGCAGGATATCTTCCTTGATATGACCAGCGACCGCTGCATGTACCGGCTTCTGCAGGGAGATGTCGGATGCGGGAAAACACTTGTAGCGGCGATCGCCATGTATGCCTGTGTATTATCGGGACAGCAGGCAGCGCTGCTTGCACCGACTGAGATCCTTGCCTCCCAGCATGAAGCAAACATCTCTTCTTTATTGAGCAGTGCAGGTGTCAGAGTCAGGGCATTGTATGCAGGAATGAACGCAAAACAGCAGCTGGAAGTTCTGGAAGAAGTCAGAACAGGTACGGCAGACATCCTGATCGGGACGCACAGCCTGATACAGGAACGCGTAGAATTCGCCGATCTCGGTCTTGTGATTGCGGACGAACAGCAGCGCTTCGGCGTGGAACAGCGCAAGGCACTGCGGGCAAAAGGAGAGAAAGCTGATTTCCTGCTGATGAGCGCTACGCCGATCCCGCGTACGCTTGCCTCGACACTCTATGGGGACATGGATATCAGTACGATCGAAACGATGCCGGCAGGCAGGAAACAGGTCATCACAAAACTGATCAGGGAGAACAGTTTCCGTTCTGTTCTCGATGATATATATCAGCTCCTTGAACGCGGCAGACAGTTGTATGTGATCTGTGCCGCGGTAGAAAAAAATGAAGAATTCAATGCCAGGAACGTGAACGATACGGCTGCCAGTCTGGAGAAACTGTTCGGTGAAAAGTACCGTGTCGGATTGCTGCATGGAAGAATGTCTTCCGAAGAGAAGCAGCAGATCATGAATGATTTTGAATCAGGCAGGATCTCGGTTCTTGTGTCCACAACAGTCGTTGAGGTAGGTGTGAATGTCGTCAATGCGACCGGCATGATCATCTATGATGCTGACCGTTTCGGCATGTCCCAGATCCATCAGCTGCGCGGCAGGGTCCAGCGAGGCTCCGAGCAGGGATACTGCTGGCTGCTGACTGGTTCACAGGATGAGAAAGTCCTGGAACGTCTTGAAATCCTGGAAAAAACGACAAACGGTTTTGAAATCTCTTATCAGGATTTACGGTTAAGAGGACCCGGTGATATACTTGGAACGAAACAAAGCGGTCTTCC